>JBEKAF010000024.1:0-46891 GCA_050018355.1 Terriglobales bacterium | reverse complement strand
CTTTCAGGCCCCGCCTCGCGGCGAGTGTGATTTCACCCTTGCGCTTCGCTATGACTTCACCTCCATCAGGTTGTCAAAGGGACTTTCACCCTCGAGCTGTCGAACATGCTCGGCACACATAAGAAAGGCGTCCGAAGTGGACGCCCTTGCTTAGGTTCCGAAAACTCTAGGCTCGCTGAAACTGAGACGCGGCGAGCCGCGTCTCCACACTAATTACTCTTTCTTGTCGCCGCCCTCAGTCTTACCCTCGGCCTCAGCGTTGGCGATATCCTTCTGCGCCTGCGCTTCCTCGTCGGCATGTTCCATCGCTTTGCGGTTTTCCTCGGCGCGCTTGGCGCGGATTTCGGCGCGCTTCTGGCGCTTTTCGTCGAGCACCTGCTCGCTACCCAGCAGTTCGATGAACGCCTTTTCGGCCCCGTCGCCCTTCCGCCAGGCGGTGCGAACGATCCGCAAATAGCCGCCCTTGCGGTCGCCGAAGCGCGGAGCCACAGTATCGAAAAGTTTGCGGACCGCTTCATCCGTCATCAAATAGGCTGCCGCCTGCCGTCGCGCCGCCAGATCGCCTTTCTTTCCCAGGGTGATCATCTTCTCGACCTGCGGACGCACCGCCTTGGCCTTGATCGCGGTCGTCTCAATGCGTTCTTCCATGATGATCGACGTGACCATGTTGCGCAGCATGGCGCGCCGGTGCGAAGTAGTCCGTCCTAACTTGTATCCCGCAACTTTGTGACGCATGTCTGAACCCCAGTTGTCAGTTGCCAGTGGCGAGTTGCCAGTGGGTTGTTAGTCAGCAGCCGGTGGCTCGTGGAGTCAGGTCTTACTGGCAACTGACCACTGGCCACTGGCAACTGCGTTTCTACAGATCGTTATCGCCGTACGCCGAAGCGGGCAGCACCTGGTTCGAAGTCGGTCCTGGTACAGCGTTTCCGTGCTCGTCGATCTTCATGCCCAGGCTCAGACCCATCGAGGTGAGGATCTCCTTGATCTCGTTCAGCGACTTCCGTCCAAAATTCTTCGTCTTCAGCATCTCGGCTTCGGTCTTCTGCACCAGTTCGCCGATCGACTGAATGTTGGCGTTCTTCAAGCAGTTATAGCTGCGCACCGAGAGTTCGAGTTCCTCAACCGAACGGTTCAGGTTCTCGTTCTTGATCTCGGGCCTGCGCTCTTCGCTCGCCGACGCCGTTTCAATCTCCTCTTCGAAGTTGATGAAGATATTCATGTGATCTTTAATCAACTTCGCCGACAATCCCAGTGCATCGCCAGGAGTGATCGAACCGTTCGTCCAGACCTCGACCGTCAGCTTGTCGTAATCGGTGATCTGTCCCAAACGCGCAGCTTCGACGGTGTAATTGCACTTGCGCACCGGCGTGTGCACGGAGTCGATGGGAATGAATCCGATGCCCAGATCGTCCTCGAAATTCTTGTCCGCGGAAACGTAACCGCGGCCGCGCTTCAGGCGCATTTCCATATCGAGCTTGCCGCCCTCGCTCACCGTCGCTATGTAAATTTCCTTGTCGAGCACTTCCACATCGCCGTCGGCCTCGATCATGCCGCTGGTAACCACGCCCGGCTGATCGGCGCGCAGGTAGATCGCCTTGGGACCGTCTCCCGCCAGTTTGAACGGGACCTGCTTCATGTTCAGGATGATGTCCGTCGCATCCTCGACCACACCCGGAATCGACTGGAACTCATGCAGCACACCCTCAATCTTCACCGCGGTAACGGCCGCGCCTTCGATCGAACTCAGCATCACGCGCCGCAACGCGTTGCCGATGGTGGTGCCAAATCCGCGCTCAAACGGCTGCGCCCAGAACATCCCGTATTTGTCGGTGAGCGAACTGGTATCGCTCGCCAGCCGCTTCGGTTTCTGAAAACCTCTCCAGAGCATTGTGTGTTTCTCCTCTCGGCCATGTGGCTCCGCCGTGGCTCTCCGAACCGGCCCTTTTACAACGTTCGGATCAAGCGCCACAACGGGCTGATCTGGCACGAATAGTAGGCCAAAAATCAGTCGTTGGTCGTCGGTCGCTGTTCGCTAGTCGCTCATCCTCAGCGGGTCGCCGGTTCTAGCGAAAAGCGAACAGCGAACGACGCAGAACTACTTGCTATAAAGTTCCACAATCAGCTGCTCATTCACCGGCAACTGGATGTCTTCGCGTTTCGGGAGCGCAATCACGCGCCCCTTGTAGTTTTCGCGATCGATCTCGAGCCACACCGGCGCCGGCTGATGGCTGGCAAAATCCCTCGCGATTTCGAGAATCGGAACCTTGCGGCTGCTCTCGCGAATCGCAATCTCTTCTCCCACGCTGACCTCGCACGAAGGGATGTTCACCTTGCGTCCATTCACCTGCACGTGCCCGTGACGCACCAATTGGCGCGCCTGGCGGCGGGAAATGCCGAAGCCCAGCCGGAAGACCACGTTGTCCAAACGCCGCTCCAGTTGCTCCAGCAGCTTCGCGCCCGTCACACCCTTGGACTTGACCGCGTTCTCAAAGTAATTCCGGAACTGGCCCTCCTGGGTGAAGTAGATGCGTTTGGCTTTCTGTTTTTCGCGCAACTGCAGACCGTAGCCTACAACCTTGGTCTTCTTGTCTTTCCCGTGTTGTCCGGGAGCGAAGTTGCGCTTCTCAATAGGACATTTGTCGCTGAAGCACTTCGTGCCTTTGAGGAAGAGCTTGATCCCTTCCCGGCGACAGAGACGACACACTGCATCGGTATAACGTGCCATTTTTCTCCTTATGAAATCGGTTTACGGGGTGGCGACCCTTTCGTCCCGATTGAAAAAATCCTAGTTCCCAGTTCTCAGTGAGAAGTGAAAACTGGGAACTGGGAACTGTCCTTACACTCTCCGCCGTTTCGGCGGCCTGCAACCGTTATGCGGAATCGGCGTCGTGTCCTTAATGGACCGCACTTCGATTCCCGCCGAGGCCAGCGCGCGCACCGCCGACTCCCGCCCCGATCCCGGACCGCTCACCCGTACATCCACCGTGCGCACTCCGTGATCGCGCGCCATGCTGGCGGCGTTTGCCGCGGCCTGCTGCGCCGCAAACGGAGTCCCCTTGCGGGACCCACGAAAACCCAACGAGCCCGAACTCTTCCACGCCAGCACATTGCCGGTCATGTCCGAGATGGTCACGATGGTGTTGTTGAAAGAGGCCTGCACGTGCACCAGTCCGTGTGGAACGTGCTTGCGCTCCTTCTTTTTGAACTGCTTCTTCTTGCCTTTTTTCTCGGGCGCCGCGGCGCCGCCTGCTGCTGCTGCTACTGGTTTTGCCATTTAGTAGGTCTCAGTTCTTAGGTGTCAGGTCTCAGGAAGGTCTCGATTTTTCTGAGACCTGACACCTAAGACCTGAGACCTGATTCTTTACGCTTTTGCCGTCTTCTTCTTCTGCGCCACCGTGCCTTTGCGCGGACCTTTGCGGGTACGAGCGTTGGTGTGCGTGCGCTGCCCGCGAACCGGCAGGTTGCGGCGATGACGGAATCCGCGATAGGAGCCGATTTCGATGAGCCGCTTGATGTTCATCGAAACGTCTTTGCGCAGATCGCCTTCCACCGCGCCTTCCGCCTCGATCACCTGGCGAATGCGGTTGACCTCATCTTCCGCGAGGTCCTGCACTTTCTTCATCGGGTCCACTTTCGCCGCGTCCAGAATGCGCGCCGCGCGCGAATTGCCGATGCCGTAGATGTAAGTGAGCGCGATATTCGCGTGCTTGTTGCGCGGAAGATCGACGCCTGCAATACGAGCCATGATCCCTCTCTTGGCCTTTAGCTCTTAGCTCTTAGCCTTTAGCTTTCACTAACCTTGACGCTGTTTGTGTTTCGAATTTTCGCAGATCACCCGCACTACTCCCTTGCGGTGGATGACCTTGCACTTGTCGCAAATCTTCTTGACCGATGCCCTGACCTTCATAAACCAGTTCTCAGTTCTCAGTTGTCAGTTCTCAGGAACGGCAACTGCATATTCTTCCAGATCCTTCGCTTCGCTCAGAGCCTGCCCTGAGCCAGCCGAAGGGATGACGCCTGCGGGCTCCCGCTTCGCTCACGCCCGCAAAACGGCGTCACTTGTAGCGGTACACAATGCGCCCGCGATTCAGATCGTATGGAGAAAGTTCGACCGCGACTTTGTCTCCCGGCAGTATTCGTATGAAGTTCTTCCGCATCTTGCCGGAAACATGCGCCAGTACCTGGTGCTTGTTTTCGAGCTCCACCTTGAACATGGCGTTGGGCAGCGGTTCGACCACCGTTGCCATCACTTCAATCGCGTCCTCTTTACTCATCGACTCCTTAAAAAGCCTTTAGCTGTTAGCTCTTGGCTTTTAGCTAAAGGCCAAGAGCTAAAAGCTAAGAGCCTCTACTGCGTCAAAATCACCGGCCCTTTTCGAGTTACCGCCACGCAATGCTCAAAGTGCGCGCTGTAACTGCCGTCGAGCGTTACGGCCGTCCACTTATCGCTCAAAACCTTGGTCTCCGGACGCCCCGAGTTCACCATCGGCTCAATCGCCAGGACCATGCCTTCGGTCAACTCCGCGCCCTGACCCTTCTTGCCAAAGTTCGGAATCTGCGGCGCTTCATGCAGCTTGGTCCCGATGCCATGCCCCACAAATTCCCGCACCACGCTGAACCCGTTCGCTTCCACGTGCTTCTGGATCGCCGACCCAACGTGTCCAACCGTGTTGCCGATCTTTACCTGCTCGATGCCCTTGTACAGCGAAGCCTCGGTCACCTCGAGCAGCTTCTTCAATTCCGCTGTCAACTCATCGCCCACCGGCACCGTGATGGCCGCGTCTCCGTAATACCCGTCGTATACCACTCCGCAGTCGATGGAAACGATGTCCCCCGTTTTCAGCGCCCGCTTTTCCGACGGGATACCGTGCACGATCTCTTCATTGATCGAAGTGCACAGGACACATGGATAGCCGTAATATCCCTTGAACGCCGGCGCCGCCCCGAGTTCCGCGATCAGTTTCTCAGCGGCCTTCTCCAGGTCCATCGTCGTAACGCCGGCCGCCACTACACCTTTCAAGTGGTTCAGAACCTGGCGGACCATCTTCCCGCTCCGCCTCATCTTTTCGATCTCTTCCGGCGACTTGCGGATGATCCGGTCTTCTCCAAAACTCATCATTGACTCTAACTTCGTCGACTCTAACTTCGTCGATTCTAGCTTCGCCGTTCCGCTACTGGCATCCAGCCTTGCAATGACTGTCAATCACGCCGAAAATCTGCGCCGTAACATCTTCCATCGGCCGGTCCGCATTGATCGCTACCAGTCGCCTCTGCGCCCGGTAGTAATCCGCTACCCGCCTGGTCTGCGAGTCGTAGGCGGCCAATCGCCCGGAAATAACTTCTTCGCGATCGTCGTTGCGGATCACCAGCTTGGATTCATCCACATCACACAACTCGTCGACGAGAGGTAGCTGAAAGTGAATGTTATAGATCCGTCCACAGGTGGGACACGAACGCCGCCCGGTAAGCCGTAGCAGTAATTGAGTATAGTCTACGAGCAACTGGATCACAACCGGCGGACACTTCTCCGATTTTTCAAAGACCTCTTTTTCCAGGAAAGCGTCCAGCCATCCTGCCTGGGCGGCTGTCCGTGGAAAGCCATCCAGCACAAATCCGCGTTGACAATCGGCTTCCCGCAGCCGGGTGGCCACGATGCCGCACATCAACTCGTCAGGAACCAGTTCGCCTCGCGCCATGATCGCCTTGGCTTCAAGGCCGAGCTCGGTGCCACGCCCTACGTGATCCCGTAAAAGATCACCCGTCGATATCTGCGGGACACCGTAACGGTCGACAATCTGTTTGGACTGGGTGCCCTTCCCGGCCCCGGGAGGCCCCAGAAGAATCACCGGTCCGATATTTCGCGCGGTCTCGTTGGCCGACTCGTTGGCCATCGAAATGGCCCCTTTTACTCGTATTTCCCGTCGCGGAAATATCGTCCCGCTCCGCGCCTGCAAAATCAGTTCTCAGTTCCCAGTTCTCGGTTCTCAGTATTAATTCCGACGCTTCTCACTGAGAACTGAGAACCTGGAACTGAGAACTTTTCCTTATCACCAAGTCCGGCGTCCGCGAATCCGTCCGCTCTTCGGCGTGAATCCATCGTAGTGCCGCATGATCAGCTGCGCCTCAATCTGCGTGACCGTGTCCATCGCGACACCAACCACGATCAGCAGCGACGTGCCGCCAAAATAAAAATTCACTCCCAGGCCGTTCGTCATCCAGGTGGGCAGGTTCTCAAAGATTCGCCCCAGCAGCGGAAGGTGGTTCAGCTTGATACCCGCAATCATCCATTCCGGAATCAGCGAAATCAGAATCAGGTAGGCCGCGCCCACCAGCGTGATCCGGGTGAGAACATCGTTGATGAAGTCCGAAGTCCGCTTCCCGGGCCGGATGCCAGGAACAAAGCCTCCCCACTTCCGCATGTTGTCCGCGACCTCGTTCGGATTGAACACGATCGAGATATAGAAGTAGGCAAAGAAAACGATCCCTGTGGCATAGAGCAAGGTGTACAGCGGCTCACCCCAGCGCATCGCGTCCAGAAGCGGGCCGACCACCTTGTTGTTGTGGAACGCCGCCCCCAGCATCTGCGGTAAGGCCAGAATCGAAGACGCGAAAATCACCGGCATTACGCCGCCGGCATTCACCCGCAGCGGCAGGTGCGTGGATTGCCCGCCCATCACCTTGCGTCCAACCACGCGCTTGGCATACTGCACCGGAATCCGCCGCTCGCTGCGTTCCACAAAAACGATGAACGCCACCACCGCGATCATCAGCACCAGAAGCATCAGGATGGCCGGGGCCGTGAATACTCCCCAAGCCGAGGTGCTCGCCTTCTGGTAGAGATCGATAACGCCACGCGGCAGCCCGACCACGATGCCCGCAAAAATCAGCAGCGACATGCCGTTGCCGATGCCGCGCTCGGTGATCTGCTCACCCAGCCACATGATGAAAGCGCTGCCCGTGGTCAGCGTTAGCATGGTCATCAGGATGAAGCTTGGCCCGGGAGTGTTGACGAAATCGCCCGCTTTCTGCAGGCTGATGGCAATGCCGAATGACTGCACCGCACTCAAAACCACCGTGAGATAGCGCGTCCACTGCGTGATTTTCTTCCGGCCCAGTTCGCCTTCTTTCTGCAGTTTGGCCAGCGGCTCATACACCACCGTCAGCAACTGCAGAATGATCGACGCCGTAATGTACGGCATGATGCCCAGCGCGAAAATCGTGAGCCGCCGCAGGTTGCCGCCGCTGAACAGATCCACAAAGCCCAGCACCGAGCCCCGGTTCTGCTCGAAGAACTGCGCCAGCCGGTCGCCGTTGATCCCCGGCGTCGGGATGTGGCCGCCGATGCGATACACCGCCAGCAGGCCGAGCGTGAAGAGCACGCGCTTGCGAAGGTCGGGAACCCGGAAGATGTTCGACAGCTTTTCGAGCATTACTGCAAGACCTCAAACTTGCCGCCCGCCTTGGTGATTTTTTCCTGCGCCGACTTCGAGAACTTGTGGGCATGGACCGTGATCGCCACCGTTAGTTCGCCGTTGCCCAGGATTTTAACCGGTGACTTGCCATTCACCACGCCCGCCTTCTTCAGCGACTCGGGCGTGATTTCGGTTTCGCCGAGCGCCGCCAGCCGGTCGATGTTCACGACGTCGTATTCCTCGCGGAAAATATTTGTGAAACCGCGCTTCGGCACGCGCCGGTGCAACGGCATCTGGCCGCCTTCAAACCCGCGTATCAGCCGCGCACCCGATCGTGACCACTGCCCCTTGTGACCGCGCGTGGATGTCTTGCCCATGCCGGACCCCATACCGCGTCCGACTCGCTTCCGCTTTTCCGTTGACTTCTTGGGTGCCCGTATTGTCGATAAATTCATAATGTTCCTGCGGGTCAGGTCTCAGGTCCAAGGTGTCAGGTCTCAGGAAAACCGAATCCCGCTGACTCTTAGATTGCTAATGGCTGACTCCCGTCCAAAATCTGTCATTTACTAGGGTCGCAGGTTTCCCTGAGACCTGACACCTAACACCTGAGACCTTACTTTACTATCTCCACCAGATGCGGCACCTTCTTGACCATACCGCGAATCGCAGCCGTATCGGGCCGCTCAATCACCTGGTTCAGCCGGGTAAACCCCAGCCCTTTGACAACTTTCCTATGTTTTACCGGAGTGCAGATCACCGACCGCACCCACTTCAACTGGATCTTGCCGCTCGCCACCGATTTCGATGTCTTGGTTGTCATTTACAGCTCCTCCACCGACTTGCCCCGCAGTGCCGCGACGGCTTCCCGGCTCTTGAGCTGCTTCAGCGCGTCGAACGTCGCCTTGATCACGTTATGCGGATTGGTCGTGCCAATCGATTTCGTCAACACATTCTGAACGCCCGCCGACGTCATCACTGCCCGTACCGCTCCGCCCGCAATCACACCCGTGCCTTCCGGCGCCGGCTTCAGCAGCACCATTCCCGAGCCAAAACGTCCCAGCACCGTATGCGGCACCGTCGTCTGGGTCAGGTTGATCCTCATCAAATTCTTCTTCGCCGCCTCGATCCCCTTGCGGATAGCCTGCGGAACTTCCTTCGCTTTGCCGGATCCGAAACCAACCACCGCCGCCGAAGGATCGCCCACCACCACCAGCGCCGCGAACGACATGTTCTTGCCGCCCTTGACCACCTTCGTCACCCGGTTAATCGAGACCACCTGGTCCTTTAACTGGAACGAACCCGCATCGAGTTTTTTCGGTACTCTTGGCATTCTTAAGTCTCGTTTCCATTTTGTAATTTTGTAATCGGGTAATTATCTAATTTGAAAGTCGTCTAGGTTTTCAAATTACAAAATTACCCAATTACCAAATCTAAAACTGCAATCCCGCTTCGCGCGCTGCATCGGCCACCGCTTTGACCCGGCCGTGGTAAATGTATCCACCACGATCGAACACCACCTTGGTGACGCCCTTCTGTTTGGCTAGTTCGGCAATCTTTTTTCCAACCATCTTCGCCGACGCCACGTTGCCGCCCGTCACGCGCGCACCCTTCCGGTCGTCCGCAGTTGAAGCCGCAGCCAGCGTGACGCCCTTCAGGTCGTCAATCAACTGAACGTAAATATGGTTCAGCGACCGGTACACATTCAGCCGCGGACGCTCCGGCGTACCCATCACTTTCTTCCGGATACGATCGTGCACCCGCTGCCGCGTCTGATTCTTCGAAGCTATTTTCAGCATCTTGAAACCCTCAGGTCGTTCGTCTTCAGTCGTCGGTCGTTAGTCGTTAGCCAACCGAGACCCGCGAACGACCAACGACTATCGCCTGCTATTTAGCGCCCGTCTTGCCAACCTTCTTCTTCAACCGCTCGCCGGCATACCGCACGCCCTTGTTCTTATACGGATCGGGCGGACGCAGCGACCGCATCTCCGCCGCCACCTGGCCGACTTTCTGCCGGTCAATCCCGTTCAGCGTCAGCCGCGTCAGTTTCGCATCCACCGCGCAATCCACGCCGCTCGGCAGCGGATACTCGATCGGGTGCGAGTAACCCAGACTGAACACCACCGTCCCCTTGCCTTTCATTTCCGCGCGGTAGCCGATGCCGACGATTTCCAACTCCCTCGTCCAGCCCTTGGTCACGCCATCGACGGCGTTATTGACCAGCGCGCGCGCTAGTCCGTGCACCGCCGCCTGCGAATCGTTCTCGCGCAGCGCCACCAGGTTGCCGTCCTTCTGCTCCATCGTAATGCCGGACGGAAGAGATGTATCCAGCTTGCCTTTCGGCCCCTGGACCATCACCGTATTGCCTTCGATCTTGACCGTCACGCCCTTCGGGATCGCGATCGGTTTTCTTCCAATTCGTGACATAAGTTCAGCTCTTAGCCCTTGGCTTTTAGCTGTTAGCGTCTCGCTCTAGCTGGTAGCTAAAGGCTAAGAGCTAATAGCTGGTTCTCTCTACCAGATTTCACAAAGCAGTTCGCCGCCCAGGCCTTGCCGGCGCGCCTGGCGTCCCGTCATCACGCCCTTCGGTGTGGTCAGGATATTGATTCCCATCCCGCCCAGCACCCGCGGAATCTCGGTGCGGCGCACATAGACGCGGCAGCCCGGACGCGACACGCGCGCCAGGTTCGTAATCACCGCCTCGTTGTTGTTGCCGTACTTCAGATACACGCGCAGGATCTTGTGGCCCTCTTCTTCCGCCGGCTTGAAGTTCGCGATATAGCCCTCTTCCTTCAGGATGCGGGCAATCTCCGTCTTCAGCTTGGAAGCTGGAATATCCACTTTCTGGTGCCGCGCGCAAATCGCGTTGCGGATGCGCGATAGCATGTCTGCGACCGGATCGGTCAACCTCATCGTTTGCTTCTCCCCGAGCCGCCCGTTCGCTCCGTATCCACCGGAGAACCTGTCAGCAGCTTGCTTCTGTCGCCGGACTTTCGTCCGGGCACGTCGTTGGTCGTTCGCTTTTCGCTGTTCGCGAACGACGAACAGCGAACGACGCTTTTACCAGGACGACTTCGAAACTCCCGGGATCTCGCCCCGCAGCGCCAGTTGCCGGAAACACAGACGGCATAGGCCAAACTTCCGTAGATAGGCCCGCGGACGTCCGCAAATCTTGCAGCGGTTATGCCTGCGCGTCGAGAACTTCAGCTTCGGCTCTTTGCCACGCGCTTTATCAAACTTCTTTTCTATCTTCGCGTCCTTCACTCGTTTTGCTGTAGTCAAATTCGCTCCTAACCAACTCTTAACTGTAGAGACGAAGCGGGCCGCGTCTCTACCATCACGCCCTGAACGGCATCCCCAGATGCTTCAACAGCGTCCGCGCCTGGTCATCGGATCGCGCCGTCGTCACAATGGTCACGTTCATGCCTTTCAGCTTGTCCACCTTCGCGTAGTCAATCTCCGGGAAAATCAGCTGATCGTGCAAACCCAGTGTGTAATTGCCGCGCCCATCGAACGATTTCGTCGAGACGCCGCGGAAGTCGCGCACTCGCGGAAGCACGATGCTCACCAGCCGGTCGAAAAATTCGTACATGCGGTCGCCGCGCAGCGTCACCATCGCCCCAATCGGCATGCCCTCGCGCACCTTGAACGCCGCGATCGACTTCTTCGCCCGCGTGACCACGGGTTTTTGTCCCGCAATCTGTCCCAGTTCATTCACGGCCGGATCGATAAGTTTCGCGTTCTGGGTCGCTTCGCCCACGCCCATGTTCACGACGATCTTGTTCAGTCGCGGCACGGCCATCGGGTTCTTGAGTTCCAGTTCCTTCATCAGGGCCACGGAAACTTCCTTCTCAAACCGCGCCCGCAGCCGCGGCCGCTCCTTCGCCGCGTGCCGTGGAGCCTCCGGTCCAGCCTTCGCCTCGACCGGCGCGTGCCCCTTCTCGCCCTTGCCCGGTTTCACTTTCTTCTGCTGCTGCTCGCCTTTTTTCTGCTCGTCTGCCATTGCTATGCTGCCTTGTCTCTCACAGTTTCGGATGAGCTTCGAGCCTCGGGCTACGAGCACCCGAGAACTCTCCGGTTCGTAAGCACGTTCAAAACTCTAATGTTCGCAACCGCTGCTAACAACTTGTCGTTACTGGTTGCTCGAAGCCCGCAGCTCGCGGCTCGTAGCTTACTTATCCAGCGTCGTCCCGCACTTCTTACAGACTCTCACTTTGCGCTCGCCACGCACTTCATGCCCGATCCGCACCGGACCGCACGTCGAGCACACCAGGGCCACGTTCGACAGAGGAATCGCCCGCTCCTGCTCGGCAATTCCACCCTTGATGTTGCGCTGCGGATTCGGACGCACGTGCTTCTTCACCATCATCACGTGCTCCACCAGCACCTTGCCCTCGTCGGGAGTCACGCGCAACACGCGCCCTTCTTTTCCCGTATCCCGCCCGGTCATCACCTTCACGGTGTCATTCCGGCGGATATCCACGCGCTTGTGTTCGGTCGTAGTCGCTCTTGCCATAAGAATCTCGATTTCCAAGGTTTCGAAGTTTCAAGGTTTCATAGTTTCAAGGTCGCGTATTCGGGTCTCAAACATTCCCAAGGCACCTTGAAACCTTGAAACATTGAAACCCTGAAACCTGCGCTCTACAACACCTCGGGCGCCAGCGATACAATCTTCAAAAACTTTTTCTCGCGCAGTTCACGCGCCACCGGACCGAATACGCGCGTGCCCACCGGCTCGCCTGTCTCGTTGATCAGCACCGCCGCATTCTGATCGAAGCGGATGTAAGTTCCGTCCCGCCGCCGATGCTCTTTCCGCGTCCGCACGATAACCGCCTTCACTACTTTGCCCTTCTGCACCTGACCGTCCGGCGCAGCTTCCTTCACGCTCGCCGTGATTACGTCGCCCAGGCCCGCGCTTAGACCGGTCGAGCCGCCCAGCGGCAAAATCATCTGCAGCTTGCGCGCGCCGGAGTTATCGGCGACCTCGAGCATGGATCTCATCATTACGGCCATGTTCGTCTCCTTCCCCGCCTCTTAGCGGCCCACACCCGTACCGGCGTCGACGTCAATCTCCGGCACCAGCGCCATCTTCCGCACAATTTCCTTGAGCTGCCAGCGCTTCAGCTTCGACAACGGCCGCGACTCTTCAATGCGCACCGTGTCGCCGGGATGCGCTTCATTCTTCTCGTCGTGCGCGTAAAACTTCTTCCGGATCGAGATCACCCGCTTGTACATCGGATGTGCCTTCTTCCGCGTCACTTCGACCACGATCGTCTTCTGCATCTTGTTCGAGACGACCGTGCCGATCAGTACCTTGCGGCCGCTGTGTTTTTCGGCTTGGACTTTTTCGGCTTGGCTCGTGATTTCCGCCATTATTTTTTCTCCGTCTTGCGGGCGGCCAGTTCCTGCTCGCGCAGGACGGTCTGGACGCGTGCAATATCCCGGCGCAGCCCGCGAATCTTTTTCAGGCTCTCGGTCTGTCCCATATTCATCTGGAACTTCAGCTTGAAGAGCTGGTCCGCCAAGTCCCGCTCCTGGTGCTTGAGCTCGACGTCGGTTAAGTTGCGAATCTTTTCTACCTTCATAAGTCAGGTCTCAGTTCTCAGGTGTCAGGTCTCAGGAAAAGCTCTCTTACTCACGAACCTCGCTTTTCACCTCTACAATCTGACCTCTAACCTCTGCAATTTCTACAGCACGTCTCGTCTTACGAACGTCGTCCGCAGCGGAAGCTTGTGCGACGCCAGCCGCATTGCTTCTTTCGCGTCCGTGATCGAAACGCCTTCCATCTCAAACAAAATCTTTCCCGGGCGCACCACCGCCACCCAGTGATCCGGCGCTCCTTTGCCTTTGCCCATACGGGTTTCGGCCGGCTTCTTCGTGACCGGCTTATCGGGAAATAGCCGGATCCAGACCTTGCCGCCGCGCTTCACAAAACGCGTCATCGCCACCCGGCTCGCTTCGATCTGCCGGTCGGTGATCCAGCCCGGTTCCAGCACCTTCAACCCAAACTGCCCGAAAGCCAGCGTGCTCCCGCGCCAGGCCTTCCCCGTCATGCGCCCGCGCTGCTGCTTGCGGTACTTAACTTTCTTCGGCATCAACATAAAATCAGTTCTCAGTTCTCAGCTGTCAGTTCTCAGGAAAAGCTCTGCATCCTCCGCTTTTCACTTCTGCAATCTGACCTCTGACCTCGTACCTTTCAAAACGCTCCCGTGGTGCTCACATCCCGCGCTGGCGTCGCTTCACGTTTTTTCGCCGGCAGAATCTCGCCCTTGTAAACCCAGCACTTCACGCCAATCACGCCGTAAGTCGTGCGCGCCTCGGTGAATCCGTAGTCGATATCGGCGCGCAGCGTGTGCAGCGGCAACCGCCCCTGCAGATACCACTCCGAGCGCGCGATTTCGTTGCCATTCAGCCGCCCGCTCACCCGCACCTTGATGCCCTTGCAACCGAAGCGCAGCGCCGAGTCCACCGACTTGCGCATCGCCCGCCGGAAGCCCACGCGCTTTTCCAGTTGCAGCGCAATCGATTCCGACACCAGTTGCGCATCCAGCTCCGGCTTGTGCACTTCCTGGATATCGACATGCACCTCGCGCGTCGTCTTCTTCTGTAGATCCTGCTTCAGCTTGTCGATTTCCGCGCCCTTGCGCCCGATAATGATCCCCGGACGCGCCGTCTTGATAATGATCCGCAGCTTATTGCCCGGACGCTCGATCTCGACCGAACTCACACCCGCCGACTTGAGCTTTTCCTTCAGTTCGGTCTTGAGCTTATAGTCTTCGAGCAGCAGTTTGTCGTAATCCTTCTCGACAAACCAGCGCGATTTCCACGGCTTGGTGTAGCCAAGCCGGAATCCGTAAGGATGAACTTTCTGTCCCATGTGTGCTCCTAAGCCTTCCTTCTGTCGTCGGTCGTTAGTCGTTAGCGAACTAAGCTTTCCGAACGACTAACAACCATCGACTAACTACTGTCCTACTTCTTCGCGGTTGCCTTCTTGCCGACCGCCTTCTTCTTCGCTGGCGCCTTGGCCTTAGCCTTCGCTTTCGGTTTTGCGGGAGCCGCAGCTTTCGCCGCTTTCTCGCCTGCCGCCGCCGCTACTGGCACGCCGTTCCTGTTCCGTTCCGCCAAAACAATTTCAATATGCGCAATGCGCCGCACGTAATGGTAGGCACGCCCCATGGGCGCCGGACGAATCCGCTTCATGCGCGGCCCATCGTTGGCCACCGCCTGCTTCACGTACAAGTTATCGAGATCGACATCCAGGCCCTTTTCGGTGCTCAGGAAGTTCGCGTTGTCGATCGCCGACTGCAACAGCTTCGCCACCGTCGCCGCCACGCGCTTCTTGGTGAATGCCAGCGTGTTCCGCGCCTCTTCCACGCGCCGTCCCTTGATCAGGTTCAGCACCAGCCGCGCTTTCTGCGGCGAGACGCGCATGTATCGGGCTTCAGCTCGAAATTCCATCGTCCGGTCTCCTCTACGCCTTCGGCGCCGCCGGCGCCGCCGGCACTATGGCTCCAGGTCCGCCGGGCACGCCCGCCGGTTTCGCCGCGACTTCGGTCGCCGCTTTCATCGAGTGCCCCTTGAACTGCCGGGTAAAGCTGAATTCGCCCAGCTTGTGCCCCACCATGTTCTCGGTCACATACACCGGAATGAATTTCCTTCCGTTGTGCACGGCGATCGTGTGTCCCACCATCTCCGGGACAATCGTCGAGCGCCGCGACCACGTCCGCAGCACCTTCTTCTCGTTACGGGCATTCATGGCTTCCACTTTCGTCGCCAGGTGCGCATCCACGAACGGTCCTTTTTTAGTTGAACGAGCCATAAAGTCAGTTCTCAGTTCTCAGTTCTCAGTTCTCAGTAAATCCGAACCGAGGCTGCTGATTTTTCCTTGAAACCTTGAAACGCTCCTCTGAAACCTTGAAACGTTGAAAACCTTGCTCTTAACCTTTTTTCCTGCGGTTTACAATAAACGCGTCTGTCCGCTTATTGTTCCGAGTCTTGTATCCACGCGTCGGCTGGCCCCACGGCGTCACCGGATGACGTCCGCCGGAGGTCTTGCCTTCACCGCCGCCATGCGGATGGTCCACCGGGTTCATCGAAACACCGCGGTTATGCGGACGCTTCCCAACCCAGCGCGTGCGTCCCGCCTTGCCCCACGTAACGTTTTCGTGGTCCGTGTTCCCTACCTGCCCAATCGTCGCGAGACAATCGAGCAGCACCTTGCGAGTCTCGCCCGAAGGCAGCTTCACCAATCCGTAGTCGCCTTCTTTGGCGATCAATTGTGCCGCGCCACCCGCCGAGCGCACCATCTGCGCGCCCTTGCCCGGACGCAGTTCCACATTGTGAATCGTCGTGCCCGGCGGAATATTCCGCAGCGGCAGCGCGTTGCCGACCAGAATGTCGGCCTCGGGTCCACTCAAAATCTTCTGCCCAACCTTCAGTCCATCGGGCTGCACAATGTAACGTTTCTCGCCATCGGCGTAGCTCAGCAGGGCAATTCGCGCCGAGCGGCCGGGATCGTATTCGATCGTCTCGACCGTCGCCGGAATCCCGTGCTTGTCGCGCTTGAAGTCAATCGTGCGCAGCTTGCGCTTGTTGCCGCCGCCCCGGAACCGCATGGTCGTGTCGCCGGAATTGCGCCGCCCGCCCGTCCGCAACTTTCCCTCAACCAGCGGCTTGTGCGGCTTCTTCGACGTAATGTCGTCGGTCACGAGCGTAGTGCGATAGCGCAGCGTCTGCGTTGTCGGTCTGTAGGTTTTAATTGCCATAAAGTCAGCCCTTAGCCCTTAGCTCTTAGCTTTCCCATTCACCCGACTGGCCGAATGCTGAATGCTATAGGTTCTGCGCGTACTCCGGCATCTTCTCGCCGCTCTTCAACCGCACGTACGCTTTCTTCCAGTCTGGACGGTAGCCCGTGAACTTTCCGCGCCGCCGTTCTTTCCCGGGATAATTCGCCGTGCGCACCGAAGCCACCTTCACCTTGAAGATCGCCTGCACCGCTTCCTTGATCTCGGTCTTCGTCGCTTTCGGCGCCACCTGGAACACCAGCGTGTTCTGGGTCTCTTTAATGCCCAGCCCTTTTTCGGTGATCACCGGCTTCTGGATAATCTGATACGCGGATTTCATCAGGCCACCTCCGCCTTACGCGAACGCCCGGCCGGTTTCTTTTTTACTTTTGTCTTTTTTTCTTGCGCCGGCTCCGCCTCGTGTTGACGCCGCGTTGCCGACTTCTTCAGCGAGTCCTGCAACTTCTCGAGCGCCGGTTGCGCAAACACCACGTGGGTGTAGCGCATCAGGTGATAGGGATGCACTTCGTTCGCCCGCACCAGTTCGAGCCCGTCGATGTTGCGCGAACTCAACTCCAGATTCTTGTTTTCCACGGTCGAAATATCCACCAGCAGCGTCGTGCCTTCCAGCTTCAGCTTGTCGAGCGCCTCGCGAAATAGCTTCGTCTTCGGCTCTTTCACTTCGAACGACTCCACCACCATCAGCTTGCCATCGGCAAACTTCGCGGCTAGCGCCGAGCGCAGCGCACCCAGCAGCTTTTTCTTCGGGAAGGCGTAGTCATAGGATCGCGGCTGCGGTCCGTGTACCGTGCCGCCATGGCGCCACAGAGGCGAACGGATCGAGCCGATACGCGCCCGCCCCGTGCCCTTCTGCTTCCACAGCTTCTTGCCCGAACCGGAAACCCGCCAGCGGTTCTTGGTCGCATGCGTGCCCGCACGCGCGGAGGCGCGATAGTGGGTAATCGCCTCCCAGAGCAAGTCTTCGTTGACCGCGCCGAAAACTTCTTCGGCCAGTTCCATCGTCCCGGCCTTAGCTCCGCTCAGATTGTAAATATCGATAGTTGCCATATATCTCTTGTCTTCGGACTAACGACCAACTAATCACTATCCACTAATCGCTAACCACTGACTTACACCTTCTTCGACGCTCGCTTCGCTGTCTTCAACGGATCCACCGTTGCCGAACCCCCGAATCCACGGCGCTCTCGCGGCGGCTTCTTCGCCTTGCTGATCACCAGATATCCGCCGTTCGAACCCGGAACGCTGCCCTCCACCACCAGTAGATTCTCTTCTTTATCCACGCCCAGTATCCGCAGGTTGCGTGTCGTTACCCGGACATCACCCATGTGGCCCGACATCCGCATCCCCTTGAACACGCGCGAAGGAAATGCCGACGAACCAATCGAACCCGTAATCTGAAACATCGAACCGTGCGACTTCGGACCGCCCGCAAAGTGATGCCGCTTCACCACACCCTGAAACCCGCGGCCCTTGCTCACTCCGACGATGTCCACGAACCTCTCGCCTTCGAAAATATCCACCAGCACCCGGTCGCCAACCTTCAGCGCGCCATCGCTCGCCTCGCCGGGAGCTTCCACTTCCACCGCAACCTCACGCAGAAATTTCACGGGCGGCAGGTTGTGCTTGGCAAAGTGTCCCCGCATCGGCTTGGTCAGCTTCTTTTCCTTCACAAACTCGACCAGCCCGAGCTGCGCCGACTCGTAACCGTCCTTGGTGTTGGTCTTGTGCTGCGTAATCACGCACGGTCCCGCCTGCAACACCGTCGCCGGTCGCACATCGCCCTTCGAATCGAAGAGCTGCGTCATGCCGACCTTCTTGCCCAGAATTCCCGTAACCTTCGCCATTTCCTTCTCCGTTCCCAGCGTGGCTCGAAGCTATTGGCTGGGTGTCGTCAGGCATCTGTCCAGTCGCGGTCGCGGACGATCAGCAAATGACCAGCGACGAACGACCAACGACTATTTATGCTCTTTCCCGAACGCCTTGATCTCCACGTCCACGCCCGCCGGCAGATCGAGCTTCATCAGTGCATCGACCGTCTGCTGCGTCGGCTCCAGAATATCCAGCAGCCGCTTGTGCGTGCGGATTTCGAACTGCTCCCGCGACTTCTTATCCACGTGCGGCGAACGTAGCACGCAGTACTTGTTCTTCATCGTGGGCAGCGGAATCGGTCCCGCGATCTGCGCGCCGGTGCGTTTTGCCGTTTCCACGATCTCGCCCGTCGACTGGTCCAGAATGCGGTAGTCGTAGGCTTTCAACCGGATGCGAATTCTTTCTTTTCCAGCCACTGTTTTTCTCTCTTTACCCCTCCCGGCTTCATCTTCATCCAAGAGGAAAGATCTGGCGGCAAGACACAAGCCGCGAATTAACTTCCACTACGCGATAATCTCCGCGATCGTGCCTGCGCCCACCGTGTGCCCGCCTTCGCGGATCGCGAACCGCAATCCCTTTTCCATCGCCACCGGCGTGATCAGCTCGATCACCAGGCTCACGTTGTCTCCCGGCATCACCATCTCCGTCCCCGCCGGCAACTCCGCGATCCCCGTCACGTCCGTCGTCCGCAAATAAAACTGCGGACGATAGCCCTTGAAGAATGGCGTGTGCCGTCCACCTTCTTCTTTCGTCAGAATGTAAACTTCCGCCTTGAACTTGGTGTGCGGCGTGATCGATCCCGGCTTCGCCAACACCATCCCGCGCTCCACGTCTTCTTTCGCGACGCCTCGCAGCAGCAACCCCGCGTTGTCGCCCGCCATGCCTTCGTCCAACTGCTTCTTGAACATTTCCACGCCGGTCACGACTGTTTTGCGCGTTTCCCGGAAGCCGACGATTTCCACTTCTTCGCCCACCTTGATCTTCCCGCGCTCGATCCGCCCCGTCACCACCGTGCCCCGCCCTTGAATCGAAAAAATATCCTCGATCGGCATCAGGAATGGCTTGTCCAACTCGCGCGCCGGCTGCGGAACGCTCTTGTCCACCGCCTCCATCAACGCATCAATCTGCTTCTCCCACTTCTCTTCGCCGTTCAACGCCAGCAGCGCCGACAGCCGGATCACCGGCACGTCGTCGCCCGGAAACTGATAGCTCTTGAGTAACTCGCGCACTTCGAGCTCGACTAAGTCGAGTAACTCAGGATCGTCCACCGCATCGCACTTGTTCAGCGCAACAACGATGTAAGGAACGCCGACCTGGCGCGCCAACAGCACGTGCTCGCGCGTCTGCGGCATCGGACCATCGGTCGCCGCCACCACCAGAATCGCGCCGTCCATCTGCGCCGCGCCCGTGATCATGTTCTTGATGTAATCCGCGTGACCCGGACAGTCAACGTGCGCATAGTGCCGGTTCGCCGTCTCGTACTCCACGTGCGCCGTCGCAATCGTGATGCCGCGCGCCTTTTCTTCCGGAGCGTTGTCGATCGAGTCGAACGACCGGAACACGATCTTCGGGTTGTGTTTCTGCAATACCTTCGTGATGGCCGCCGTCAACGTCGTCTTGCCATGGTCAATGTGACCAATCGTCCCTACGTTGCAGTGCGGCTTTGTCCGTTCAAATTTTTCTTTCGCCATTGCTCTCCGCTCCGTCGCATCCCTATTGGGACTTATGCTCAATTTGCTTCCGCTGTTTCAGCGAACCATCCACCGCAAACTTACCTCGACGCCGTCTTCCCTTGCGTCTTGGCGATAATCTCTTCCGCCACATGACGCGGGGCTTCTTCGTAGCGCGCAAAATGCATCGAGTACTCGGCGCGCCCCTGCGTGCTCGAACGCATATGAGTCGCGTACCCGAACATCTCCGCCAGCGGAACGATGGCCTTGATCACCTGCGAACCGGCGCGGTGCTCCATGCCTTCGATCCGCCCGCGACGCGAACTCAGGTCGCCCATAATGGCTCCCGCGTAATCTTCCGGCGTAACCACTTCCACCGCCATCACCGGCTCCAGAATCACCGGACTCGCCTTGCGCGCCGCTTCCTTGAAGGCCATCGAACCGGCGATCTTGAACGCCATTTCGTTGGAATCGACATCGTGGTAGCTGCCGTCGTAGAGCGTCGCCTTAATATCGACCATCGGATAGCCCGCGAGAACGCCGCCTTCCATGGCCTCCTGCATGCCCTGGTCGATCGGCTTGATGTATTCCTTCGGCACCGTGCCGCCCACGATATCGTTAATGAATTCGTAGCCCTTGCCCGGCTCGTTCGGATCGAGATAAATCTTCGCGTGTCCGTACTGACCGCGCCCACCCGTCTGCCGTATGTACTTGCCTTCCGCTTCCGCATGCCTGCGAATGGTCTCGCGATACGCCACCTGCGGCTTGCCGACGTTGGCCTCGACCTTGTACTCGCGCATCATGCGGTCGACGATGATTTCCAGATGCAACTCGCCCATGCCGCTGATGATCGTCTGTCCACTATCCGGGTCGGTGTGAACCTTGAAGGTCGGATCTTCCTGTGCCAGTCTCGCCAGGGCCATGCCCATCTTTTCTTGATCGGCCTTGGTCTTCGGCTCGACGGCAACCGAAATCACCGGCACCGCAAACACAATCGACTCGAGCGTGATCGGGTGCTTTTCGTTGCAGATCGTGTCGCCCGTGCCGACGTTTCTCAGGCCCACCACGGCGCAGATGTCCCCGGCGAGAATTTCCTGAATATCTTCCCGCTTATTGGCGTGCATCTTGAGGAGGCGTCCAATGCGCTCGTGCTTCTGCGTGCGCGAGTTCATCACCGACTCGCCCGAATTCAACTGTCCCGAGTACACCCGGATAAACGTCAACTGACCGACATACGGGTCGGCCATGATCTTGAAGGCCAGCGCCGAGAAAGGCTCGTTGTCATCGGCCTTGCGAGTGATCGTCTTCCCAGTGTCGGGATCGAGGCCATGCGTCTCTTTCGTGTCGAGCGGCGAGGGCAGGTAATCCACCACCGCATCCAGCAACGGCTGGATCCCTTTGTTCTTGAACGCCGTTCCCACCACCACCGGAAACAACTTCAGCCTGATCGTCGACTTGCGCAGCGAACTCTTGAGCTCGTCCACCGAAATCGTTTCGCCTTCCAAAAACTTGTGCAGAATGTCGTCATCGTTCTCGGCCACGGTTTCGACCAACTGGGTATGGAACGCCTCGGCCTTCTTTTGCAGGTCCGCGGGAATGTCGGTGACCTGGTACTCCGCGCCTATGGTCTCGTCTGCCCAGATGACGGCCTTCATGGCGACCACGTCCACCACTCCGCGAAACTTGTCTTCTTGTCCGATGGGAATTTGAATCGCGACCGGCTTGGCGTTGAGGCGCTTGCGGAGGGTGTCGATGGCATGCTCGAAATCGGCGCCCATCTTGTCGATCTTGTTGATAAAGCAAATTCGCGGGACGCCGTACTTGTCGGCCTGCCGCCACACTTTTTCCGACTGCGGCTGCACCCCGTGCACCGCGTCGAACACCGCCACCGCGCCGTCCAGCACGCGCAGCGAGCGCTCCACCTCAGCCGTAAAGTCCACGTGGCCGGGCGTATCGATAATGTTGATGCGGATGTCGCGCCAGGTACAGGTCGTCGCCGCCGATGTAATCGTGATGCCGCGCTCCTGCTCCTGCTCCATCCAGTCCATGATGGCCGTGCCTTCATGCACCTCGCCGATACGGTGCGTCTTTCCCGTATAAAACAGGATGCGCTCCGTCGTCGTGGTCTTCCCGGCATCGATGTGCGCCATGATGCCGATGTTCCTGCAACGTTCTAATGGGACTGTTCTAGGCACGGCTCTTAACTCTTTCTGGGGCTCCGAAAATCAGCTTTTGGCTTTTAGCTCTTGGCCTTTAGTAAAACCTGGCTCCGAAAAGCTAAGAGCCAAGAGCTAAAGGCTAACGGCCTTCTACCACCTGTAATGTGCGAACGCCTTGTTCGCTTCCGCCATACGATGCACGTCTTCTTTCTTCTTGATGGCAGCGCCTTTGCCGTTCGAGGCATCGAGCAACTCATTCGTCAGCTTGTCGATCATTCCCTTTTCGCCGCGACCGCGCGCATAGCTCACGATCCAGCGGATCGCCAGCGACGTCCTGCGGTCCGGACCTACTTCGATCGGCACCTGGTAGTTCGCTCCGCCCACGCGCCGCGTCTTCACTTCCAGCAAGGGCTTGGCGTTCTCGACCGCCTTCGTGAACAGCTTCAGGGCTTCGTCGCCGCCCTTTTCCTGCAACTTCTCGAGCGACTTATAGAAAATGCCCTCGGCAGTCGACTTCTTTCCCTGCCACATCATCGAGTTGATGAACTTCGTCACCAGGTCCGATCCATACACCGGATCGGCCTCGGTCGTCCGCTTCGCGATATGTCCTTTTCTAGGCATAGCTTCTCAGCTCTCAGCTTTGATTTCGCAGCGGTTTCACTGGCCTCTGGCCACCGACCGCTGGCAACTGATTTACGCTTTCTTCTGCCGTTTCGTGCCGTACTTCGAGCGCCCCTGGCTACGGCCCGCGACGCCGGTCGCGTCGAGCGTTCCGCGCACCACGTGATAACGCACGCCCGGCAGGTCCTTCACCCGACCCCCGCGGATCAGCACAATCGAGTGCTCCTGCAGGTTATGACCAACGCCCGGGATATACGTCGTCACTTCGATTCCATTCGTCAAGCGAACGCGCGCCACTTTGCGCAGCGCCGAGTTCGGCTTCTTCGGCGTCTGGGTATACACGCGCGTGCACACTCCGCGCTTCTGCGGACACGATTGCAGAGCCGGACTCGCCGTTTTATACCGGGGCCTCTCGCGGCCAAATTTCACCAGCTGATTAAAAGTAGGCACTCTCGCCACTCCCAGACGCGGCAAGCCGCGTCTCTACCACAACATTTCCGTAGAGACGGGGCTTGCCCCGTCTCAGGTCTGCCACACACTCTCCTGTAGACACGAGGCTTCCCTCGTCTCAGGTCTGGCACAGGCTCTTGCGCCCAGCCATACTCTCCCCGCACACTAATGCGGTGAGAATTCGTTCACTTTCCCGCTCAGACTAAATCGCCGACGACGGTGACGCCACGCCTCACCTCAACCAGGTTCGGAGGCGTTCCGTTTCGTCTGCTTTCCCCTGCATAGCCTCGCGTGATTCCCATACTTCGGGCGCAAAGGTTTTCGCAGGACGTTTCAGCGAGGGCGTCCCCGATCCACTTCCAACCGGGTACGTATTTCTTCAAAGCTCAGCCGAGATCTTCCCGGAGCCTGTCGCTAACGCAGGTTGCGCACACGACAGGACTGCCGTACACAGGCAAGCCAGACTTAACTCGCGGAACCATTTGATAATAACAACTGCCTTGCACATCGTCAACCACTCTCCCGCGCATCGAAGAAAAAGAAGGTTTCAAAGTTTCGAGGTTTCAGAGTTTTCATCGAAACCTTGAAACTTTGAAACCTGGCCTCTGCTCTTGCTCAAAATCCCAATGACCTTCTACACTAACAGTTTTCCGCCCAACAACATTATGCTCGCGCCTGGGAAACGGACGCGAGGAGGGTTCATGCATCGTTGCGGTTCCGGTTTTCTTCTTACGTTGGCCATCACCTTCGTCGTCGCCCTCACCGGCTGCCTCGGCAAGAGCAGCAGCAACCCCGGCAACGGAGGCGTAACGAGCGTTACGCTGAGCCCCAGCAGCAACTTCTCCATGGATGTCGGTGGCACTCAGGTCTTTACCGCCACCGGCAAGAATGCCGTCGGCGGCACCGTCCTCGGCGTCAACATTCAATTTATTGTAACGAGCGGCAGCCCGAACGCCTCCGCGCCGCTCTCCATCGCCAGCAACGGGAACGCCTGCGCCGGCACCTGGGATGCCAGCATCGCCATGTGCAGTCCCGGCACTTCCGGAATCGCCACCGTAGCCGCGGTCATCAACGGCGTCAGCAGCCCGCTCACTTACGTCTATGTCCACCAGCACATCGATAGCATTCAAGTCAGCCGCCTCGACCCCCAGGGTCCGCCGCTCTACGACTGCTTCTCGCAGGGTCAAACCTGGGACTACCAGGCGGTCGTTTACAGCAACAACGTGGACATCACCAACACCGTCGGCCCCATGAGCTGGTCGTCGAGCAATGCCGGTGTGGTCACCACAACTCCCATCGTGTCCGCAACCCAGCCCAATGTGCTCAACCAGGTTCAGGTCACCGCCAAGGCCCCCGGCATCACCCAGCTTTTTGCCAGCGTCTCCGGGGTCACCAGCAACCTCTATCCGTACACGACCTGCCTGATCCAAGCCATCTACCTCCAGATCGGGGGCCAAGGCCAGGCAGGCAACTCGATCACCGTAAACAACGGCGGCAGCGTATCCGTCACGGCTACCGCCGTCGATACCTTGTACAAGTTCACCGGTGTCACTCTGACCAGCCCGCCCCTCACGTGGAGCACGACCAATCCCGAAGTTGCAGCCTTCAGCAGCACCACCAACAGCACGGGAATTAACAGTGCTGCCACCCGCAACAACCTCGGCGGCGCCACCCTCACCGCTTCCTGCACTCCTCCAACCTGCAATATCGGAGTTCTACCCAGTCTCCCCATCTATGCCAGCGACGGAACGCTGCCGAACGGAACGACGGGCTATGGCGCGATCTCCGTGGACGTAACTTCCACCTCCGCGGTGCCCACATACACCGCCTGGGCCGCGACCACCGGCTGCGGGAACGCCTCCGGCTGCTCCAGTGCGCTGTTCCCAGTGACCCCAGGAACTACCCCCATCGGCTCCATCCTAAGCCTGCCGCGCACTCCCAATTCCATGATGTTTAACCATGTGTCGTCGCCGCGCGTCTACTTCGGCAGCGATCAGGGCCTGATGTATCTGGATGTCACCGCCTCCAGCCCATCCGCTGCACTGGTCTCCAACTCCTCGATACCCTGCAACGTTTCCTTGTGCGGCCAAGTGCTCACCATCTCCAACGATGGCAAACTGGTGGTCGTCTCCGACACAGTTTCCACCCCCAGCCAGGTCTACATCTACAACGGCAGCAGCACCAGCACCGCCCCCGTTGACCTCATCCTCTCCGTCCCCGGTGAAACCGCCACTGCCGCCGCTTTCTCTCCCGATCAGTTGAAACTCTTCATCCTCACCGACGCCGGCAATATGTACGTCTACTCGACCGTCGACGCGTTCACCCTGGTTCCGCCACTGACACCGGGAAACGCCACCACCTTCGCAACACCGGCAAACGCCGTCAATTTTTCGATGGATGGCAGCTTTGCTTACGTAGCGGTACAGCCCGTGCCAACGGTATTTCCCGCGACGCCGATTCCCGGCTTCGTTTCCGGCTTCGCCAATTGCGACACTCCCACCAGCGAGGTCGAGCCTCTGAGTGACGTTTCGATTGCGGACCCGTCGATCAACGCGAACCCGCTCGCCCTCTACCCATTGCCCACCCTGCAGCTCGACAGCAAAGGCAATCCGACCGAGGTCGTGCTCGCACTAGACACTCCAGAAGCGCAGAAAACCCCCGCCCCACCGGCCCCCCCGCCCCCCCCGACGCCCCCCACTACCATCGACATGTTCGGCGTCAATGTGGAGCAAAATCCGCTGCCGTTAGATCAATTCGTCTGCAGCCCTCCGTCGGTAGCACTCGACGCCAATTTCCCCCAGAAATCATTCATTCTCGGCCAAGGCAACTTCAATCCGATCTACACCCAGCTCGTCGCCGACGGCACCGAGCTCATCATCGTAGCCAGGAAACTCCCCGCCCTGCTCCTGTTCAACGTAAGCAACGGAACGACCATGTCGGTCCCGCTCGTCGGCAACACGGACCCGCTCTCCGCCGCGGCCTCCACCGACGGAAGCCAGGTCTACGTCGCCGCCTGCGATCAGTATTCCCCTGACGGAAAAACCTGCGCCGCCGGCTCCGTGCACATCGTCTGCACCACCGCCTGCACCAAGGGTCAGGGCGATTACCAGCAGGTCCCCTATGTCAACATCAACGACAACAACAACCCCAACATGTGTAACAACCAGGGCACAAATGCACCGCTCTGCCTCCCCAACCTAATCGCCATCCGGCCGCAGTGATCCTGGGGCAAATCGACTAAGTTAGTTCGTCGCTAGCTTTGAAGGCCAAGCTCGTGTGGGGCCAAGCTCGTGTGGGGCCGGGCGCCCTCGCCCGTCCAAGCCGAGCGCAGCTCTGCCTCGCTTCCAGCGCCATCACATTTTCGTTTTGGATTTTGGCTCACCGTGCTGCAGGAGATCTCACGGCGCAAACCGTCTGCGCTAGTGAAGCCTGTGCCCCTGAAGCCGGTACACCCGAAAAATGAACCATCTTGCTTTATCTGAAGGCTGACAGCTGAAAGCTGACAGCCGGGAGCTGACAGCCGTCCCTACGGCCCTACCTCTTTCCCCACACTATCCAGCACTCCATTGATAAACTGCACCGACTCCGGCGTCGAAAATTTCCGCGCAATTTCAAGCGCCTCGTTAATCACCACCGCCCGCGGCGTCGCCGGATACCCCAGAAACTCCGCCACCGCTTCCCGCAGCACATTCCGGTCCACCGTCGCCATCCGGTCCATCCGCCAGTGCTGCGTGTGCTTTCCGATCAGCCCGTCGATCTCCGGCATCCGGTCGCTGGCCACGCGAAATAGATCGTCCGCAAACCCGCGCACCTCTTCATCTACGTTGGTCCGTTCCGCCCAGAACGTCTCCCGGACAAGCTCCGGCGTCTGCTTCCCCATGTCCGCCTGAAACAGCATCTGCAGAACCAGTTCCCGGGATTTGCGTCGAGTGCCCATGCTGGTCGTTGGTCGCTAGTCGTTAGTCGTTCGCGGTTCGCTTTTTAGTGTATAGGTTCGGATCGCACATGAGTGGAGTCAACGCTTCGGCTTGTTGCTCTTGCCTTTGCTCTTGCTTTTCCCAACGACTGACGACCGACGACCAACGACTGTTTTCCGCAGATTCGCCATCTCCACCGCCGCCAGCGCCGCCTCCAATCCCTTGTTGCCCATCTTCAACCCGGCGCGATCAATCGCCTGCTCCAGCGTCTCGCAGGTCAGCACCCCAAACGCATGAGGCACCCCAGTCTCCTGCGCCGACTGTCCAATCCCCCGAGTCACCTCGTTCACAATCACGTCGTAATGCGGCGTGTCGCCGCGCAGCAGACAGCCAATGCAGATGATCGCGTCGTACTTCTTCGTTTCGGCGAGCGTGCGAGCGGCGGAGGGAATTTCAAACGACCCGGGAACACGGACCAGCGCGATGTCCTGGTTCTCCGCGCCAGCGCGGCGTAGGCCATCGAGAGATCCCTGCAGCAGCCGTTCGGTGATGAAAGAGTTGAAGCGCGAGACCACGATGGCAAAGCGCTTTCCCGCCGCGTTCAGTTGCCCTTCGATCGCGGCCGCAACTTCCTCGGGCCGGCCATGAATCGTGAGGACGATTTCTCCCGGCAACTCCAGCGAAAAGCTGCGTTCATTCGTCTTAGGATTGGTCGCGTCGGCCAACAGCTTGAACTTCCGCTTCTGCGCAATCTCAAACACTGCGTCCGGATTCGTGACCTCGATTACCAACAGCCGGTTCACATCTTTCAAGCGCTCGCGCACCTCGGCGGGATATTCCTTCGCCAGCGAGTTCAGGCTAAGCAGCGCGAGCGGTGCTGACAGGATCGCCGATCTTTCATCTTCCCCGGCTACCGTTTCGAATCCGATCGCCCGCAGAAACTCCGCGAGCACACGCAGATCGTTCGGGTCGCCCACATACCGCCCGATATGAAGAGATTTCAACATTTCGGTTCTCACTTCCCTTTGAACTGCGCCGCTCGTTTTTCCAGAAACGCCGTCGTCCCTTCCTTCTTATCCTCGGTAGCGCAGCAGACGCCAAACAAAGCCGCCTCCAGATAGAGTCCCTCGGCCAGCGTCATCTCCATACCCTTATTGACCGCTTCCATAGCGTACTGCACCGCCAGCGGAGCGTTCGCGACGATCTTCGCCGCGATCGCCTCCGCGCGCGGAATCAGCTCGGCCGGCGCCGTCACTTCATTCACCAACCCGATGCGATGCGCTTCCTGCGCCGTGATCGTCTCCCCGGCCAGCACCATCTGCATCGCGAGCCCCTTGCCCACCAACCGCGGCAGCCGCTGCGACCCGCCATAGCCCGGAATGATCCCCAGCTTCACCTCCGGCTGCCCCAGCTTCGCGTTGTCGCTCGCGAGGCGCATGGTGCAAGCGAGAGCCAGTTCGCATCCGCCGCCGAGCGCAAACCCATTAATGCAAGCAATCACCGGCTTCCCCAGGTTCTCGATCAGGTCCAGCACCGCCTGCCCGCGATGCGTGTATTCCTTGCCGGTGACGGCGTCGTGTTTAGCCAGTTCTCCAATATCCGCGCCCGCAACGAACGCCTTCTCGCCCGCACCAGTCAGGATGGCCACTCGAATCGAGGCGTCGGATTTAATGTCGGTGAACGCCGCCCGCAACTCTTCCATAGTGGCCATGTTGAGCGCGTTGAGCACCTTCGGCCGGTTGACGGTGACGTAGGCGATGGAGTTTTTCTTTTCGAGGAGTATGTTTTCAAAGGTCATGGAAGTTTACCTATCGAGGGTGTTGCTCATAGTGCGTACGGATTCGGACCTTGACGCGCGAATATCCAGAAGAAATCGGTTTCCGGCGAGCCTTAATCCCCTGAATAATAGAAATCACCAGCGAGGTGGCGGCCAGGACGCCTAAGACTAACGTGTATATCAGGGGGTTCCAATGTTTCGTCGCGAAAGCCTGATCCCAGTCGACACCACCCAGCAGACCCAGCAAGCCAGCCGCAGCGGCGGCGAAGAACGCAATTGAGATATCCCGCCAGCGCTTGTCCTCGTTTATGGTCTCCGTTTCGCAGAGCAGGTCGAACTCATCTCTCGTCAGGGCGTAGGCTAACTCTGCTGGCTTGGTGGGAACCGCCAGGGCGCCCCCAACTGTGACCATCGGCTCCGATTGACCGGGTTCGCCCTGGGGTCCTGGAACTCTAGGAGTGCTCATAGGGTAATCCCTAGTATGTTCAAGTTATACAGCTGGGTCGATCCACAGATATTGCATGTCAGCGTTAACGTCGGGATGTGGGGCGGAGGCACAGACACTCCCTGAACGGGCATCACGCTCACAAAATACGCCAGCAGATCTGCCCGCCAGCTGTTCTTGCCGCACCTCGGGCACGTGGCGATGAGTCCCCTTTCCTTTAGGACTCGCAACGCCTCTGCGATCTTGGCCTGAATTTGCTCTTGAGTGAGCTGAGCGGTGCTTGCCATTTATCAACCTCCGAACAATTTACGAGGAACAATCAAAGACTACACAAATCTCCCCGCCACCGGCTTCTCCGGGTTCGAGTAATCATAAAACCCGCGCCCCGACTTTTTCCCATACCACCCCGCCATCACCAGCCGCTTCAGCAGTGGAGGCGACGCGAACCGCCGCTCCTTGAACTCGTCATACATCACGTGCGTAATGTAGTAAGTCGTATCGAGCCCGACGAAATCGAGCAGCGTAAACGGCCCCATCGGATAGCCGCAGCCGAGCCTCATTGCGTTATCAATGTCCTCGATCGACCCCACGCCCTCTTCATACGCGCGGATCGCATCCAGCAGATACGGCACCAGCAGGCGGTTTACGATAAATCCGGTCTTGTCCGAAGTCCGCACCGGAACCTTGCCCAGCTGCTTCGCGAACTCGTAGGCCGCGTCGTACACAGCGGGCGCGGTGGCAATCGTCTTCACCACCTCAACCAGCTTCATCAGCGGCACCGGATTAAAAAAGTGCAGCCCGATGAATCTTTCCGGTCGTTTCGTAGCCGTCAAAAGCTCAGTCACCGAGATCGAAGAAGTGTTCGAGGCAAAGATCGCGTCTTTTTTCACGACGTCATCGAGCGACGCATACATCTTCTTCTTTTCCTCAACGTTCTCGATGATGGCCTCGATGACGATGTCGCAATCGGCCAGGTCTTCCCTTTTCGTCGTGCCCTTCAGCCGCGCGCGGATCTCGTCTTTCTGCTCCGCCGTGATCCCGCCCTTTTCCACCGGCCGCTCGGCAAACTTAGCCAGCGACTTCTCAATCCCGGCAAACCCCTTGTCGAGATACTTCTGCTCGACTTCGAGCACTGTAACGTCGAAGCCTGCCGTCGCGCAGACCTGCGCAATACCAGACCCCATCAGCCCACAACCGAGAACACCCACCTTCTTGATTTCCATATGAATTCCTTTTCCACCACAGAGGTCACAGAAGACCACAGGGGAAACCGGGTCATTCCCCTGTGCCCCTCTGTGCCCCCTGTGGTTAAAGCTCCTTCTCCGTGCCTCCGCAATGAAAAGAATTACTGAAAGCTCTCCACCACCATCGCAATCCCCTGCCCGCCGCCAATGCACGCCGTTGCCAGCCCGTACTTCTTCTTTCGCCGCCGCAACTCATACAGTAGCGTGATCACCAGCCGCGTCCCGGTCGCCCCCAGCGGATGCCCAAGCGCAATCGCTCCGCCGTTTACATTCACCTTCTCGCGATCGAGTCCCAATTCTTTCTCCACCGCCAGATACTGCGCCGCGAACGCCTCGTTCACTTCGATCAAATCGATGTAATCCAAAGTCAGCCCCGCGCGCTGCAGCGCAATCTTCGTTGCCGGCACCGGACCGCGTCCCATCAGCTTCGGCTCGACGCCCGCAATCCCCCAATTCATAATCCTTCCCAGCGGAGTCAAGTTTCTTTTCTGCGCCTGCTCCAGTGACATCACCACCACCGCCGCCGCACCATCCACAATCCCGCTCGCATTGCCCGCCGTCACCGTCCCATTTTTCCCAAACGCAGCGCGCAGCTTCGCCAGACCCTCCATCGTTGTCTGCGGACGCCGGTGATCGTCCTCGGTCAGCATCTCCCCCGTCGCCTCGCCCTTCGAATTTCGCAGCGGTACCGGCGTGAGCTCTTCCTGCAGCCGCCCCGCTTTGTACGCCGCATCGGCCGCCTGCTGCGAGCGCAGCGCGAACTCGTCCTGCGCCTGCCGCGTGATTCCCTGCTGCTCGCCATACAGCTCGGCCGTATTCGCCATGTACAGCCCGCAATAAGTGTCGAGCAGCGCCACCATCAGCGAATCTTCCAGCTTCCCACCCGGAGCCAGCGTGAAACCATCGCGCCCCCGGATCACAAACGGCGCCTGCGACATCGATTCCATCCCGCCCGCCAGCACCACCTTCGCTTCCTCGGTCTGGATCATCTGCGCCGCGCTGACAATCGCCTGCATCCCCGACCCGCACAGCCGGTTCACCGTCAGCGCCGGAGACTCAATCGGCAAGCCCGCCCGCAACGCCACGTGCCGCGCTCCGTAGATCGCGTCGCCCGACGTCTGTTGCGCATTTCCAAACACGGCATGATCGAAGTCTTTCGCATCGATCCCCGCGCGTTCGATCGCCGCCTTCGCCGCCACCGCGCCCAGTTCCTGCGCCGTGTAATCTTTGATCTTTCCGCAATAGCGTCCAAAGGGCGTGCGCGCCCCACTGACAATGGCAATGTCTCCAGGTTTCAACATGAGTCCCAACCTATATAGAAGGAAGAGTGTGCTGGCCTCAGGCCAACCTGTGAGTTTAACAGCAGGAAAAGAACATCACCACAGACGGGAGAGGCAGTCGTTGGTCGTTGGTCGTTGGTCGTTAGTCGTTCGCCGTTCGTGGAACAGCTTGGGTTTCACCGCTCGAAGAAGTTAGGAGGCGCCCAGAAGAAGTCCCGCCAGGATTTTCTCCGCGCACTCGGCGTCCTCTGCGGTTCAAGTTTTGGATTTTCTCGGCGCACTCGGCGTCTCGGCGGTGCAAAGCTCTTACGCCACCGCCGCGGACGCCGCGAACTGCGGCGCCTGACTCACTATCTTCCCCGCGCCCTGCGCCACCGCCAGCTCCAGCGCGTGATCGGCGCGGTTGGCCACTTCGGTCACAATATCCACGGGATCGAAATGCTGCCGCATCACCGCCTGCGCCAGCCCGGCGCTGAACTCGACGCCCTTGTCCTTACCCGGAAAACGCACTTCCGCCAGCAGCCGCCGCAGTTTCTCCACCGCCAGCAGCGCTTCTTTTTCGCCCGTATCGCCCAGCACCAGCGCGACTGTCGTCGTTTCATAGCGGAACGCCAGATCGTTCGTCCGGATGTTCGCCGAAAATAGCTGCCCGATCTGCTCCATCAACGCCGTCACCGCCTGCTCGCCATATTCCTTGATCAGCGCGCCGCGCCGTCCAAACTGCATCAGCAACACCGTCACCGCCGTCCCCTGCTGCAACCCGCGCCGCGTTTCCGCCTGCAGAAGATCCAGATACGAAGCCCGCTTCAGCAACCCCGATTTCTCGTCCGTCACCGAAAGATTTTTCACCAGCCGCCGCAGCCCGGCGTTGTTGAGCGCGATCAACACCTGGTCGCTCAATGTCCGGATCACCAGCACCTCCGAAGCCTGCCACACCCGGCCCACATTCTGGGTCAGGATCAGCGCTCCGATCTGGTCGTTGCCTTCGGTCAGCGGCAGCGCCAGCAGCGATTCGATCTGCAACTCCTCGACTGCGCTGCGCACGCCCATCAACTCCGGGGCGTTTCTCGCATCGCCGATCGTCACCGTGCCTCGCGCCACCGCCAGATCCTGCAGCGTTTCTACCAGGCTGACCAGCGCCGCCGAACTCGCCGGAATCAGCCCGTCCATGTGATATTCCTGCATGCTCGACGGCGGCAGACCCGGTTTGCGCAAGGCCGCAATGCAACGCGCCGTCCGCCAGTTCGCGCCGATCTCGTTCGCCGCCGTTTTCAAAACTCCTTCCGCGTTCCCCTGGTGGTAAAGCTTGCGCGTGATTTCAGCCACTTTCGCCAGACTGCTGACGTCGGCCGCCTGGCTCGCCGCCGCCGCGGCTGCCGGCGCTGCCTGATCGCCACTCGCCGCCGCCGCAGTCGGCGCGGACGTCGTCACTGGCTTCGCATACTGCGGTTCGATGCCTGCCGCAATGTACAGCCTCTGCAGTTCCTGGTTGCGCTCTTCCTCGCGCGGAAACAGTTCCTGAATGCGCTGCAAACGTTCGATGGCCTTCGAGCGCATCCCGTACTGCACCAAGATCTCGGCTTGCAGCATCAGATCCTGCAGCGCGGCCGCTCCCAACGTCGGTTCTTGGACCTTGACTGCCTGCTCTTCTTTCTTCACTGTCGCCGCGAACCGCGATGCGATCACGTTGAAGCGCTGATCGTCGATCTTGCCGCGCAGTGTCTCCAGCCGTTTCTGATGTCCCGGCTCGTACGGATCCACTTCCGCCCCCCGGTCCAGACACTCGCCCGCTTTCTGGTAATCGTGCTTCGTGCAATACAGATCAAACAGCTTCAGCAGCGCCTGCGCGTAATCCGTTTCACGATTCGACGCGTTGAACAGCTCCGCCAGAAACTCCAGCATTTCCGCCGACGGACGGTGCGAGGCCAATAGTTCCTGCATCGTCGTGATGAACGATCGTCGTTCCCCACGCCGCCGCTGGAATGCTTCCAGCTTCCCCGCCAGCGCCACCGCCTCCGCATCCAGTTCGGAGTCGATCATTTTTCCGATCAGGCTCACCACCTGGTGCATGCGCGCCGGGTTCTGCTCGAACAGCTGCCAGATCAGCGGCTCGCTTTCCGCGCACCGGTCCGCCGACAGCAGCGCTTGCGCATACAGGTCGCGCAGCTCCAGCGATTCATCTCCGGCATGCACCAGGGGCTCGAAAATAAAAATCGCTGCCCCAGACTCACCCCGCGACAGCAGGCTCTTGCCATAAGCCACCGCGATCTTCGAATCCGCCGGATTCTCCGTGTAGGCCCGTTCGAACCACGGGCTGGCGTTTCCCCCCGCAGTTTCCGCCAGTTCCGCCAACTGCAAAAACGACTGCGACGCCATCACGTGCTCGCCCAGGTCCGCCGCCAATTCCGCCACCCGCAAGTGGTTAGGCTGCGATGGCTCCAGACTCACAATCCGCCGCAAAACCAGCAACCCTTCTTCTTTCTTTCCCTGCCGCTGCAAGTCTTCCAGCGCATTTTCATACGTCCCGATCGCCAGCTTCTTGTTCGAATGCTCCAGCAGTTGCCCAAAGCGCACTTTCTGTTCCCACGTAGGGTTGGTGTACCGCGCCAGCTTCTTGTAGGTCAGGCTCGCTCGCGTCGCATCCGCCGCCGCCACCTGCCGCTCAAACAACTCTCCCAGCAGCCGCACCGCCTGCGCCCCCTTATTTAAAGAGAGACACAGGTCCGCCGCGATCTGCCGCACATTGTCGTTTTGCGGATCGCTTTCCAAGATTTGCAGGTATTCCGCCAGCGCGTCGGCCGTCTTCCCCTTCTGCAAAAGCTTCTCGGCCTTTTCTACGCGGCGGGCTACTTCGGCACGATTGGGATTTTCCGGCATGGGCGGTCTGGCGACAGAGAGTTCCGCCTTGATTCTAGGATTCACCCCCCGCACCAGCAACGCGCTTCCCCCGCTCTGCGATTACGAAAGTCATGCGATCGGCTCGCTCCTCAGTCTCGCAGCCGGAAGGAACTGCTCAAGTCGCAGATTTCAGACCGGAACGGCAGAAGACTAAAGTTTTCCACCGTCCAAGCCGATCTCCATGATTGAGGCGGAGTGTCTCTCCACAACTGATGGTTACGGCAGTCAATTTCGACCTGCGTAGCCGCTCCCGCCTGCGCGAGTTCGCGAACCTTCGCCAGGCTTGGTTCGTGGGCCTTCTTTTCGCCGCCCTCATCGCCGCCCAGGCGCTGGGCTTCCTCCTGCTCGGAACCGGCCGGCCGGGCTGCTGTCTTGCCGAGTCCATCCGCGTTCTTGTTAGTCTTCTCGCCCTCGCTTGCGCCTGGATTGCATTCCGTCGCGCGCAAGGCATCACTGCCCTGTTCTGGTTCCTGTTCGCCGCCGTCCTGGTGGTTCTGCTGGTTCCCACGGCCATCCAGACTTACGACACCCTGTTCGACCAAACCACCCTGTCGGATCCGACTTGGCGCCTGTTCTACTGCCTCTATGGCGCCCCCATCCTGATGATGCTCTTCCTTCCGGAGACCTATCGGCGCGCACGTGTGAAGTCCGAGATCTTTCTCGATCTCTTTCAGGTCGCGATCGTTGTGGGCCTCATCTACTCCACCTTCTTCTTTCTCCCGGCGCGGCGGATGTTGCCCGCCGATGCGCTCCTGCGCAATATCAGCGTCCGCGACGCGCAAAGCTTGCTCCTCATGATCGCGGCCTTGGTACGCCTGCAATTCGCCCGCATCCCCAGCACTCGCAATCTGTTGCTCCGCTTAGGGCTCTTCCTGCTGGTCTGCGCGGTCGCAACCTTCCTCGGGGACTGGATCGACCTGCACCACTATGTGTCCGCCGCCGCATGGTTCGACCTGGGCTGGGCCCTTCCTCAGGTTGCCGCTGCGCTTATCGCCCTCACTTGGGCCCCTTCCCCCGAGCCCCAATCCATTCCGGAGCCCGCAAATTTCCTCAGCTTCCTCGGCACCAACCTGGTCCTGGTCGCCATGCTCTCCTGCATCGTTTTGCTGATGGACCGCTGGAAACAGGCGTACGGAGCATTGATCACCAGCGTGGCGGTTGCCGCATCGCTCCTCGCCTTCAGCCTCCGGTTGGCCCTCACCCAGTTCCACCAGCAACAGGAAATTACCCAGCGCATGGCCGCGCAAAAGCAACTAACCAACTCCCACCAGAAAGTCGGCCGCCTGCTCGACGATGCCCGCCGCCAAACTGCCGGAATCACCCAGATCAGCGAACTCGGAAGCCTCCTCCAGGCCTGCACCTCCCGCGAACAGGTCTTTCGCCTCATCCCGGAGCGCTTGCGCTGCCTGTTTCCAGGCGCCTCCGGCTCCATCTCACTGCTCAACCCCTCCAGAAACCGCCTCGAGTCCGTCGCCAAATGGGGAGTCTGTCCCGCGGACCAGATCTTTTCGCCCGAAGAATGTTGGGCTCTCCGCCGCGGATGCACACACACTCATCCCGGTGGACGCTCCGCCCTGCGTTGCTCTCACCTGATCGGCGAAGGCCCCTCGGTCTGCATCCCTCTCATCGCCAACGGCGAAACAGTCGGAACGCTGGCCATCCAGGAGGACGACACTCTATCCCCCATTTCCGACCCAGACACTGATTCCGCCGCCTCTACTCGCCGCCGCCAGCTCGCCGCCACCGTCGCCGAACACATCGCGGTCGCGGTGGACAACCTTAAACTTCGTGAAGCTCTCCGCCTGCAGGCCGTCCGCGACCCGCTCACCGGCCTTTACAACCGCCGCTACATGCAGGAGTTCCTCGATCGCGAACTCCACTCCGCTCGCCGCAAACACCGCCCCCTCGCTGTCATGATGCTCGATCTCGACCACTTCAAACGCTATAACGACAACTTCGGACACTCCGCCGGCAACAGGGCCTTAGCCGCTGTCGGCGAGATTCTTCTGCGCTCGGTGCGCGCCGAAGACGTGGCCTGCCGCTATGGTGGCGAAGAATTCGCCCTCATCCTCGCCGAGTGCTCCCTCCTCCAGGCGACCGTCCGCGCTGAGGAAATTCGCAGGCGCCTCAAGGAATACCGCGCTCAGTCCGACCACCAGCCTGCAGATGCTCTTACTATCTCGATCGGCGTCGCTGCCTTCGATGAAACCACTGATCGCGTCGATCTCCTCCTCAAGTTCGCCGACGACGCTCTCTACCAGGCCAAGCGCGCTGGTCGCGACCGCGTCGTCGCCGCCCGCCCCGCAGCCGCTTTGCCCGAATCAGATTTCACCGAAACCGATCCCGCCACAACCGCCTCCACCGGAACAACCTAGAGTTGTGTCCTACATTCGACCAGGGGCGCTCAATAGTCCCAAATCGGGAAAGATCGCACCTGCCCTTCCCAGTTATTGGTCCAATTTGTATTGATAATTCTCATTTTTCTGATATCCTCAACCACGTTTCGGGTCCCATCTGAACGGCGGGACGACCCCGGACTTCCCTACCTGTGCGACTCCCAGTCGCGATGAGTTCCCGGCCGCTCTGTTCCCCCGAAACGAAGGAGCATCTGTGACTTCCGCTCGAAAATTTACCGTCATTTCAGGCAGTGAACGTCAGCCCGTCCGTGGTGCGCGCCTGATCCAAAATTCGCATCTGGACCAAACCATTGAGGTCTCCATACGAATTCGCTCGAAATCAGAGTCCAAGCGTGAAGAGTTTAAGAGTGCCCTCGCAAAACCCGGTTTCAAGCACATGTCGCGCGCCCAGTTCGAGAGTGCCCACGGCGCCGATCCTGCCGATCTCGAAAAAGTCAAAAAGTTCGCCCAGGAATTCGGCCTGAAGGTGCACGAAACCGGCACCGAGCTCACGCGTCGGACCGTACTTCTGTCAGGAACCACAACCAATCTCCAAAAAGCCTTCCACGTGGAACTCAAAGAGTACAGCCACCCCAAGGGAAATTTCCGCGGCCGTGTCGGCAACATCAGCGTGCCGACCGAGTATGCGGACATCATCACGGGAGTGTTTGGGCTCGACAACCGCCCCCAGGCAGAACCGCATTTCAGACGCCTGCCGCAGACCCCCGGAATTAAGGCCCACACCTCCTCCATCTCGCATGATCCCAACGAAGTGGCCCAAATCTACGACTACCCAACCGGAGACGGAGCGGGCCAGTGTATCGGGATCATTGAACTAGGTGGAGGCTTTCAGATGGATGACCTGAGCAACTATTTCAGCTCGCTCAAGATCAACCAGCCGCAAGTCGTCTCCGTCTCCGTCGATGGAGGCGCCAACAGCCCAAGCACTCCCGACAGCGCCGACGGCGAAGTCATGCTCGACATTGAAGTGGCCGGCGCGATTGCTCCGGCTGCCAAGATCGTCGTCTATTTTGCCCCGAACACCGATCGGGGTTTCCTTGACGCCATCACCACCGCCGTGCACGACAGCACCAATCAACCCTCGGTCATTTCGATAAGCTGGGGCGGTCCCGAGTCGGGATGGACAAGTCAGGCTCTCACCAACTTCGACGAGGCCTTTCAAGCGGCCGCGGCCATGGGTGTAACCGTCTGCGTCGCCTCGGGTGACAATGGTTCTTCCGACGGAGTCAATGACGGCAAAAACCATGTCGATTTCCCAGCTTCCAGTTCGTTCGCACTGGGCTGTGGTGGCACCACACTGCAAGCTTCGAACGAACAGATTGTCAACGAAGTAGTGTGGAACGACCAACCCACCGGAGGAGCGACTGGTGGCGGGGTGAGCGACGTGTTCCCGCTTCCGGCTTGGCAAAACGGCTTTTTTGTTCCGTCGCCATCAGGTCAAAATGGCGGGCGCGGCGTACCCGACGTCTCCGGCGATGCCGACCCAAACACCGGCTATAACATTCTCGTCGATGGAGAGAATGCCGTCTTCGGTGGCACCAGTGCGGTGGCCCCTTTATGGGCCGCGCTGGTGGCGCGAATCAATCAAAAGATCGGGAAACCGGTCGGTTTCCTGAACCCGTTAATCTACGCCCAAGCCGTCGAAGCCTCAGGATTTCACGACGTAACTGAAGGCAACAACGGCTCCTTTAACGCATCTGAGGGATGGGATCCATGCACCGGACTTGGTAGTCCCGATGGAGCCCCGTTAATGGCAGCCCTGACTGGAAAACTCTCACAGGCAGCTTAAGCCGCGCGGTTTGGCGGATCCAAGAAACCCGCAGCTTAAGAACACCCGGGGGCGAGCGTCGCTCGCTCCCAATTTTCTCCCCGCTAACTTTGTCACGACTCTACTGCCAGCAACTGGACGGCTCGTGTGGGACGGGCGCCCTCGCCCGTCCAGCGGAGCGAAGCTCCGCACCGGCTGCCGAAAAACCGCGAAGAAAGTGCCAGAGCCGATTCATCCGGATTGACCGCTGGGAAACCGCCCGCGATAATGATGAAGCCTGGTAACCGCGACCCACGCGTGAACATTAACCCGAACCGGCAGGATGGGTATGACCGAATTCGACCGCAAGGTGGAAGAGGCTTCCGCGCGCTTCAATCGCTCGGTAGCGAATATCGCCGAGACTCTGGAAAAAGAGACGGCGGAACTGGTGGCGTATCTGAACGACGAGGTTGTGCCAGCGGTGCGCACACATTCCTCGAAGGCGCTGCGAACGGCGGCGGGAAAGCTTTCCGAGTTCGCGGACTTTCTGGAAACGCAGCGCAAGAGTTCTTGAACCGCCTCCCTTCCAGCTGCCCGCCCCAGAATGCGCGGCGGCCGTTGCGGCCGGCGGCATGGTCGTTGCCATGCACGCTGCCATGTCTTCTATTCCTTCTATTGCTGGGCAGCGCGCTTCTGAGCGGCTGTGGTGGGCATAAACATACGCAGGCGCAAGTTCCACCACCACCGTCACTTCCGCAGGAAAAACCAGCCGCGACTCCGCCCCCCGCAGAAACGGCGGGCGAAGACGAGAAGATCGACGTTCCCGCCGACGCGAAACCGATCTTTGAAGAAATTGGGGTGGCAAGCTGGTACGGCGCTCCCTATCACAACCGGCGCGGATCGAACGGCGAGGTTTACAACATGCACGCCATGACGGCGGCACATCTCACTCTGCCGCTGGGCTCGATCGTGCGCATCACGAATTTGAAGAGCGGACATTCGGCACTGGTGCGGATCACCGATCGCGGGCCGTTCGTGGTAGGACGTATCGTCGATCTTTCGCTGGCCGCCGCGAAGGCCCTGGATGTGTACTTGCCAGGCACCGCGAAGGTTCGTCTGGAGGTACTGCAGTCGCCTCTGTCTCTCGATACGGGTGGACGCTGGGCGGTTCAGATCGGCTCCTTCACCGGGGAGAAGGCGGCCGCTGAAATGGCGCAACACATGCAGAAGCGTTACCAGACGGCCAAAGTCCTGAAGTTTGTAAGTCCCGTCGGAGACTGGTGGGTGCGGGTACGAGTGCTGGACGACGACCGCCAGCGCGCAACAGCTCTGGCCCACGAGACCGAGACTGCAGAGGGGTCGGTGTTTCTGGTGCGGCTCGACTGATAACATTTCTTGCCAGACGAAGTTAACTTGGTGTTATTGTTTCTTCCAGAGATATAAAGCACCTATCTCCGTGTTGACTTGCCGGATGATCGTAATCCCAGGCAAGGGGAGACGCACTTATGGCGGATTGTTTATTCTGCCGTATCATTCGCGGCGAAGTGCCATCCAAGAAAGTCTATGAAGACGATCACACTTTTGCCTTCGAAGATCTAAACCCACAAGGCCCGACCCACGTGCTGGTCATCCCGAAAAAACATATTGCTGGCTTGAAGGAAGCCGCGGCAGAAGACGCGGAGTTAGTGGGGCGCTGTCACCTGGCGGCCGCGCGCATTGCACGGGAGCGGTCGATTGAAGATGGCTATCGCACGGTGCTGAATGTGGGCCCGCGCGCGGGGCAATCGGTTTTTCATCTGCATGTGCACCTGATCGGCGGGCGCTCGCTGCACTGGCCGCCGGGATAGTGTCGTGTCCCGTAAATTCACGGCAGAATCTCGTTGTCATCTTGAAGCGAAACACCTCCACATTTCGCGGTCGAATACATGGGTCCTTCGCTTCAGGATGACAGTGTGGATTTAAGCCTCGCGCTTCCCGAAGTCTTCCGACTTACAATCTCTGGCTTACAATCGTGGCATGGCAAACCTGACATTAGTGTACGGCCTGCGTCTGCTGCCCTCCGATGAGGTCGCGGAGGTTGGCGCGGCGACGATCAAATTGAAAAATGGGCGGGATGCTTACGTCGCCATGCACATTCTCGAGGGCGGCAAAGACGAGATCGAGAAGCAGCTCAAGACGAGTCTCGCGGCCTTTTTCGACATCTATCCTGAGATATGACGGCCGGCGCGGCGTCCTATAATCAGGCGGCGAATCAGGCAACGGGATGAGACTGATCTCTCTGGAACTCGAGAGCAAGCTGCGCGACAAAGGGCTCTGGCCGCAGAGCTGGATCGCGTGGGCGGCGCTCTACGTGCTGGCGCTCGACCTGCTTCTGTTTGCGGTGCAGGGGCTGACGCGTCGTGTGAGTCCAGCAACATCGGCGAGCCTGGAGGGCTGGGTAACTTTTCTCAGCGTGCTGGCGATTGTGTTGCTCGCGTTTGCCGGGTTCCGCTGGCTGCGCTCGCAACTATTGTGGCGGCTGCGGAACCGGTTGATTGTTACGTATGTTTTCATTGGCGTGATTCCGGTTTTTCTGCTGGTGATGATTTCGCTGATCACGCTCTATCTTCTTGCCGGGCAGTTCGCCAGCTTTGTCGTAACTTCTGACATCACAACTCACTTGCGCAGCATGGAAGCAGCCAACCGAGCCATAGCCAATCACCTGGCGACGCAAATCTCGGGCGGTGGAAAGCTGGATGCTGGGATGCTCGGCCGCACAAGGCCGCGTCGTCCGGAGTGGTCGCGGCGGCGGGTGTGCGCGTGGTACCGGAACCAGCCGCAGCCTTATTGCTCGGGGCCGGACGGCGCGGCTGGCTTTGACTCTCCGTCGTTTATCACCGGCGATTTCGGCGACATTGTGCGCGATCACGGCACACTCTATCTGCGCACGGCGACTGTGCTCGCGGCTGAGCCGGAATCTTTGCGCGTGATTTTGAGTGAGCCGCTCGACAAGGAGTTCGTCGAGAAGATCGCGGGGGACCTCGGTCGGATTGCGGTCTATGGAACCGAGAGTCCGACTTCGAGCCCCACTGCGAGTTCGACCGCGCCGGCGCAGCAGGACGACTCGAAACCCTACCTGGCATTCGAGGGCGGGAACCAACTCGAGCAGACTTTCTCTGCTGGGACGATTCCGCCAGCGGGGAACACGCTCGATCTTCAGATTGGTTTTCCGATCCCGCTGCAGGTCGTGGATTGGGCCACGGGAGAACGACGGCGCGATGGAGCGCTCGCGGAGGTCGAGACGCGGCCCTCGGTGCTCTATGCGAGACTTTTTGCGGCGCTGGGAGATTACGCCAAGGGCGTGGAATATATTTTGTTGTCGATTGCGATTGTGTTCGCGATCATCGAGCTGCTGGCGCTGTTCATTGGAACCAAACTGACGCGCAGCATCACGTCGGCGGTGGGCCAACTCTACGAAGCCACCAAGCACATCAATCGGGGCGACTTCAGCCACCGGATCACGGTGCAGTCGAGCGACCAACTGGCAACCCTGGCAAACTCCTTCAACTCAATGACCACATCGATCGAGAAACTGGTTCAGGAGCAGAAGGAAAAACAGCGCCTGGAAGGCGAATTGGTCATTGCGCAGGAAGTACAGGCCCAGCTCTACCCCAAGTTGATTACGCAACTGGAAAGCCTGGAAGTGCACGGGTTCTGCCGTCCGGCGCGGACGGTGAGCGGAGACTATTACGATTTTCTCGCGCTGAATTCCGACAAGCTGATGCTGGCGGTCGGCGACATCAGCGGCAAAGGAATCTCGGCGGCGCTACTGATGGCGACGATCCACTCGGCGGTGCGCGCGTACAGCATCGAAGACAGATCAGTACTGCGCGAACCAGCCACGGTCGGTGCCGCTGGCGGCTCGCGACTGATGCTGGCTTCTGGTTTGAGGGGAACGGAAGCGTCTCCAGCGGCGCTGCTGACGCTGCTGAACCATCAGCTCTACGAAAGCACTCCGGCGGCAAAGTACGCGACTTTGTTTTTGGGAATCTATGACGGAGCGACGCGCCGGCTCACGTACACGAACGGCGGTCACCTGCCGCCGATCCTGATTTCAGAAGACGGGTCGTCTCGGTTGCTGAGCTGCGGAGGAACCGTGGTCGGCCTATTCGACAACTTGAGTTTTCCGGAAGCGACCGTACAACTCCGCCCAGGCGATGTGCTGGTGGCTTACAGTGATGGCGTGACCGAACCGGAAAACGATTATGGCGAATTCGGCGAGGAGCGGATGATCCAACTGGTGCGCGAGAATCGCCATCTGCCGCTGGAGCGCATCACCGAAATCGTCACCGCCTCCGTGCTCGACTGGATCGGCGACAACGAACAACCGGACGATGTAACGCTGGTGCTGGCGCGCGCTCGGTAGTGGAGAGTCGGGCGTTCCGTTGTTGGGAACGATTTGGCTGAAAAAAAATATACCCCCGATCTTTTAGAATCATAAACTTAGGCAAAAATTCGGTAGTGGGCTATTCACCGTGTTGCTGGAATACCGGCGGGAGCGGTGTAGCTTTGTGGCTGCTGCGAGTTTACGAACTGATGCAACGCTCCGCATTTGGGGCACTCGATTTCAGCCGTGAAGGGCTTCCCGCAGTAGGTGAGCCGCTCCCCGCAATTCAGGCACCTAGACTCACCCGGACCTAAAACCACTTTTTTGCTTGACAAATAATATTTTACTGCCATAATCATGTCACCTGAGTTTGAGGTGCTACATGGCCACGCAACGTTTGAAAGCCAAAGTAGGCGAGCACGAATTCGACGCGGAAGGTCCGGTCGATGTGGTGCAGCGCCAATATGAAGCCTGGAAGGCATTAATAGCTAGCACTTCCAAGCAATCACATGTCACCACAGAACAGCAGCAAAATCAAGTGGCTCCTCTGAAGCCCGCCGACAATCCTGAAACCATAGCGATGCAGAAGATTTTAAAAGTGGATGGCCGCATCGTGTCCCTGACCGTGAAGCCTGAATCTGAGGGTATTGCTGCCCTTCTGGTGCTGCTCGGCCACAAACTTTCCAAGAACAGCGACACGGTCACAGCCAGCGAGTTGCGCGTTGGGATGGAGCATTCAGGATATCGCTTCGCCCGCGTAGATCGGCTCATGCAACCGCTCTGTGATGAGGGCCTAGTGATCAAGATCGGAACTAAAAAGGCGACCCGCTATCGCCTCATAAATCCGGGCCTAGCGCGAGCGATGGCTGAAGCCGAAAAAGCCATCGGTACAGTGTCATGAGTTTAGGAGTCAAATACGAACGGCCTGATGCTGACACATCAGGCCGTCGAAGAGAGAGGAGGCAGCCAATGGGCAGACCGCCACCAACAACTGAATAGCTGAATAAGCGCCCCGGCTTCTGTTTCCCGCAGGAGTCGGGGCTAATCCAAAGCGCGGAGTGACCCACGCCTCAGACCCAAGAGTATTTTGGCTGGTTTCTCCGCAAAACGCAAGCGGAGAAACCCCATGACCTGCATCAAATGCAAACACCAAAACTGCAAGAGATTCGGAACCTACGGCAAGCGGAAAGTGCAGAGATACCGTTGCACTTCCTGCCGCACAACCTTTGCCGATCCTAACGCTCCCGCATACGTCAGATCCGCGCATTCGACGGACCCGGAGCGATTCGCGCAAGCTATCACGCTCATGCTGGAAGGGATGAGCATTCGCGCCATCGCCCGGTTTACTGGCCTGCACAAGCAAACCATTCTTTCGTTGATGCTGACGGCAGCAGAGAAAGCCCGCCAGATTCTCAATGCCAAAGTCCAGAACATCTCTCCGCGATTTGTGCAGCTTGATGAGATGTGGGGCTACATTCACACGCGGGAACCGAACTTGAATGAAGGCGATCCCGAGGAGTGGGGCAGCACGATGATCTGGCTGGCAATCGACTCCGAAACGAAACTGCTCATCAGTCATCACATCGGTACGCGCAACGGCGTTAACGCTCACGCCTTCGTCTGCGATCTTCGGAAACGCACGGAAGGCCGCTATCAGGTCACGTCCGATCAGTACAACGGGTATGTGGGAGCGATGCGTGAGCACTTCGGACAGAACGTCGATTTCGGACAGCTTCACAAAATCTATGGCCGCATCAATACCGATGGATGGTATGGCGGCGGTCAGGTCATCGGAGCGGTCCCACATGTCAAAATTGGACGGCCTGACTGGAGCCGGATTTCCACGTCGCATATCGAAAGAGCAAACCTGAGTGTTCGTATGCATCTTCGTCGCTTAACTCGCTTGACGAATGCTTTCAGTAAGAAACTGTCGAACCTAGAGGCTGCTGTGACGCTTTATGTCGCGTTCTACAACTTCTGTCGTGGTCACCAGACCCACAAGGGCGGTAGTCCTGCGATGGCAGCGGGGTTAACCGATCACGTTTGGTCGATTGCTGAACTGCTTGGGGCAGCATAGAATTGCCCGCGCAAGCCGCGCGAAGTTCTCCAGCGCTTCCGGGCCTTCGATGTATTTAGGTTGCTTCATATATGAGCGACATTACTACAGATTTCATAAAGGCGACTAACAGAATTCTAGCCAAGGTAGCCGCTATCCTAACTCACGTCGAAGTCATTGAAGGTGACGTTAAATCAATTCGTGAACACTCCGTTGAACCTTCCAATAAACCAGCAACCGACTCCCATGCAAGCGATCCCGATAAGCAGCCAAACACTCCAACGTCCAGCGGTGCGGGTCATGTCTTGAATACAGACCAAGCCAAAGGAAAAAAATATAGCAGCGGAGACAAGCCAGAGTCCAGCCTTCGCCGTTTGGTAAAAAGATGGGAGAAACAAATCCAGAAACCAGCGTTTCAGATTGAAGTCGCGGCGGTAATCGGACTCGTGTTCTATACCTACCAGACTTGCAGGACTAATGATCTCACGCAAAAAAATCTCGAATTTACGAGAAATTCCATCGCGGCTCGTGTAGTCATTGGAGATTGGGATTTTGCGAGTCCTGTCAGGCCAGATGACAAAATCATAGTGCACGCGTTGTTTACGAATATCGGGCATTCCCCAGCAGCCTACGGACTTGAAACAATGTCCTTCCGAGGGACAAGTATGCCAGATGGCGATATCCCCCTGTCGCTCCCCCAACTTAACAGCACCATGGAACCCAACATACCGTTGAGTCAATCCATCGTCGATCAGCAGGTAGCTTCCGAGGAATTTATCTATGGAATCCCTCATCTCAATCAACTCAGTTCGAATCTCGCTACCCACCATCTTGAGCCGCCGCTCCCAAGACCAACTGTGTTCTTTGTTGGTAGGCTTGTCTATGAATCGTTTGGAGTCCAAACTGAAAGGCAATTTTGCTTTTACATGGTCTACGTTGACGAGCCTTATTCCAAGGGAATCACCAAGCCCAAAAGCGATCCCAGATTTATATTTGTGAACTGTCCGAAATGGAATAAGACAATAAACTAGCCCTGTCACGGCAAGCAATACCGCCCGGTCACGGAGTCTCATTGTGAGCCTCCGTGACAATTGCCAGCAACACGCCCGTTAGCCCAGTACCAAAAATTCCCGCAAAATCTTTGGATTTAAAGGACTTATATGCAAAATATTCCGGAATAAGGACTTAGCGGCGAAATACTTCGTTTTGGTTCCCGAATCGGGAGGGAGTGGGGGCTGCTAAGGTGCCATTTAGATTTTCAAAGAGCGCTGACAATGGCTCTTGTGCGGCATCGAAGCCTGTCTCTGGAGACAGACGCAATTCTGCTTGGGCCAATCAGGTCTTCATTTTCGGGCATGGCGAGTGGGATGTCTGTGATGGTGCTCACTGGTTGGATGTGATGAATGAGTGGGATGTGCTTAAGAGGAAGATCCGACCTCTGGCCGCGTAAAGCGGAGTCGAACGGTGTCGGCTGTTCGGCGGGCCACTTCTCGAAAAGCGCGAGAAGTGGCGCACCCCCAGGTTATTTCGAGACAAGGTTCAGAGACAAACCCCGCGTTATCCTTCAACGTTACAGTGGCCCACCCGCCGTGACAAACAAAACCGCGGGAGGGATCGCTCCCTCCCGCGCCGTTTTATACGGAATGCAATTCTCAGCTACACCAGGCCCTGATCCAGCATCGCGTTCGCGACCTTCAGGAAGCCCGCGATATTGGCGCCGTTCACCAGGTTGCCGGGCGTGCCGTACTTCTCGGCCGTTTCG
>JBEKAF010000023.1:0-48955 GCA_050018355.1 Terriglobales bacterium | reverse complement strand
TAGGAATATGCGGGGGCGGCTTGCCAGTCTTTATTATTGGCCTGAACCGAGCGCTGGATAATAGTCTGGACATCCTCCTGGCCAGCAGCAGCCAAAGCGGTGAAAAGCGCTAATATCAAAGCAAAGCACCTCGCCATGTTACCCGAGATTTCCTTTTTGAACTCAAAAATGGGAAGTAATATACACACGTTTTGCCGTCCTGTGATGGCTGCTTGAACCCAGTTCCATCTTAGCCACTCCCAAAGGTTCGCGACCATGGTCGCTCAAAGCGAAGTCTCTGCCACCCGGAAATGAGCACTCTTGCTCAGACGAATGGCCCGTGAAGTGCAAACGTCGAGGTGTGCTTCCAGCGGAATCGCCGAGGAGCCCAAAAATCGCTGGCCGCTTTGCGGGGCCGAGTCATGGTGAAACGAATTGCACAAATCCGGGTCATTTCTTTTCTTCTATTGGCTGCTTGCGGGGCCTTGTGCCAGAAACGTCCGTTCAGAATCAAGGCACAGTGTTCGTATTCTGCCCGATTACTTCCCAAGGCAAAGAATGGGGTTTCCGAAAACGTACACTCTGAGCCGTGGCAAAGGTCCAAGATATCAACGATGACCAGCCGGACGATTCCTGGCTCCAGGGTTTCCGGCTGATCTTTCTCCAGAACCCCCGCAGTGGCGAACATGCTGGTGCCTTGTTGCTTGGGTGCGAACTTTGACGATGCAAACATAGGTGTCTCCTTCTGGGCGTTCGTTCTTTGCCCCGTGGTCTTGCCTTGTTCTGTTACGGCTACTGTGAAGCCTTCACTAAAATCTTCACTAAATCTTCATTGATGATTGTGTTACGGGTAGGTAGTCCTTTTGACTGGGCTTAACTCCTACCCTATAGTGCTGGCGGGCACTGTTTGTTCCAACTATTTTCGTCCCCTATCTTCTTACACGAGTTTTACAAACGAGCGGCCCACCCCCTGAGCCGCCCGTCGCCATCGCCGCCACCTAAGCGGGATGGTCTTAAACCTGTTACGGCTACGAAGCCTTACGAACTCTGTACGCATCTTGCTTACACGCAGGGCAGCAGTAACGGGCGTTGCCCCGTAACGCCTTGAAGTTCTCGTGGCAGTTCTCGCACACATACACGGCAATCGCCCGTTGTCGCACTACCCTGGTTGTTGCAATCTGTGTCGCTAGCGTGCCCGTCGCTAATGCAGCAGCCCGTGTCGCTTCATCCTGGGCGAAGAGTGCAGCGTCAGACGCCTTGATGGCTTTTTTCAAGTCTGCCGATATCTTCTTGTTGGCTGGTTTGAATGCACAGGCGATGGGTTCATGCTTACGCCACGACGCCTTCTTCGCTGCGATGAGTTGTTTGTGCTGCGACCATGATGCTTTCTTCGCTGCACGGAGTCCATCACGGACAACCTTCGCAGCGGCACGGAGTTGTTTGCGTGCAGTGACCTGGGCGTTCGCCAACGACGGTTCATCCTGGCGTTCGCTGATGGCGACCTGGGCGACGGATTCAACCAGCACGCGGAGCGACGGCACGGCACAAAGGTGGCCGTCAACGGGCATGGGGCTTTCAGTGATCTCATCTACCTTTGGGATTGACACGACGGAAGGTTCTTCTTGCAGTCAGTCGAGGGGCGACTTCGTTGCTGCAGCGACGGCGGTTCGTTCTGCCTAATGCCTAAACGGTTTCAGACATATAGATCTATTCTACTCGCTTTCAGGGGGTGTGTCAACAACATAATGTAGGGGTTGTCACTGCAGCCTATCCGTGTAGGCTATGCAACTAGCCCTTCAACAGCCTGTCCAATGCCGCGACCGCCGTCCGTACGTTCTCTTCAACCGGTTGCGAATAGTGTGCGAGGGCCGTCTCCGGCTTTCGGTGTCGCAGCACGGCCTGGACGGTGCGGGCGTCGGACAGGCCCTGGATCAGCGTGGCGGTCGTTCGCCGGATGCATTGGAAGTTCAAGGCCGGGATGCCAACGAGCGTGCCTAACGCCCGTATGCGACCGGCAACCTCGCCCCGCCACTGCAGCCCGCCGTATTCTGCCGGGAAGATAAAGTCCTGGTCATCCGGGTAGGTCGTCACGGTTCGCCATTGCTGAAGTGCCGCGACCACGCTCTCAGGCAAGAACACGGTTGTCAGGGCGGGACTGGAGTCGCTGTCCGTCGTCTTGGTATACGACTGTAACCGCCCGTTCCAAACTGTCCGTACAATACGCAGTTTTCCCTCCACGGGGAAATGGTCCCGCCACTGCAGGGCCAAGAGTTCGCCGGGTCGCAGTGCCGTCGCGAAGGCGACCATCAGCAGCACCCGGTCAGACTTTACTTCAGCACCCAAGGCCGCATCGATGAGTGCCTGAATCTGCGGGATGGTCAAGACTGGTTTTTTGATAGGCTTCAGATTGACGGGCATCCGTAACAGACGTGCCGGACTCTTCCGCAGATAATCTTGCTCAACGGCTTCCGCCAGGATGGACTTCAGAAATATGCGGATGTGGTGCGTCAAACCCTTGCTGCGAGACTTGGCCAGTTCGTCAATCCATTGTTGAAGGGCGACCGCATCCAGAGCGTCCAAAGGGGATTGTCCAAAACGCTTGGTAATCAGGCCGATCAAATAGATGTTGGTCACACGGGTGGAGTTCCGCCAACTGGATTGCCGCAACGGGAGCCAGCGGCTTTCAATGAACCCCTGCAGCGTCACCCTGTGGTCACCCCTGAGATGCAACTCCTGTTCGATGCGGGCGGCCAGAATGCGGCGGGCTTCAGATTTCAGCATCTCATTGCAGCCGCCGATGCGGAAGGCGTGTTGGTGCCGGGTCTTCGTGCCGTCAGGGTTGGACGACCACTGAGAATAGTGACCAACCCATGCCCCCGACTTCTTGACGAGAGTCCCATGCTGAAGGCGACTCATTTGCCCCTCAGTTTAAGCGTCCTTTTACCCGGTGATGGGACGCTTACCCGTTCGTCTTTAAGCCTCCCATTTCCAGGAGATGGGACGCTTATTCCTTCGGGGTTCATAGACAGATAGTGGGTTGATGGTGATTCCCCGCGAGCAGCACGCCATTCATCAATCCGGAAATGATTCGCCGCCGCCTGGGCCATTCTTGCGTCTGAAAAATATCTCTTCGCCAAACCCCGCTGCACCAATCGGTTCATCGTGTGCCGTAGAGCATTAGCACGGCGGGTAAACGCACGGCGTAGAGCAAACATTCGTGGCGTGCTCAACTTCTCTTGTATCTTTTTTCCCGCTTCACACCAGGGTTTCACCCACGACCGGAAGGGAGCAGGTTGTTTGCGAGGGATGAACAGGGCGTACGCCTGTTTGTAGGTAAGCACCCCGCCGTTCTCGCGAGCCGCCGCCAGAATATCCTGTTGTAGTTTTGAAAGTCCCTTACTCATAGTCTCCCCCCGTTGCGACCCATTATTGCACAGTTGACCCCCTGTTGACCAGGAAAATCTTTAACCCTCTTAAACCCACGCCAAACATGGGTTTTTCGCTGTTTACCTTTTACATACCTCATCTTGGCAAGCTGCGATGACCCCCAGTTCCTGCTCAAAACAAGCTGCCCGACGTATTGCACTCGGCAGGTGCAGGAGGTGTGCTATGTCAGAAAGCAGAGTCGCACTCGAGGGAGATGCCTCGCCTGAACGCAACCGGTATCGGCTGCTACTCGAGATCACCGACATGGTAGCGCGAACCCAGAGTCTGCCCGACGCATTCAAAGAAATCGCCCCGCCGGTGCTGGCCCTGACGGGAGGCGAACTGCTGAATCTTTCCCTCCACGATCCGCGCCGGAATTGCATGCTGACTCGGTATTGGAAAAAGAATCAAGAGAGTGGAGAGTTCGACGCTTTCCCCGTGGACGAAGCGGCGAGCGGGTGGGCATGGAAACATCAGGAGCCGATCGCCATTCCCGATATCGAGCGCGAGCCGCGCTTTCCCGGCTTCGTGCCCGTGTTACTCAATCACGGCGTCCGATCGTACACCGTCCTTCCCGTGAGCACGCCTTCAAGCCATTTTGGAGCACTTGGCCTGGGCAAGAGCGTTCCCGAGGTCCTGGATAACGAGGATGTCGAATTCCTGTCGCGCGTCGCGCTGATGGGAGCGCTTGCGCTGGAGAAGGACAGAGCCCACCGCGCCTTTGAGGAACAGCAGAGCCTGGTCGCGATCGGCCGTGAAGTGAGTTCCTGTCTGGAGTTGGAAAAGCTGTTGCCGGTTATTCTTTCCAGCGTCCGGAGCATCGCGCGCTACGACCGAGCCGTCCTGTCCCTGCTGGACGGGGATGGCAAGAACGTGCACTTGTATGGAGATGCTCTGGAATGGGAGTCTTTCCTCAACCACGGAAGCGCGGTTGCGTTTGAGCAATCACTCTCGGCGCGGGCGATCCAGACGCGAAACGTTACATTCCTCACCGCAAGCGATCTGCACGACATGAACGAACCTCTGGCGAAAGCTATGTATGAAGGCGGGGTTCGGTCGGTTTGCAGCGTGCCCCTGGTCGCGGGCAATCGGATCTGGGGAGCACTGAATCCGAGCAGCATGATCGAGAATGCTTTCGGCCCGCCGGAGGTTGAATATCTGCAGCAAGTAGCCAATCAGATCGCGGCAGCGCTGCAGAATGCGAACGCCTATCGCGAGATCGCACAACTCAAGGAACGCCTGGCCCAGGAAAAGCACTATTTGGAGTACGAAATCCAGAGCGCGAACCGGCCCGACGATATCGTCGGCAACAGCCCAGCCTTGAAACGTGTGCTCGATTATGCTGCCATTGTCGCCGACACCGATTCCACCGTCCTCATCACCGGCGAAACCGGGACTGGCAAAGAACGCATCGCTCGCTTAATTCACGGCATGAGCCGGCGCAAGGACCGCAACTTCATCAAGGTGAACTGCGCCGCCATTCCCACGGGACTGCTGGAAAGCGAGTTGTTCGGCCACGAAAAGGGAGCGTTCACCGGAGCGGTAAGCCAGAAGATCGGCCGGCTTGAATTGGCGGATAAGGGCACTTTGATGCTCGACGAGGTTGGAGAAATTCCTCTGGAGTTGCAGCCCAAGTTGCTGCGTGTTCTGCAGGACCAGGAGTTTGAGCGCCTGGGAGGAACGAAGACGATCCGGGTGGACGTACGGCTGATCGCGGCCACCAATCGCGATCTGGTTCGCGCTGTGGAAGAAAAAGAATTCCGCCGTGACTTGTTCTACCGCTTGCACGTGTTTCCGCTGCATTTGCCGGCCTTGCGCGACCGGCGCGAGGACATCCCCATGCTGGTTCGCCATTTCGTCGAAAAATGCGCGGCCCGGCTACACAAGCGGATCGACGTCATCCCCGATGAGGCCATCGAAGCCATGATGCACTGGAGATGGCCGGGAAACATCCGCGAGCTGGAGAATTTTATCGAGCGCTCGGTGATCCTGTCGGAAGGCAACCGGTTGAGCCCGCCGCTCGGCGAGTTGCGCGAGGAAATCTCACGGCAGCGGTTCGATTCCGACGGTACGCTGCGCGACAAAGAACGCGAACACATTATCGAAATTCTGCGTCAGACACGGGGCGCCCTGTCGGGTCCGGCAGGCGCGGCGGCGCGGCTTGGACTCAAGCGCACCACCCTGCAGTACAAGATGCAGCGGCTGGGAATCTCACGCACGGATTATCTGAATTAGGAATCACCGGAGTAAGAATCACTGGGGCACGATTATCTGGATTTGAAACTGCGGGAGTGACATCTGCCGAACTGTCGGCAGCCGGGCCAGTGCTACGGCATCTCTTTGGGCGCGCTGCTCGTTCTTACCATCCTAAGCAGCGAAGTTTACAGTCACTTAGTCCATGTCGAGTATGTGGCCGCTGGTGTGCACTGCTTGTCCAGCTGGCGCATTTCCGCTTCCCCCGGCGGAAGTTTCCGCCAGCCAAGTTTCGTCGACCAGCAGGAGTTTGCTATGGGTGTGCCCCGGCGCTTCGCGATTCCGAGCGACTGTCTAAGCTGCACCCTGAGGCGGACCTGTGACTTCTGCAATTTGCCTCAGCCTCTGATGACTGAGTTCAACGCGATGGGGCACCTGACCCTGTATCCCGCCAATGCCACTTTGCTGACGGAAGATCAAATCCCGCGCGGCGTCTACATCGCCTGCTCCGGCCGCTCCAAGCTCTCGGTCGGGGCCCGCGATGGCAAAACGATCATCCTGAAAATTGCCGGAGACCGCCAGGTGCTCGGGCTGAGCGCGGTCGTCTCCGGGGGGCCATCACCGATTACGGTCACCACCATCGAGCTATGCCAGATCAAGTTCGTCTAACGCGACAGCTTCCTACATCTGATCGAACACGACAGCCACGCCGCGCTCGCGTGCGCCACCATGCTCGCCTGCGAGGTCACGACCTCGTTCGACGATGTGCACGATCTGCTGCTCGCCCGTAGTTCGACGGAGAAGCTCGCCCACCTGTTGCTTTCCTGGGTCTCGGACGAGCCCCGCAACCGGGAACTCCGCGTACCCACGGAATTCACACACGAAGAAATTGCCCAAATGATCGGATCTTCGCGAGAAACGGTGACCCGCTTATTGAGCGATATGAAACGGAAAGATTTGATTCGGCTGGAGGGTGCAACGCTAGTGATTCCCAACCGGATCGCCTTGCAAGCCATTGCGTCCTGAAAGATCCCTCCCCCGGGCGGACGAAGCGGTCTCCGCGTCCGCCCCTTTTTTTCATACAAACCCAACCCACCACCCCTTCGGCTACGCTCAGGGCAAGCTCCGTCATGGAGAACAATTTTGCAATTTGGTAATCGGGTAATTTGGTAATTTTAAAATCAGAGCAAGGCGGGGACGCCGAGAGGGGCACGGGACCGGGTTCAAATTACTAAATTACAAATTACACAATTACCAATTGTCTTCACAGGTTGAACAGTTCCCGCAGGCGGCGGGTTTGCGCGCGGCTTACCGGAATTTCCGTCTGTTTCTTGTCGTCCATGCGCAACTGGTAGGAGCTCTTGAACCAGGGGACGACTTCGCGGATGTGATTGATGTTGACCAGAAACGACCGGTGCGCCCGCCAGAACAAATTAGGATCGAGATTTTCGAAAAGTTCTTCCAGCGTTCGGCAATTGGACTGGCCTTCCATGCCCGCATGACCGCTGGTGGCTACGGTGATCACGCCATCTTCGATGGTTGCGTAGCAGATATCCTTCGGATCGGTCAGGAATAACCTGCCCGCGGCCTTGATCAGAATCTTCGCCGTCTGCGGCTTCTGCGATTCCAACATCCGCACCAGCGTTTCGAATTTTTCTTCCGGCCCGGCGCCCGCTTCAATCTTTGTCCGTGCCTTCTCGATGGATTGGGCCACTCGCTTCTTATCGAAGGGCTTCAGGATGTAGTCAACCGCGTTCACCTCGAACGCCTTCACCGCGTATTGATCGAAGGCGGTCGCAAAGACGATCTTGGGGAGGGGAACCTTGCGGTCGAGCAGTTTCTTGATGACGCCGAAACCGTCCAAGCCCGGCATCTGGACGTCGAGAAACACGAGGTCCGGATTGTGCTCGCGGATCAGGCTGATCGCTTCCAGGCCGTTCTTGCCCTGGGCGACCACGTTCACGTCGTCCAGGTTCTTGAGCAGGTAGGCGAGCTCGTCGCGCGCCAGTTGTTCGTCGTCGACGATGATCGCGGAGAGGGGCATAGGGTTCCGAACCGAAGAGGTAAAGCCGGTATTTACGGCAACGTTCGCCATTTCCTTAGATGCTGAGTATAGCTAGTAGAGCGGGCAGGCCGCCAGTCGGGTCAATTTGCCTTTCCGGATTGGCTTATACTGCTTCCATGACGCAGCTTGAACCTCGCTTCCAGGAGATGGAGCCGACTCTTACGACCGCCCCGGAGCTTACAGACATTCTCACCGAACTTGCTTGCCGGGAGCCTATCTTTCATCGACCTGAATTCGGAACATCGAGGGCTGATTTCGAGAGGATGACAGTGGAAGACTTCTGGGAAATCGGGGCCTCTGGCCGGAGCTACTCCAGAAAGTCCGTGCTCGACGGATTAGAGAAACGCTTCTCTGTCCCGCACACCGACATTTGGGAAACAAAAGACTTTCATTGCCGAAGGTTAGCCTCTGACGTCTACCTTCTGACCTACACTCTCCTCCAGGACAACGTGCGTCTCACGCGGCGGTCAACCATTTGGCGGCGCACATCCGACGGCTGGAAGATTGTCTATCACCAGGGAACAATCGTTCAGGACGTTTGAGCTGAGATGGTCGCCCCGCAGTGCCAGCCATCACGCCAAACTGCGCCACTCGCGATTCCTTTACAACTGGTTTTCAATCGCCAGCGCCACGCCCATTCCGCCGCTGACACAAAGTGTGGCCAGGCCGCGGCGCGCTTTTCGCTTGAGCATTTCGTGGAGCAGCGTCACTGTGATGCGCGTCCCGGTGCAGCCGATGGGATGGCCGAGTGCGATAGCGCCTCCGTTGACATTGAGTTTCTCGCGATCGAAATGCAACTCGCGATCGCAGGCCAGCGCCTGGGCGGCGAAGGCTTCGTTGAGTTCGACGAGATCAAAGCCGCTGAGATTGAGGCCGTGTTTCTGTTCCATTTTGCGGATGGCCGGCACCGGCCCGATGCCCATGAGGCGCGGATCGACGCCCGCGGAAGTCGCCGCGAGAATTCGCGCCAGAGGCTTCAAATTGTTCTGCTGGACGAATTTCTCGCTCGCCACCACCGCCGCCGCCGCTCCATCGGTGATGCCGGAAGAATTTCCGGCGGAGATGGTACCGGTCTTGGAAAAAACCGGAGCGAGTTTGGCCATCTTCTCCATGGTTGCGTCGAGAAACAAGTGTTCATCGCGTGAAAAAACGGTTGCGCCCTTCTTGCCCTCGATTGTGACCGGAGCAATTTCGGCGTCGAAGCGTCCGCTGGATTGCGCAGCCGCAGCGCGCTGCTGCGACACGAGCGCGAACTGATCCTGCTCTTCGCGCGAGATCTTGTACTGCCCGGCGAGAATCTCAGCGGTCTCGCCCATCAGCATCTTCGCTATCGGGCAGAAAAATCCGTCGCGATACATCCCGTCGACGAGTTCCTGATGGCCGAGACGATATCCCCAGCGAGCGCCGTCGAGATAGTAAGGAAGCCGCGACATCGACTCGGTTCCGCCCGTCAGCACGCAATCGAGGTTGCCCGTGGCAATCTCTTGAAAGCCGAGCGCGATGGACTTCATGCCAGACGCACAAGCCTTGTTCATGGAACTTCCTGAGGAATGCCGCTGCGGATGGAAATCTGCCGCGCGGGATTTGGACCGCCTCCAGCCTGCCGGCCGTTGCCGAAGATCGTCTCTTCAACCTGTTGCGGCTGCACTCCGGCGCGTTCGAGAGCCGCCTTCGCGGCAACCACGCCCATATCCGCGGCGGAGAGCGAGGCGAGCAAGCCTCCAAACTTGCCAATCGGCGTGCGCACGGCGGAGAGGATGTACACGTTGTTCACGAGAAACCCCCTGACATTTCAGTCTAGCAGGCTGCGGAAAAAGTCATAACCACAGGGGCCACAGAGGAACACAGGGGATTTCTCTTTCAACCGACTATCAAATCGATCCGGAATCGAGAGCTTTGCTCTGTGCCCCTCTGTGTTCCCTGTGGTTAAGAATTGGCCGATCAGAACTCAGAGAACAGCGCGCGCGGTACACTAATCGCCGTGAACATTCTTTACGGAATCAATACGGTTACGGAAGCGCTCAAGGCGCGGGGGCGTAACTTCGAGTGGGTCGGTGTCGCCAAGGAGCGGAAGGATATTCGCCTGAGGCGGGTGATTGACGAGTGCCGCAAGATCGGTGTTCCAGTGCGCGTTTTGTCGCGTGAGGAGCTCGACGAAATTGCTGGCAACGCTGCGCATCAAGGACTTGTGGCCGCGACTTCGGCGAAACAATATAGCGATCTCGATGACATTGTGGCTTCGCGTCGGGGTGAGCGCTCGCTGATCGTCGTGCTGGATGGAGTCGAAGATCCGCACAATCTGGGAGCGATCCTGCGTACCGCGCACGCCGCGGGAGCCGATGGCGTGGTGATTCCCGAACGCCGGTCGGCCGCGGTCACGGGTGCGGTGGCGAAGGTTTCGGCGGGAGCGAGCGAACACCTTCCGGTTGCCAAGGTCACGAACATATCGCGCGCGCTCGAGGAATTGAAGGCGAAGGATCTGTGGATCGTCGGGTTGGACGAGCGCGCCGAGCAAACTTACGATGCGGTTGATTACAAGATGCATTGCGCCATCGTGCTCGGCGCCGAAGGCAAGGGACTGCACGATCTGGTGCGCAAACACTGCGATTTCCTGGTGTCGATTCCGATGCTGGGGAAAGTGCCGTCGCTGAATGTGTCGGTGGCAGCGGGTGTGGTGCTGTATGAAGTTGTGCGGCAGAGACGGCTGGGCGCATCGAAGTGATCATGAGACTGCTTGGTTGGCTTGGTCTGCTCTGTGGTCTGGTGGCTCCCGCAGCGGCGATTAACCGGGAAGCTTTCACCATCACCAGGTACGACCTGGAAGTGCGCCTGGAGCCGGAGCAGCAGAGGCTCGGTGCTCGGGGCAAGATCACATTGCGCAACGACTCGGCTCACCCCCAGAAGGTTGCGGCGCTGCAGATATCATCATCTCTGAATTGGCGTTCGATTCGGGTGGACGGCGAGGCCGTGCAATTTGTTTCGCAACCCTACATTTCGGATATCGACCACACGGGCGCGCTTTCAGAAGCAATCGTTACGCTGCCCGCCGAAATCAAGCCGAAAGATTCCGTGGAGCTCGAAATCGGCTACGAGGGTGTAATTGCGCTGGATGCGACGCGGCTGACTCGAATCGGAGTGCCGGAGGAGATTGCCAAACACACGAGCTGGGACCAGATCGGTCCATCATTCACGGCGGTGCGGGGCGCGGGATATGTGGCGTGGTATCCGATTATGACTGAGTCGGCGGATTTCTCCGAGGGGAACAGCCTGTTCGAGGTGGTGGATCGATGGAAGGCGAGGGAAGCGGGGAGCGAATTCAAGCTTGCGCTGAGCGTGCAGGGCGGGAGTGCAGACGCGACTCCAACTCTGCTGTGCGGCGCTGAAGCCAGAGGTTCTTCCGCTGAGGCTGGAAGAGATCGTGGGATCCGCGTGGAATGTGGCTGGAGTCCGCTGAGGACGGTTACTCCGACATTTGCCATGGCCGAATATGTGGACCAGTCCAAGGCACCTTTGAAATTGTTCAGTCTGCCGGGCCACGAGGCAGGAGCGGCGAAATATTCCAACGCGCTCGAGCCTGCAATGAAGTTTGTAAGTGGATGGTTTGGTCAGCCGAGCGCGCCCGTTGCCATCGCCGATTTTGCCGATCCGAATTCCGCTCCGTTTGAGAGCGGCACCTTGTTGATGGCGTCGATGGCCGCGGAGGACTCGAAGCTCGCGGGCATCAACCTGGTTCACGAACTTGTCCACTCCGCGCTGCCCTCGTCGAGGCCCTGGGTGTACGAGGGTTTGGCGCACTTTGCCGAGGCAATGTATCGCCAGGAGCAAGGCGGACGTCAGGCAGCGCTCGACCTTCTGGGGCTGCACCGGGCGGCGTTTCTTGATTCGGAAAAGGAAGTATCGGCCGCGCCGCAGAAGAACGTCGGAGAGAAAAGTGCCGGGCAAACGCTGGCCAGCACGTTCGATGAAACCTACTATCGGAGCAAAGCTGCGTATGTGTGGTGGATGTTGCGCGACATGATAGGCGACGACGCGCTGAAGCAGGCCATTCGCAAGTATCGGGCCGAGGACGACAACATCAAAGACCCGAAGTATGTGGAGCGATTGGTCGAATCCGCCGCCAAGCGGGACCTGGGTTGGTTTTTCGACGACTGGGTGTATCAGGATCGCGGTCTGCCGGATTTCCGCGTGCAGTCGGTGCATCCGTGGAAGACGGAAAAGGGTGCGCAGATCATTACCGTAACGCTGGAGAACCTTGGCAATGCGGGGGCGGAAGTCCCGTTCACGATATTGTTTGAAGGTGGCGAGATCACGAAGCGGATTGAGGTGCGCGCCAGGGGCACAGCTACAACGCGAGTTGAAATGCCAGGCACAGCGACCGAGATCGTGGTCAACGACGGCAGCGTTCCGCAAATCGACCTGACAAATAACGTGTTCAAGATCGGGGCGCAGCAGAAGTGAGCCCCAATTGCAGAGGTCAGAGGCCACATCGCAGAGGTAAAATCGAACTTCGCAGCTTCACTTCTGCAATCTGACTTCTGCAATCTGCAATTTTGGAGGACGACGCTTGCCCTACATCCAATTTCTCGGCGCTGCCGGGACCGTGACTGGCTCGAAGCACCTGATCAACACCGCCTACGATTCCAGCGGCAAACGGGGATTTAAGGCCCTGATCGACTGCGGACTTTTCCAGGGACAAAAAGAATGGCGCGAGCGCAACTGGCAGGACACTCCGGTCCCGGCGCGTGAAATCGATGCCGTTGTTCTTACGCACGCGCATCTCGACCACTGCGGCTGGATTCCCCGCCTGGTGAAAGAAGGTTTCCGCGGGCCGATCTACGCCACGCAGCCGACCATCGATCTGTGCTCAGTCGTGTTGCCGGATTCCGGACACCTGCAGGAAGAAGACGCGGCGTACTACAATAAGAGGAAGGTGTCGAAGCACGATCCGGCGTTGCCTTTGTACACGCTCAAAGAAGCGCAGGATTGTCTGAAGCGCTTCAAGCCGGTCGCGGTCGGCGAAACCACGCAACTGAGCCCCGAGCTTGCGTTCCGCTTCGTACATGCCGCGCACATTCTGGGTTCGTGCATGGTGGAAGTCACGCTGCAAACGAACGGCCGCAGCCGCCGGCTGCTCTTTACCGGCGACCTTGGCCGCGTGCGCGACAGCGAAATCGCGCCCGGCAAGGTGGTGCACTCCGGGCCGCAGGAAAACGAGACCGCCGACGTGCTGGTCATGGAATCCACTTACGGCAACCGCCAGCATCCCGGCACCGATCCCCGGCCCGAACTCGCCAGCCTGATTCGCGAGACCGCCGAGCGCGGCGGCAGCGTGATTGTTCCGGCGTTTGCCGTGGAGCGGACGCAGAAATTTCTTTTCATCCTGAAAAGGCTAATGGAGACGGGAAAGATCCCGCGCTTGCCGGTTTATTGCGACAGCCCGATGGCGATCAAGGCGGTCGAAATTTTCCTGAAGCACTCCGAGGAGTACACGGCGCGGGCCGCCGATTTGATCGCGAAATACGGCTCGCCGGTCAAGTGGCCGGGCTTCACGTTCGCGCTGACCGCCGAGCAGTCGAAGAAGATTAACGAGAGCCACTATCCGTCGATCATCGTTTCGTCGAGCGGGATGGTTACTGGTGGCAGGATCCTGCACCACATGGCGCAGCGGCTGCCCGATCCGAAGAACCTGGTGATTTTTATCGGCTTCCAGGCGCCGGGCACGCGCGGCGCAACGATCAAGAACGGAGCGCCCGAGGTGAAGATCTTCGGCCAGTTCGTGCCGATCCGCGCGCAGGTCGCGGCGCTCGAACAGTTCAGCGATCACGCCGATCCGCCAGAAATGTTGGAGTGGTTGCGGACGTTCAAGAACAAACCGGGCGCAACCTACCTTGTCCACGGCGAGCCCGCCGCTTCGTCGCAACTGCGAGAACGGATGAAGAAAGACCTCGGATGGAATGTGCAGGTGGCGGAGTATATGGAGAGGGTTGAGGTGAAGTAAGATTTTGTAATTGTGAAATCGGGTAATTTAGTAATTTGAACCCACATTGAAAAATTGAAAGCGCTGGCGAACAACAAGTAGTTTCGATCGGCGGTATTCAAGTTGGGCGCTGTGCGTGGGCTGCGGTGAAAGCGATAAGCGCCTGCAACTTTGCCAGGGCTGCACCGGAATCTATGGCATTGGCGGCCAGCGGCACCGCATCGCGCAGATGATCGGCTCGTCCGGCGGCGACGAGGGCTGCGGCGGCATTGAGCAGCACGATGTCGCGGCGGGCGGATTTCTTCCCGGCTAGGACTTCGCGGATCAGCGTGGCGTTGAGAGCGGCGCCTCCACCGGAGATTTCGTCGAGCCTGGCGGGCTGCAGGCCGAATTCCTCGGGCGTGACTTCGTAGCTGTGAACTTGTCCCTCGCGTACTTCGGCGATGCGCGTCGGGCCGGTGATGGTGATTTCGTCCAGGCCGTCACTTCCGTGGACGACGAGCGCGCGCCGCAAGCCCAACATGCTGAGCGCTTCCGCAAGTTTTTCGACAAGGTCCGCGGAATAGACACCCACGACCTGGCAGGTGGCGTGCGCGGGATTCGTCAACGGACCAAGCAGGTTGAAAACCGTGCGCAGATGCAACTCGCGGCGGGCGGTCTGCACGTACTTCATCGCTGAATGCATGGCGGGAGCGAACAGAAACGCGATTCCTACTTGTGCCAGGCAGGCCGCGATCTGCACGGTCGGCAGGTGGATGTTCACGCCCAGCGCTTCCATCACGTCGGCGGAGCCGCACTTCGAGGTCACGCTGCGATTGCCATGCTTGGCGACGCGCACGCCGGCTCCGGCGACCACGAAGGCCGTCGCAGTCGAAATGTTGAATGTGCCGCTGGTATCGCCGCCGGTGCCGCAGGTGTCGACGAGTGCATCGCGCCCGGTGCCGCTGGCGTCGAGCACGGAGTCGGTGTGGAGTTCGAGTGGAATAGCAGCGGCGCGGATGGCTTCGGCAAATCCGACGATTTCTTCGACCGTCTCGCCCTTCATGTGCAACGCCACCAGCAGCGCCGCGATTTGCGCGTCGGAGCATTGGCCGGTGAGGACCTCAGTCATCACCGCGTGCGCCTCTTCGCGGGAGAGCGACTGCCGGTGATTGGCGATGCGATGGAGGACGTCGAGGATCACAAGATCCAAGCTACAGCAGAGACGAGATTACTTTCAAACCGAATTTCCGTGGCGATCCGCTAGAGACAACGGTGATGGTTCAAACGATGCAGATTTCTGTCGATGAAAAGCGGCAAGCGGTGTGGGTGCTCACGATTCGCTACGGCGCAAGGCGGAAGCTCCCCCTGCAAGCCCAAGAAAAGAAATGGTGGGCGCTGTAGGATTTGAACCTACGACTTCCACCGTGTGAGGATGGCACTCTACCGCTGAGTTAAGCGCCCACGGACTGCGGTTTTGCCATTGTAACAAATCGCGGCGGTCCACTGTTCAGGCTCTCCCTCAGGCTCATTCTTCAAAACGATGTGCTCGCTTCCCCGCTTCACTCCCTCTGAAATGCTAAGATTTTGGGAATGCCACTGCGCAGTAAACTCACGAAGGTCACGCACGCGGCGGGCAAGCTGGTTCGTTTGCGTAAGGGCGAGCCGCACGCCGCGGCGGAACTGGTCATCATTACCGGCATGAGCGGGTCGGGGAAGGCTTCGGCGCTGAAGGCCTTCGAAGATCTTGGCTACTACTGCGTAGACAATCTGCCGGTGGAGCTGATTCCGCGCTTTGCCGAGCTGGCGTTGCAGTCGGGAGAGATTCCGCGCACGGCGCTGGTGGTGGATGTGCGCGAGGGTTCGCAACTGGAGAAGCTGCCGGCGATTTTGAAGTCGGTGAAGCGGGCGATCCCGACGCGAGTGATTTACCTGGAAGCGAGTGATGCCGCGTTGCTGCGGCGCTACAGCGAGACGCGGCGGCCGCATCCGCTGGGTACCGGCACGACGGTGCGGGCATCGCTTAGGGCCGAGCGGCGGCACCTGCGGGCGATTCGCGCCATTGCCGACCTGGTCATTGACACTTCCAAATTCAATGTTCATGAACTGCGGGCGCACTTGACCGACCGGTTCAAACAGCAGGCGGGGAGCCAGCAGACAATTCTGGTCTCGTGCGTGAGCTTCGGATACAAACACGGCTTGCCGGAAGATGCCGACCTGGTGTTCGATGTGCGCTTTCTGCCCAACCCTCATTTCGTGCCGGAGTTTCGCGGGCTGACCGGACGGCATCCCGGGGTCGCGAAGTACATCCGATCTTTTCCGCAGACGCAGGAGTTCATCAACCGCATCTCAGAACTGCTGGTCTACCTGCTGCCGCACTACATTCGCGAGGGCAAGAGCTACCTGACCATCAGCTTCGGATGCACCGGCGGACAGCACCGCTCGGTGATGATCGCCGAAGATGTAAGCAAGCGGCTGCGCAAAGCGGGATACAAAGTGAAGGTCGTGCATCGGGACAGCCCGAAGTAGGCGGCGGCTGGACATCCTTCCTTCGGTAGAGACGGGGCTTGCCCCGTCTCACTCCGCGGCAGGAGACGCGGCAAGCCGCGTCTCTACGGGAAATCACATGTAGAATTGGCATTACCACGCATGGCAACCTCCACAGTGACGGGTGCGAAGAATGACGGAACACCGGCCAGGCCCCGTCCACCTCGTCCAATCACCCGCCTGTTGCGCTTCGTTCTGCCGTACTGGTGGCAGTTTTCCGCATCGGTTGTACTGATGGCGCTGGTGGGGCTGCTGGATTCCTTCCGGCTGCTACTCGTTGGCCCCACTCTGGACCGCGTATTGAACCCCGGCTCCCAGGGAAGAACTCTACAGCTATTCAGGTTGCCGGGAACCGAGCGTTTTCTTGACCTCCAACAGTTGGTCCCGTCGCACTTTCACAATCCATGGACAGTGGTGGCCTTTGCGCTAGTTGCATCCACGGTATTAAAGGGGATTTTCGACTACGCCGGAACCTACCTGGTGAACTACGCGGGTTTCGGCATGATCACTGACCTGCGGGACGATTTGTACAACGCCATTCTGCGCAGTTCGGCGGCGTTTTTCACGAAACACACCACGGGAACGCTGCTCTCGACTATCGTCAACGATATCGAGAAGGTGCAATCCGCGATGTCGGGCGTATTGGCGGAATTTTTGCAGCAGTTTTTCACTTTCCTGTTTACCGCGGTGGTGGTGGTCCTGCTGGGAGGCAAGCTGGCGTGGGTGCTGCTGCTGTTCATCCCGGCGATTTTGTACTCGTCGAGAAAAGTCGGCCGGCAAGTGCGCCGCACGACGCGAGGGGGGCAGGACAAGCTGGCCGAGATCCAAAACATTCTGCACGAAACGTTTACGGGGAACCGAATCGTCAGGGCGTTTGGCATGGAGAACTGGGAAGTGGAGCGCTTCCGCGCCGCCGCGCGTCGGCTGTTCCGGGCGAACCTGCGGCTGGTGGCGGCGTTCGCGATCAGCTCTCCGCTGATGGACATTCTCGGCTCGATTGCCATTGCGCTGCTTCTGCTACTGGGACGTGACCAGATCAACAGGAGGGTATTCACGCCAGGGATCTTCGTCGCGTTTATTTTCGCCGTCTTCAAGCTGTACGACCCGGTGCGCAAGTTTGCCATGTTCAACAACAGTTTCCAGCAGGCGGTGGGCGCCTCGTCGGAAATTTTCCGTTTCATGGATATGGAAGACGAAGTGCGGGAGAAGCCGGGAGCAAAGCGCATGGGGAAGTTTGCGCGCGCGATCCGGTTTGCGGACGTGTCTTTCTCCTATGAGAAAGTCGAAGATTCGCCAGTCGTGCTGCATGACATCAATCTGGAAGTGAAGGCGGGCGAGGTGATGGCGGTGGTGGGATCGAGCGGCGCGGGCAAGAGCACGCTCGTGCACCTGATCCCGCGCTTCTTTGACGTCAGCGGCGGGCGCATTCTGATTGACGACGGTGATGTGCGGGATGTGACGCTGGAGTCGCTGCGATCGCAGATCGGGATTGTGACACAGGAGACGGTGTTGTTCAACGATACGGTGAGGAACAATATCGCCTATGGCCAGCCGCATGTCTCGCAGAAGCGGGTGGAAGAAGCGGCGCGGGCGGCGCGAGCGCATGAATTCATTCGCGGGCTTCCGGAAGGGTACAACACGATAATCGGGGAGCGCGGGGTGCGGCTTTCGGGCGGGGAGCGGCAGCGCATCGCGATTGCACGGGCGATCCTGAAAAATGCGCCGATTCTGATTCTCGATGAGGCGACGTCGGCGCTCGACAGCGAGTCCGAGTCGCTGGTGCAATCGGCGCTGCAAAATCTTATGAGTGGGCGTACTGTGTTTGTGATTGCGCACCGGCTCTCGACCGTGCGGCGGGCGGATCGCATCGTCGTGCTCGAAAACGGCACGATCAGCGACATTGGCGCGCATGAAGAGCTGATGCAAAAGTTGGGCACGTACCGGCGGCTTTACCAATTGCAGTTTGCCGAAGCCGACGCGCCGCGTGCCGGAGTTGTACCGCAGTAGTTTCGATTCGGAAAAAGGAACCGGGCCCATGCCACTTCGCTCCATGACCGGATTCGCGCAGCTCAAAGGGCAGGTCAATGCCCAGCTGGCGTTTGCGCTATCGCTGAAATCGGTGAATCATCGTTTTCTAGATCTTCACTTCCGGCTGCCCTCCGATACCGACGCGCTGGAGATGAAGCTGCGCCGGATTCTGAAAGAGAAACTGGCTCGCGGCCACGTGGAAGTGATACTTAACCTGGATCGCTCGGGCACGAACGGGGTCGCGCTCAACCGGCAACTGATTGCCGGCTACGTGCAGGCGTTCCGCGTCGCGGCCGATGAATTTGGGGTTGAGGGTGAGCCCGATCTGAACGTGGTTCTGAGAATGCCGGGCGCGATGGATGCGGGAGCCGAGAAATCGGGCGACGAACTGGAGACCGCGCTGATGGCGCGAGTGGAAGAAGCGCTTTCCCGGCTGAATGAGATGCGCGAAGAAGAAGGCCGGAGCATCGGCACGGAGTTGCGCGCTCGCATGGCGAATCTGGAAAAAGCGGCGGCGGGGGTGGAAGCCCATCGCAGCACTATTCTGCGCAGCTACTCGGAGCGTCTGCAGTCGCGCATGCTGGAGCTGCTCGGCACACAAGTGGACAAAGAACGGATCCTGCAGGAAGTCGCGGTGCTGGTCGATCGCAGCGACATCCAGGAAGAACTGGTTCGGCTGAATGCGCACGTGAAGCATTTTCTCGGCTTGCTCGACCAGGGTGGCGAGGTGGGCAAGAAGATGGACTTCCTGCTGCAGGAAATGAACCGCGAGGCGAACACGCTGCTTTCGAAAACCTCGGGCCTGGCGGGCGAGGCGTTGAAGATTACCGAGATGGGTCTGCTGATGAAGTCGGAGATCGAGAAATCGCGGGAGCAGGTGCAGAATCTGGAATGAGCATCGTTTACATTGTTTCCGCGCCATCGGGTTCGGGCAAATCCACGCTGGTGAACGAACTGTTTAAGATGGTTCGTCATCTGGACTTCTCGATCTCTTACACCACGCGCCCGCCGCGTGGAAGCGAACAGAACGGCAAGGAATATTTCTTCGTCTCCAGGGAAGAATTTGAGGCCATGATCGCGGCCGATGAGTTTCTGGAGCACGCAGAGGTCTTCGGAAACTATTATGGTACGGCGCGGCGGTTTCTGCGCGAGGCCGAGGTCCACGGCAACGACCTGCTGCTGGATATCGACGTCCAGGGGGCGAGGCAGATCAAACACAGGATCCCGGAGGCGGTGAGCATCTTTATTCTTCCGCCGGACCGCGAGAAGCTGGAATGGCGGCTGCGGAACCGGGGGCTGGATTCGGAGGCTGTAATTCGTCGCCGGTTGGACACGGCCCGACGAGAGATTGAGAATTACTCGAAATACGACTATATATTAGTGAATAACCTGCTTGAGCAATCTGCAGACGAACTAAAGGACATAGTGCTGGCGGAGCGGTTGCTGCGAAGCGGGGCGAAACCTTCCGGGGAAGAAGCGCGGCGGGTGGCGGCCGCACAAGCTTGCAGGCTGGAACAGGCGCGCGAGCGGGTGCAGCCGATTCTGGCTTCGTTTAATCCGCAGATGGTAAAGGGCACATGAGGTTTGGGGGGGGAGAGTATGAAGCTGATTGAGGGGTTCGACAGCAACTACCGCTACATTCTGGTAGCGGCGCGGCGGGCACGGCAACTGCAAGGCGGCGCGCCGCCGGTGATCGATACCGGATCGCGCAAACCCTGCCGCATCGCGCAGGATGAAATCAAGGCTGGCAAGGTGAAATGGCTGATTCCGGAGGTTCCGAAGTTGCCAGTAGTGGCCGCGAGCGAGATTCTGAACAAGGTGTTCCCGGAAGACGCCTAGACATGTATCGCCGGCAATAAATAAGTGCCGGATGTTTTGCACCGCCAGCGCGGTTTGAATCTCGCGCCGGGTGGTAGCATCAATTCTGTAGGTGGGGCTGGATCTTGAAGCCGTGGCCGCCGCCTTCCTCCTATGAAAATTGTGCTGGGCGTGTCGGGTGGGATTGCAGCTTATAAGGCAGCGGAAATCGTGCGCCTGCTGCAGGACCGCGGAATTCGCGTGCAAGTCGTGATGACTTCTGCGGCGCAGGAGTTCGTTCGTCCGCTGACGTTCGCCGCTCTCTCCGGAGAAAAAGTGATTACCGGCATGTTCGGGTCTGGCTCCAGTTCTGAAGCCGAGCAGGCGAACGTCGAGTCGGCGATCGAGCACATTGCGATTGCGCAAGCGATTGATGCGCTGCTGGTGGCTCCGGCAACGGCCGATGTGCTGGCGCGGTTCGCGCAGGGGATTGCGAACGACTTTCTGAGCACTCTTTATCTCGCGACGACCGCTCCGGTGGTGGTGGCTCCGGCGATGAACGTCAACATGTGGAATCACGAGGCCACGCAGGCGAATCTGGAAATCCTGCGCCAGCGCGGCGTTCGCATTGTTGAGCCCGGCAAGGGCTATCTCGCGTGCGGGATGACCGGGGCGGGGCGACTGGCGGAAAACGAGACGATTGTGGCGGCGGTCATGGAAGCGCTTGGCGCCTCGCAAGATCTGGCGGGCGAAACAGTGCTGGTGACGGCGGGGCCGACGCGGGAGAAGATCGATCCGGTGCGGTATTTGACGAACCGGTCGAGTGGGCGCATGGGCTATGCCATTGCGGAAGCGGCGCTGCGGCGCGGAGCGCGCGTGCTGCTGGTGAGCGGGCCGACGGCGATTGCCGCTCCGGACGCGACGGAAGTGACTCGGGTAGAGACAGCGGAGGAGATGCTGGCGGCGGTTTTGAAATTGCTGCCCCAGAGTACGGTCGTGATCAAGACGGCGGCAGTGGCGGACTTCCGGCCAAAAGCGGCGGCGGGGCAGAAGATCAAGCGCAAAGGCGAGATGACACTGGAACTGGAGCCGACGGCAGATATTCTGGCGGAGGTGGCGCGCCGGAAGACTTTCCAGGTTGTCGTGGGATTTGCGGCCGAGACGGAGAACGTGATGGAAAACGCGCGCAAAAAGCTGGCGTCGAAATCGCTCGATGCAATCGTCGTCAACGACGTTTCACGCGAGGGCATTGGTTTTGATTCCGGCCGTAACGCGGTCACGATCGTCTCTCAGAGCGAAGTGGTTGAGGTTCCCGAGACCTCGAAATGGGAAGTTGCGCACCGCGTGCTCGACCAGGTGGTGAAGCTGCGGAAGCGCAGCGGCGTGGCGTCCCGGTGACAGAACTCCCTTGAAAGACTTTTTCACCACGGAGACACGGAGTCACGGAGAAGAATTTGTAATTTGGTAACCGGGTAATTTGGCAATTGAAAGCCCAGATCTTCCCCGAGATTGGCGGAGATCGACTTCAAATTACCAATTTACAAATTACACAATTACCAATTTCCTCCGTGTCTCCGTGGTGAGAAAGTCTTCCTGCCCCGAGGTTTGCTATCCTTATCCGCAATGCCCCGCACACTTGACCCTGAACTTCGGCGCGCGCTTGCGGCGCGTATCCGCTACTACAACGAGATGGGGATCTACGACTTTTACCGGCAGCCCCTGTCGGATCGCGCGGAGGCGGGGCCGATTTCGGTGGATGAAGAAGAAGTCATCGTTTCGACAAACACTATTTCGACAAATCAGCCAGAATCTGGAGAAGAAATGAGTCCACGGAAGGCCGCGGCGGTCGCGGTGCCGGTTGCGGTTGAACAAGATATTTTTGAGGTGTTTGCGCTGAAGCCCGAGCAGAGTGTGAGCGATCCGGTGAAGGCACTGAAGATCATCCGCGAAGACCTGGGTGACTGTACGCGCTGCGTGCTCCATAAGCAGGGACGGAAGCAGATTGTGTTCGGCGTTGGCAATCCGGCGGCGGAGTTGATGTTCGTGGGCGAAGGGCCGGGCGCCGATGAAGACGAAAAGGGCGAGCCCTTCGTGGGGCGCGCCGGGCAACTGCTCAACAACATGATCAAAGCGATGGGGATCGAGCGCGAGCAAGTTTACATCGCGAACATCGTGAAATGCCGTCCACCGGGCAATCGCACGCCGGAGCGCGAGGAGTGCGCGACCTGCTCGCCGTTTCTGATGCGGCAGATCGCGGTGATCAAGCCGAAGGTGGTGGTGGCGCTCGGAGCCGTGGCAGCGAAGACGCTGCTGGCGATGAATGCTTCAATGATGCAACTGCGCGGGCGCCTTTACGATTTCAGGCCGGCGGGAGTGCGGAACAACGACCGCAGCAACAATCCCAACTGGGATGGATGCAAGCTGGCGGTCACCTACCATCCGGCGTTTCTACTGCGCGATCCGCGCCAAAAAGGCGAGGCATGGAAGGACCTGCAGATGGTGATGAAGGAGTTGGGGATGAAGGCGCCAAAAGCAACCACGTAGGGACGGCCGCCCTCCGATAATTATCACTGAGGGGCACAATGAGAATTTTGTGGGTTGATGACGACATTGCGGACAACGAGGACTTACAAAATCTCTTCAAGGCTGAACTCGTCGGGGCCGGTCGTATAGTTAACAACAACATGGCGGAATGGCTGAAGAGAATCGAAACCAAGATCGCCGAAAGCGAGATTAAGGTCGAGTTCGTGGGGGATGGCGACTCAGCATTGCAGCGCTACTGTGAACACAGCCCCTATGACCTCGTCATAACCGACGTTTACCATCCCGGACTGGAGGGCGTGGAGTTGTGCAAAGCAATTCGCCGGAGAAACCCATCTCAGGCGCTCATTGTGTACGGTAGGCGTAACCGAAGAAATAGAGTTGTCGATACAGAGCCTCGATGTTCCCATGATAAGCAAGTTTACGTTGCCTACGCTGCGCTCGCTCGAGGACGCAATCGCCGCCAACCAGAAAAGAATTAGCCAAGCGTGATCCCCGTTTTTCCCCGAGTTCGAGGGATGCTACGATCCTTTTAGCCGACGCCGGCGCTACCTCCCATATGCCCAACTTCTGCGACGTCGCCCTCGCCGTGCCGCTCGACATGGTGTTCACCTATGCCATCCCTGCGGGCATGGAGCCGGTCGTTGGCGGGCGGGTGCTGGTGCCGTTCCGGCAGCAACGGCTGTCGGGCATTGTGGTTGAGCTGCATGACCGTCCGCCGCAGGTCAAGACCAAGAGGGTGATCGAAGCGCTCGACCTCTCGCCGGTGCTCTATGAACATTTGCTGAAACTTGGGAAGTGGATTGCCGATTACTATCTCGCGCCGGTGGGTGAAGTGTTTCGCACCATGCTGCCGCTGGCGGCAGAGTTCAAGCGGGCGGTTGCTTACCGCATCACCGATGAGGGGCGGTTGGCGCTGCATCTGGCGGGGATGACGGGGTCTCCGGCGCGTTCGAAGCGGACTCCGGAACAACAGTTGGTCGAATTCCGCGTGCTGGATTACCTGGCGGAAAGGGAGAGCGTAGGCGAAAAGAGTTTGCGCGGGGCAACGCGCGTGGGAAGGGCGCTGCTTGCGGGGATGATGCGGAAGCGGTGGATTGCGCGGGAGGATGTGTCGGCGGCTCGGGATGCGGCCCGGGTGGTTAAGGTGGCGGTACTGCTGGCGCCGGAGGAGCGGGCGGAGGCTTCGCCTCCGCTGGACGGGCCAGAGGCCCGTCACCACACTAGCTCGGCCACGGCCAGCATAGGAAAGAAGCTTAATGATAATCAGCGCACTTTGATTGAGACGCTGGCTGCTTCGGGCGGGCGGCTGCCAGTGGAAGTTTTACGCGGGTTGGATGTGCCTCGCACTACGCTGGGCACGCTGGTGCGGCGTGGGTTGATTGAACTTGTGGATGAGCCGCAGGACTTCACGGCTTCGAAGCTCAAGCCTCGGCAGTCTCCGTTTGAGTTCGAGTTCAGCGCGGCGCAGAAAGAGGCGCTCGGCAAAATTGGCGCGGCCGTGGGCTCGCACAAATTCGGCGGCCTGCTGCTGCACGGCATCACTGGATCGGGCAAGACGGCAGTGTACTTGGCTTGTATGCGGCAGGTGCTGGACGCGGGGCGGTCGTCGATCTTACTGGTTCCTGAAATTGGGCTGACTCCGGCGGTGGCGGCGGATCTGCACCAGGTGTTCGGCGATGAAGTTGCCATCCTGCATTCGGGGCTGTCGGATGCGGAGCGGGCGGAACAGTGGCATCGCATACGGCGCGGCGAGGCGCGGGTGGTGGCGGGAACGCGGTCGGCGGTGTTCGCGCCGGTGAGCGATCTTGCGCTCATCATCGTGGATGAAGAGCAGGATTCGTCTTACAAGCAGGAAGAGACGCCGCGCTATCACGCGCGCGATGTGGCGGTGATGCGGGCGAAGATGGCGGCAGCGGTCGTGGTGCTGGGATCGGCCACGCCATCGCTCGAGTCGTACTACAACGCGAAGAAAAACAAGTATGCGCTCGTGGAGTTGCCTGACCGGGTGGAGATGCGTCCGCTGCCGGAAGTTGAGATTATTGACATGCGGCAGGAATTTCAGGAGACGGGCCAGGAGCAGGTGATCTCGCGCAAACTGGCGGAGGAAATTCGCGAGCGGCTGGCGAAAAAAGAGCAGGTCATGGTGCTGCTCAACCGCCGCGGATATTCTCCGGTGGTGTTGTGCCGCGCGTGCGGCAAGACGTTGCAGTGCAAGAACTGCGCCGTCTCCATGACTCACCACAAGCGCGAGCGCAAGATGGAATGCCATTATTGCGGGCATGTCGAGCGCATTCCCGACAAGTGCGCGCATTGCGGCAGCGAGTACGTGTACTTTGTCGGAACGGGATCGGAGAAGCTGGAAGAGTTGCTGCACGGCATGTTTCCGCAGGCGCGGATCGGGCGGCTCGATCGCGATACGGTGCGCGGGCGGGAAGATTTCGAACATGCGCTGAACGCGCTGAATGAGGGCGCACTCGACATGCTGGTGGGCACGCAGATGATCGCGAAAGGCCACGACATCCACGGCGTGACGCTGGTCGGCGTCGTCGGGGCGGACATGGCGCTGGGATTGCCGGATTTCCGCGCGGCAGAGAGAACTTTTCAACTGTTGACTCAGGTGGCGGGTCGCGCGGGGCGTGGACAGTCTCCGGGCAAGGTTGTGCTGCAAACTTATTTTCAGGATCACTACGCGGTACAGTTTGCGGCGCGGCATGACTTCGCCGGGTTCTACGAAAAAGAGCTGCAATTTCGCGCCTGGATGCACTATCCGCCGTACAGCGCGATTGCGAATGTGCTGATCCGCAGCGAGAAGTTGGATGACGCGCTGACGTGGTCGGGCGAACTCGGGCGATGGTTTGAGAAGACGCGGCATGAAGGCATTCGCGTGCTTGGACCGGCAGCGGCGCCGATCACGCGGTTGAAGCGCGATTACCGCTATCACTTCATTCTGAAGTCTCCCAGCCGCGGAAAGATGAATGCGCTTTTGCGGGCGATGCTGGCGGAAGCCGCGGCGCGAAAGATTCCGCGCACCCAGGTGATCGTGGATGTGGATGCGGTATGGTTGATGTAGAGGCGTCGCTGGTCGTTGGTCGTTCGCGCGCCCGCGGAGATGCAGAGTCGCCTTTCTCTGCCGTATCGGCAGCGATTATTTGCGATGCAGCGAGTGGCGAACGCCGTCGCGGAGGTCTGGCCAAGCTTCGCGCCATAATTCTCGGCCGGAGCTGTGCGTGAAGGGCGCAGGAGTGAAAGCCAGTACTAACATTGCAATCGCAAAGACAGCGAGCCACTTTCGTGGCGCGGAGATTCCCGGACGGCTCGGAATCGGCGGATGGTGGCTGGTCAGCCACAGCACTACTGCCCAAATCAGCCAGCCGATCCAGCAGTACTTGGCAAGTGGGACGAGAGCGACCACAACGGCCAGGGAAACCCAGCGGTGCAGTTTTGGAAAAACAGAAAACAGAATGTGTCCGCCATCGAGTTGGCCGCCGGGCAACAAGTTCAGCGCCGTAGCGAACATTCCTACCCACCCGGCGACTGCGATCGGATGCAAGGACAGTGATGCTAGCGGCACGTCGAGGCGCAGCAGGCGGGCTGCAAGATGAAAGGCGAGGGGAAATCCCGGTTCATTCTCGAGTGGTGCGCTGCCGAATATCAGCGGATGGGACAACGAAAGTCCCACTAGCACAGCCGCACATGAGGGGATAAAACCCGCAATCGGACCCGCAATCCCAATATCGAACAATGCAGCGCGATTGGGGATCGGGCCCTTAATGCGGATGAAAGCTCCGAACGTCCCGATCAGGCTCGGAAATGGAATAAAGAAAGGCGGCGTCGCATACACGCGATAATGCTGGGCGTATAAGTAATGTCCCATCTCGTGTGCAAGCAGTATGAGCATGAGCGTGAGCGAAAAGGAGAGACCATGCATCAGTTTTGCTGGAGCCTGCCACATCCACTCCACTGGGAACATGGGAATGTTGTCATTGCTGAACGAGAAAGCCGGTTGTCGAAGCGCGAAGCAGGCATAGAGGCGCGCGCCCACTACCAGTGTGCTCAGGAAGGTCGCAGCCAGGAGCAGGATATGCACCCACCAGCGCTGGCGCGGCGGTGGGATGACCCAGACACTGGGCTGGGGCTGCTGTTCCCATTCGAGGGCGGTCGGAAAAGGGGATGTGGGTTCGGACATACGGTGTCGGGCCTGGTTCAGATGCAACCCACTGCGGCCCGGATGCGTGGCAGTCCGCATCGTCAGTCCGGCGGGACGCCGGTGCCATTTAGTCAGGCGTTATTTAGTCAATCGACTGCAGTTCCTTGCCGGGCTTGAAGCGGACGGCCTTGCCCGGCGGAATGGAAACTTCGGCGCCAGTGCGCGGATTCCGTCCGATGCCGGTCTTGCGCGGACGCACGTTGAACACGCCGAAACCACGCAGTTCAATGCGGTCGCCGGTCGAGAGCGCCTTCTTCATGCTCTCGAAGACGGTTTCGACCGCGAGCTCCGCCTTCGTCTTGGTGATCCCGGTGCGGTTGACCACTTCGTTGATGATGTCGAGCTTAATCACGGGTATCCCCCGTCTTCCCAGGATTAGTATTCCTCAAGTTATTGATGCTAAGGGAGATAGGGCGGATTGTCAACCGGGAGGTGTTAGAGAATGGATTCTCCTACAGATTGGTGCATCTCCGCTGTGGCTAGGCTCGGCGCCGGACCCGAAATGCTATTGCTGTGCGACTCGGGCCGCTGGAACTGCTTGCTGAGAGCGAGTCCCTGTTGCTGGTATGAAGAGCCAATGGATGCGCCATACACTCTCTCCGGTTTGCTTGCCATCGGGTAGTAATGCAATCTGCCGACGAGATCCTCGTCCTCTAGCAGGATCGGCACTTCGTATGCCCTGACTTCCAGCACGGCCTTCGTTCCCGGGATTTCCCCATTGGCTCCATATCCAAAGCCGGGGTCGAAGAATCCGGCGTAGTGAACACGAAATTCCCCCATGCTAGGGTCATGCGCGATCATTTCCGCTGCATGATCGAGAGGAACGCGCACCCTCTTCTTGGAGGCTAATAGATAGAAACCCCCTGTATCAAGAATAATGCGACCGTTGCCGGGCCTTGGGATTGCCTCCCAGAAATCCGCTGGGTCGTAGTAATTGATCTTGTCCAGTTCTATCTCTCGATCGGACCCCTTAGCTTTATAGGCGACGATACTTGAGCGGTCGTCGCCCTCCAGGTCTACCGTGATCTCCACGCCGTCGCCGATGTGATTCTTCGCTGGGCTGCCTTCGGCATCGTAGACAAGGCGCTGCTCCTTCGCCAACTCTCTCAGATTCCCGGTACCCAGCCTAACTGAAGTGCCCCGCACAAAGCGTAGTTGGTTGAGTTTCATCCCAGCCCTCAGACGGATCGGAAACGTCCTGGAAGAAACTTCTACATAGAGTTCGCCAGAGTACCCTTTCTCAACGTGGTCAAACTCATCACCGCACTCGGTGATCAACCGCGTAAATATATCGAGACGTCCAGTTGTGCTCTTCGGGTTGGCTACGCCCTGAATATCGTTTGGGAGCTGCAGTCGTTCGAGCAGCGGGATTATGTACACGACGCGGGGTTCCAGCAAAGGCGGTGTTGGCTGGGTGAGGTCAATTGTGGAGTGGAGCAACTCATGCACCTTTGTAAGAAGGGTGGCCGAGCGGCCACGGAGGAAGCTCGCCTCAACACGATAGGCCTCCCGGCCCAAGCGCAGATCAAGGCTTGCCGGTTGGAGTTGAGAGTCCGACACTTCTGGGCTCGCGTTTATTCGGCCAACCTGCACGAGTCGTTTGATCTCTTGCCACGGCAGAATACCATTGCCGCCCTCTTGATCGTATATTTCGGGGAACAACGGCCGCTCCACGATACCCACTCTCAACCTCACGATTCTTACGAATTGCGGTGCCGTTCGGCAGCCGCTATTGCCTTCTTGTGTCTCTCCGTCAGTTCGGCTTTGTAATACTCGCCATAGCAGTCGAGACTGCAAAACCCACCGTCACTCTTCTTGCCACTGCCGAAGCGCTTACCCTCGGAGATCTTCTTGCCGCAGTTTGGGCAAACACCCTTGTCCCAGAGCTCAAGGAGATAGCTCCGCTTCGATTCCGCCATCGTCGCCTCGGCGCGCGCTCTCTAATGCCCTTTTCGTTTCCTCAAGCGTCTCAGGCAACGGTTCCCCTGTGTGAAACAGGTAGCCTGCGCGCTGCAAATACGATTCTAACGTGTCTACGGCTCGCTCGAAGCCGCCTGATACTTCGATGTACACGGGTACCACGAAGACGCTAGGCAATTGTCGCGGCTCCTCCAACTTCATTTTGGCTGGTGTGATTTATAGAAATAATCGCCAGACGCGATTCGTTGGGATCACTTTATCCGCGATAGGGTCTCTCGTCAATGTGTACGCCTGTGAAAAACGCGGCACCATTGACAGAAATTGTCCTGGTCTTCAACATCAATCATTTCTCAGGAATGCCGCCTACTTCTTCCCGTTCTCGCCTTCCTTGAACATGTACTTGATGGCGGGCTTGTAGATCATCAGGTTGGCGGCGCCGGTGCGGTTCAGCTTGATGCAGTTTTTGTCGTACCACTCGATATAGCCGCGGACTTCCTCACCGTCGCGCAGCACGACGACCATGGGAGTCTTCGTCTGCATCTGCTTCTGATAATAAAAATTCTCGGCGTTGGTCTGCTCGGTGGGCGCGGCCTTCTTGGCCGGAGCGCCGGAACGTTCGCGGTCTCGGTCTCTGTCTCTGCGTTCCGCGGGCACGTGGTTGGGGGCGTGGTTATTGTGCGCGTGATCGGCGCGAGTGAGCGTCGGGCGGATCAGCTTGCGATTCGCGAAGCTTTCCTGATCGGCGGATTGTTCCGCTGGTATGGAGTCGAGAGCATCTTTCAAATCGCACCACCTGCGCGCTGGGCGGGCAGAATATGCCACAACACTTGAGCACCTGTGATTGTGGGTCCAGAGGTGTGAACTGAGGGTTACGGTATCACAGCGAGAAGGGGATGACAATGTTTGTGCGCTGTCTTTTGTCCAGAAGCCTGAACCGTACCGCTTGCGATACGGTTGTACGCTGATGTGCGCTGATGTACGCTGATGTGCGCTGCGAAGTTTCTCCGGCTCAGGAAACGCGTTCGAGCGCGGTCGCAAAGGCATCGAGCGAGAGCGAGCGCAGCAGGTTGCGGCGCAGGCCGCGCTCCACTTCTCCGAGACCGTCCGCAGCGCGCTGCACCCAGGCGAAATCGGCAGACTCGGACATTTTCTTGAGTTCGCCCAGAATATCTGTATTGCGGACCAGTTGCGCCGCGCCGGACTGCAGGAACATCAGGTCTTCGAGCAACGAGTAGAAGGTGCGAAGAAGGTTGTCGATTTTCTCGCGGCCTTCGGCGCCGGAACGGTAGCTCTCGGTGGTCTTGAACAACTCGGAGTGATCGCCGCCTTCGAGCGCGGATTTCAGCATGATGAGGGCGTGGTTGCGAGCGGCAACGTAGTTTTCGAGATTGAAGGATAAAGCGCGTCCGATGGCGCCTTCGCTGAGGCGGGCGACCAGCGCGCGCTGCCGGGCATTCCAATCGGGACGAAGCTGGGCGAGCCGGCTCTCGATCTCGGTGAAAGCGAGCGCGCCCAGGTTGAAGGTCATGGAGCGGGAACGAATCGTGGGCAGCAATTCGCCGGGGTTCTCGGTGAGCAGAAAAATACTGGCGAACTCGGGCGGCTCTTCCAGAACCTTGAGGAGCGAGTTGGCGGCCTCTTTCATGAAGGCCGAACCGGTGAAGATGTACACGCGTTCGCGGGCTTCCGCGGGCCGATAGTAGATGGTCTCAATCACGTGGCGAACCTGGTCGACCTTGATCATCAGCTGCGGTGGATCGGGCGGGATGATGAGCACGTCGGGGTGAGTCTGGACGAAGAGCCGGGTTTCCTTCTTGTCCGTGTCGCGCAGATTCTCGCGAGCCTCGACCGCTTCGGCAAAGCGGGCATCGAGATCTTCGGATTGAGCGATGCGAGTGCAGTTCGAGCAGCGTCCGCAGAAATCGGGCAAGCCGTCGCCGTTAGTCGACGACTGCTCCAGGCAGTTCATCGCGCGGGCGAGCATGAGAGCGAGTGTGTACTTGCCGGATCCGTGCGCACCGGAAAGAATGACGGCGTGCGGAAAGCGGTTTCGCGCCAGCATCTCGCGCAGGCGATGGATGGTTTCCGGGTTGCCGGCGAATTTAGAAAAAGGCACGACTCAGAATCTACCACGGAGGCACGGAAAACAAATCTGGCGATCGGGTGATCGGGTGATCTCACTTCACCCGATGGCCCGATGACCAGATCACCCGATTTCCCTCAGACCTTCAGTTTTTTCCGCACCAACTCCATGATAACCGCATGCGTCTCGCTGGGTGTGCCTCGCGCGTTTACGACGTGCACTCGATGCGGCTCGCGGGCCGCGATGGCCAGGTACGCGTGGCGGACGCGTCCGAAAAAAGCCCGGTTTTCCTGCTCGAAGCGGTTCTCGTCTCTTTCCGAGCCTTTTTCTGACCGGGCGCCTTTGTGTTTTCGATTGCGACGCCGGGCGCGCTCGACGCTGAAAGCCACTTCGTTGTCCAGCAGGATGGTCAGGTCGGGTTGCAGGTTGCCGCAGAGGATTTCGTGCATCTGCAGCACCGGCTTCGTGCCCAGCTTGCGGCCACCACCCTGGTAAGCCTCGGTCGAATCGGTGAAGCGATCGCAGAGCACGATGCGTCCTTCGGCAAGCGCGGGCAGAATGACCTCGTGAACGTGCTGGGCACGGGAAGCGAACATGAGGGCCATTTCCGTGAGCGGAGAAAGGCCCGCGGTGGCCGAGTGCAGCAGCACTTCGCGAATCTTTTCGCCCGTCGTGGTGCCGCCCGGTTCGCGGGTGATGGTGACGGAGAGGCCGTGGGCGCGCAGGGAACGCGCCAGCTTCTCGACCTGGGTGCTCTTGCCGCTGCCATCGAGACCTTCGAAGGTGATAAATTTTCCGCGCGCGGGCACGCTGGGATGATAGCAGGCAAGTAGGCGGGGAGCAGGCAATGAGCAATGACAATGAGTGCGAGTGTCCGCCAGCGGCGAACCGGCCCGGCAGACTGATATATTAACGTACGGTTCTATCTGCATCGCTGTGGAGCGGCTCGACAATCTGGAGGGGAAATGGGCTCACGTTGTGGGGTAAGAAACTTTTTTTGTCTCGCAATTGTCCTGTTGTCATCGTCTTCAGTTTTTGGGGCAAATGCTCCGACAGTGACGCTCTCTGTGGACGCGTCGGAAGCGCCGCGCAAGATCTCCCACGCGCAATTGCGCATTCCGGCTAAACCCGGGATACTCACGCTCTACTATCCGAAATGGATCCCCGGCGAGCACGGGCCGACCGGTCCGATCACGGATTTGACGGGCCTGAAGTTTACGGCCAGCGGAAAGACGCTGAAATGGCGGCGCGACCTGCTCGACGGTTTTACCTTTCACGTGGAAGTTCCGGCGGGCGAGAACGAAGTCGTTGCGAATCTCGACTACGCTTCACCCGCGTCGTATGAGCCTGGATACAGCTCCGGAATGTCCGCGACGGAAAAGTTGTACATCGTCAACTGGAATTCGCTGTTGCTCTATCCCGCTGGCTACGGTTCCGATCAACTTACGTATAGCGCGAGCTTGCGGCTGCCCGCGGGATGGAAGTTTGGCACGTCCCTGCATGTTTCCGATCAGGCGGGCAGCGACATTCATTTTGCGCCCGTTTCGCTGACCATGCTGGTGGATGGCCCGGTCATCGCTGGCGAGTATTTGAAGGTGGTGCCACTGACGCCGCCCACCGAAAATCCTCCCGCGGAACTGGACGTTGCGGCCGACAGCGCCGCCGCGCTCGAGGCTCCGGAAGAAGTCTGGGAACATTACCGGAACCTGGTGAAGCAAGCGGGAATTCTGTTTGGTGCGCGGCACTACACCGACTACCATTTCCTGCTGACCCTGAGCGATCACGTCGCGCATTTCGGATTGGAGCATCACGAATCGAATGATAGCCGGATCGACGAGCGGTCGTTGGTGGAAGAAGACGGACGGAAACTGACCGCTGGACTTCTGCCGCACGAGTACGTGCATTCGTGGAACGGGAAGTACCGGCGTCCGGCGGATCTGGCGACGGCCGATTACGAAGAGCCGATGCAGACCGACTTGCTGTGGGTGTATGAGGGCCTGACGTCATACCTGGGAGATATGCTCGCAGCGCGCAGCGGCGAACGCACGCCCGCGTCGGCCCGTGATGTGCTGGCGCAGATTGCCGCGGATCTGGATCATCGTTCGGGCCGGATCTGGCGCAATTTGCAGGATACGGCCGACGGCGTTCCCACCATGCAGAGCGCTCCACGCGCGTGGGAAGATTATCGCCGGCCGCTCGATTATTACGACGAGGACGTGCTCAACTGGCTGTGGGCGGATGTGATCATCCGGCAGCAAAGCAAGGGCGCGAAGTCTTTGGACGATTTCTGCAAGCTGTTTTATGGCGTGCCCAGCGGTCCGCCCATGGTGAAGACTTACACCTTCGACGACGTGGTGAACGCGCTGAACCAGGTCGTATCCTACGACTGGCGCGGATTCTGGACGGAGCGGCTGTCCAACCATGGTCCAGGCACCCCGCTCGGCGGAGTCGAAGGAAGCGGATGGAAACTGGTGTACGACGAGAACCCTTCGGAACTGGATCGCGCCCAGGATCGCGACGGAAAGAACATCAACGCGCATTACTCGGTCGGACTGTTGGCCGGGAGCGATGGCGTGATTCGGGATACGGTCGAGGGGATGCTCGCCGCCAAGGCCGGGATCGGGCCGGGGATGAAGATTGTCGCGGTGAACGGCCGCAGGTTTTCGGCGGATGCCTGGCACGACGCTATTCGAGCCGCCAAGACCAGTCCGTCGCCAACCGAGCTGATCGTGGAAAACACAGATTATTTTCGGGTAGTGAAACTGGATTATCACGGTGGCGAGAAGTATCCACACCTGGTGCGGGACGAGTCGAAGTCGGATCTGCTGACGGAGATTTATCGGGCGAAATAAGCCCAACTATCCCTTGCTGAATTTGTCATCCGGAGCGAAGCGAGGGATCTGCATTTTGCGGTGAACTGCAGATCCCTCGCTTCGCTCGGGATGACAACTTTGGTTAGAGAGTCGAATTTCTTCAGCTCTCTGAGATCGCTGCCACTGGCTCTTCGTCATCGGAAACTACCTCGTCACCCGAAACAACTTCGGGAGCGGGCTGGTCCAGCATAAATCCCAAGACTTCCTGCGGAATCGGTGCGCTCCACACCGGCGAAAACGACTGCCGATGTAGCGGCGACGGGCCGTTCTCGCGCAGGGCTGCGAGGTGGTGCGGCGTGCAGTATCCCTTGTTCGATGCCAAGCCGTACATGGGAAAGACCGGGTCCCAGGCGGAGATCATGCGGTCACGTTCGACTTTCGCGAGAATGGAAGCGGCGGCGATGGAGGCAGAGAGCGCGTCCCCATGAATGATCGGCTGTTGGGGAAGCTCGCAATCGAGTCTCACTGCATCGACCAGAAGATAACTCGCTGCCGGCGCCAGTTGCTGAACCGCATGCAGCATGGCGAGGCGCGAAGCCTGGTAGATATTGATTTGATCGATGCGGGCGGAATCCACCGCGGCAACCGCCCAGGCGATCGAATGCTGGCGAATCAAGAGCGCGAGCTCTTCGCGGCGCTCGGCGGGAAGCAGTTTGGAATCGCGCAGGCCGCGAATGCGGTGTGCAGGGTCGAGAATCACGGCGGCAGCTACGACCGGGCCGAACAGCGATCCGCGGCCGACTTCATCGACTCCGGCAACGTGTTGCGCGCCCGCGGCCCATGCGCGCTTTTCAAAATTAAGAGTGCAGCGCAGCTTTTTCAGCAGGCGCAATTTGGCGGCGGAGGCGGAAACGCCGTCTGCGTTCGCAGTCTTCGAGGTGGGCACGGACTTATCCACGGAAGCTGACCAGCATCTTCGCCGAAGAAGACGCGCGAAGCAAGAGCAGACTGCGCGTTGAGAAACTACTTGAGTTGTCATCCCGAGCGAAGCGAGGGATCTGCAGCTGCCAGACCGGCGCCCAAGCGGACGCCGGCCCGACAGAAAACCAACCGCCACCTACTGTTGTTCGACTTCTTTCAGTCGCGCGGCCTTGCCCTTGAGCCCGCGCAGGTAGTAAAGCTTGGCGCGGCGGACTTTGGCGGAGCGCACCACGTCAATCTTGTCGATGACCTTGGAGTCGATGGGAAAGATGCGCTCCACGCCCTGGCCGAAACTGATTTTGCGGACCGTAAAGCTGGGTTGGGCGCCTCGCTTCCGGGCAATGACGACGCCTTCAAACGCCTGTAGGCGCTCTTTTTCGCCTTCTCTGATCTTGACCAGCACCTTGATGGTATCGCCGGGACCAAACTTCGGGATGTCGGTGCGGCGCGATTTCGCCAACAGTTTTTCGATAATCGGATTACGCATAACGTTTCCTTCCTAACTCTTGCCCTTGATCTTTGTCAGTAAGCCCTGGGCCAGCTTGATCTGGGCCAGCAATTCCTTGTCTTCCGCCGTCAGCGCAACCCGCTCCAGTAAATCGGGACGGTTGAGCAGGGTTTTTGCCAAAGCCGTCTTGCGGCGCCAGCTGCGAATCTGGTCGTGGTTGCCGTTCACCAGCACTTCCGGCACCACCATGCCGCGAAAATCCGCGGGACGCGTGTAGTGCGGATAGTCGAGCAATCCGCCGGAAACGCACGTCGAACTCGGGCCGTCGCCGGCCAGCTCCGCCCCTTCTGTGAACGACTCGGTGAACGATTCCTGCCGCGTCGAAGCCTGGTTGCCAACCGCGCCCGGGATCAGCCGCGTCACCGTGTCCAAAATCACCGCTGCGCCCAGTTCACCACCGCTCAGCACATAGTCGCCGATCGAAACTTCGCGGTCCGCCAGGTGCTCGCTGATGCGCTCGTCAACGCCTTCGTAACGTCCGCAGATGAGGACGATTCGGTCGAGCGCGGAAAGTTCCGCCGCCAGCGGCTGGTCGAGCCTGCGACCCTGTGCGGAAAGCAGAATCACCGACTGCTTCGCGCCCGGGCTCAAGCGGAGTTCACGCGACACCACGTCGCCGAACGACTCCAAACATTCAAAGATCGGTTCCGGCTTCAGGACCATGCCCTCGCCGCCGCCGAACGGGCGGTCATCCACGGTGCGGTGCTTGTCTTTCGTGAAAGCCCGCAGATCGTGAATGTTGATTTCCACCAGGCCCGTTTCCCGCGCCCGGCGCACAATTCCGTAATCCAGTGGTCCGCGAAAGAAGTCGGGAAAAATCGTGAGAATGTCGACCTGGCATTTAGTCATTGAGTCATTGAGGTATGGAATCATTGAGACGTGAGCCAGTGATTCAATACCTCAATGATTCAATGACTCAATCGCTCTTCGGCGCGTTCACTTCCAGCAAGCCTTCCGGCAGCCTCATCCGGACCTGCTTATGCTCCAAATCCAGCTTCTCCAGGTACGCTTCGGCGAAGGGGATCTCATACGGCAGATTCGCTCCACGCTTCCTTTCTTCACCGCGCTGCTCTTCGCCCCGCGGCTCCTTACTCCGAACCACCAGCAGCGGCGCTTCTCCCGCCCCGAACTGCACGTCTTCAATCTCGCCGATCTCGCGCTGGCCATCGAACACTGTGCAACCGATCAGGTCGCTCAGGTACGTCCAGCCCGGCTCCAACCGGGCGCGTTCACTGCGCGGAAGCTGAAGTTCGGCGCCGACCAGCCGCTCGGCATCGGAAATCGTCTCGATGCCCTGAAGCTTCAGCACCAGAAAACTCTTATGCGGCCACAAATCCTCGACCGTCACTTCGCGGCGCTGCCCGTCTTTCGCAAGCGCCCACAGCCGCATGTCTTGCCGGAAGCGGTCCGGAACATCGGTGTGCAATTCGACCGCTACTTCTCCACGGCGTCCCTGCGTCTTGATGACGGCCGCCAGGGTAATCCACTCGCCGCTTGCGTCCGATGCCGCGATTCGACGATCTCCTATTCGCTGCTCTTCTATTCAATGATCTCGAGCGCGTAATGCTTGTTCAGCTTCGAGCCCGCCGCGCTCAGCACGTTGCGCAACGCGCGGGCGACGCGGCCGGAGCGTCCAATGATTTTGCCCAGGTCGGCCTCGGCCACTTCGAGCTCGATGACGGTTTCGTCTCCGTCTTCGTACTCTTCAATAAAAACCTCACCCTTGGCCTCGACGATCGCCTTGGCGATGTACTCAATCATGGCGCGTGGGCTGGCGCTCGGCTGGATCATTGACTTTACTCTTGAACTCGGCTCCTGAATTGGCGAGTGTAAGGACGGCTAGGCGACCGAAGCGGCCGCAGCCGGCGCGGGGAGAGCAAGCAGTTTCCTGACGCGGTCCGAACATTGGGCGCCTTTCGAAACCCAGTGCTCAATGCGCTCGCGTTTCAGGTCGAAAGTGGCCGGATTGGTGCGTGGATTGTACGTGCCCACCACTTCCACCGGGCGGCCATTGCGAGCGTGCTCCTTCTCAATCACCACCACTCGGTAATACGGTTGTTTGCGCGCACCAAAGCGCGCCAGTCGGATCATTAACACAGACTTCAGTATCCTTTGCCCGGAAGAGTCCGGCGAAGTAAACACAAACCATTATTATGCCGGAGCTTAGCCCTTTGCGCAATGGGACTTGGGACTCATCCACCCAGCCTCTTGACCGCCTTCGCCGCTCCCGATAGCCTCTTTCTATCGCCCTTTCATGGCTGCCTCCGACATCCCCGACGCTCGATCCGTAACTGACTCACGGGAAAACACTTCCGCGCGCGTTCCCGCTCCCGGAGACGCGCAACTTTGTCCCTCAAACGGGGTTTCTATTGATGTGAGCAGCGTGGCCATTGATCGCGGGCTGCTGAACCTTGCGGGAACGCGCCCGTCTGCGCCCGTTACCATGGCAAATTCCATCGTCAGTTCAGACGCCGCCGTTTCCGACGCCGACGTGATGCTGCGGGTGAAGATGGGCGACGAGTCCGCCTTCGCGTACCTGGTGCAGAAATACCGCCGGCCGATGGTAGGCTTCATGTACCGCTTGTGCCACAACCCGTCGACCGCCGAAGAACTGGCGCAGGAAGTGTTTCTGCGCGTGTACCGCTCGCGCATCAGTTACGAGCCAAGCGCCAAGTTCACCACCTGGCTGTATTGCATCGCGACCAACCTGGCCGTCAACCACGCGCGCGATACGCGCCACGAACGTCCGGAAAATACTGTGCGCCTCGATGAGCCGGACCAGGAAACGGGCAGGACGCCCGACCTGGCCGACGATTCGCTCAGCGCGGAAGAGCAGATCTTGAAGCGGGAGCGGTTGGCGGCCATCCGCAGCAAAGTGAACGCGCTGCCCGAGCGCCAGCGCGTGGCGGTCATCATGCACAAGTATCAGCAGATGGATTACCGCCAGATAGCCAGCGTGCTGAAGCTGAGCGAGTCCGCCACCAAATCGTTGCTGTTCCGCGCCTACGAAACGTTGCGCGAGCAGTTGAAAGAGTTCGTTTCGGGGAAGTAGAGGAAAGCAGTATGAATTGCAATCAAATTCGCGAACTGTTGCCGGGCTTAGCAGTTGCCGCTGGCATGGACGCTTCGACTCCGGAGGTCGAGAAACACATCGCATCCTGTAACGACTGTGCCGCCCATCTGCGCGACTTGCAGAAAACCATGGCGCTGCTCGATGAATGGCAAGTGCCCGAGCCGTCGCCCTATTTCGACACCCGCCTGCAGGCGCGCCTGCGCGAAGAAATGGCGCGCACGAACACAGCATGGCTCAGTTGGCTGCGGCGTCCAGTGTGGGCCATGTCGCTCGCTGCCGTGATATTTGCTGGAGCGCTGGTGGTCGGCAACAAGTCGTACATTTCTCAGACCGAAACCATCGCGACCAAACCTCCATCCCTCGGCCTGCCGGTTGAACCGGGAACCGCCGTCGGCGATCTGCAGGCGCTGGACAGGAACGACGAGTTGTACGCCGATTTCGATGTGCTCGACGATCTGCAGGTGCAGGACGACGTGACCGCGAATCCGTGAGATTCGCAAGCAATGTAAGACCAACAACAGGGGACCAAGGCATGTTGGGCCGGGGAAAAATTGCGGGCTGTCTGGCAGCGCTTCTTCTGCTGACGCCGTTGTTCGCCCAAAACCGGTATTCGCCGCCGCAACCTCCACAGCAACAGCATCCGCCATCGCAACATGCGGACGGGCAGTGGCACCGCTTTCAGAAAGAAGGTCGTCCCAGCCCCAGCCGCCCCAATCAAATCCATCCTCCGCAGAACCAGCCCGGCCACGCTGGAAACTGGCTCCGCCGCTATAAGGATCTGCCGCCCGCGCAGCAGCGCCGCGCGCTCCAAAACGATCCGCAGTTCCGAAGGCTTCCTCCGCAACAGCAAGCGCGGTTGCAAAACAGGTTGCAGCATTTTTCCAGCCTGCCTCCGGAGCAGCAGGAACGCGTGCTCAACCGCATGGAAACCTGGGAGCACCTGACTCCTAATCAGAAGCAGCGGGCGAGCCAGCTCTTTCAGCAGTTCAAGCAGTTGCCGCCCGACCGCCGTCAGGCCGTCAACCGAGCGATCCGCGGCATGCGCTACCTGACGCCCGAACAGCGCGACCGGCTGATCAACTCCGAGCAGTACCGGCGCGCGTTCTCGCCGCAGGAACGCGGCATCCTCGGCGGAGCCGCCCATCTTCCGCTCGCCCCCGGCGAAGGCCTGCACGCACCCGAAGAATAGCGCCCAAGGTTTAGTTAAATAGGTTGGAGCAGGCCAGCCCCTAAAGGGGCATCTGATTTCGAAGACTACGGTATCGCTAAAGCGATACCCTGATACGAACCCTAAGTGTCTCCGCAGGTCTGCTGGAAGTCAGAACCGCGAACCTAGAGGCGAGATTGATAGCTAAGAACTGATAGCTGACAGCTGACAGCCCCTACCGCCGGATGAGCGCCATCACCCATCCCGCCACAAAAACTCCCCCGACAAACAGGGCGAAGCAGTAGAGACCGTAGCGCAGCTGCTCCATCGTGGAATTGCGCTGCGTGATGCCGAAGACAATAGACGCGAATAGCGCGAACACCACCGCAGCCGAGAAGTGCGACAAGCTGATGGTCACGATTTCTTCCCCAGCGCAATGTAATGCGCATCCGCCGCCGCGATGAAATTCAGCAGCCCAGCCACGATCAGAAACGTCTTGCCATAATCCGCCGCTGCATTCACGGCCATCACGTTGCCCCAGTCCATGACGCGCGCCAGAAAATAGAGCGCTCCCGAGCCCACGTCGCCAATGAAGCCGAGTATGTCGAGGATGTCTCCGCCGTTCGGCTGGTAAATCCGCCCTTGCATGCCCAAACCAATCAGGAACATCGCGACCACCGACACCAGCAGCAGAATGCCGCGGCCATATCGCTTCAGCAGGATGTGTCCGCCGCCCGGAATCAGCCAGCCCACAATCGGCGCAACGACCGCCATCGTCGTGAGCGGGTACTCCGCCTCAGCCACCGCCACTGCATTTTTTGATTTGTCTGTCGTCTTATCTGTCGTTGGCTTGGCCATTCAGATGGTCACAATCTCTCGTTGAATTTTACCAGTGACCTCGGCGCTTCCCGGCCGCACCAGCACATTCACTTCCGAGCGCACGCCGAACTCGGCCAGGTAGATCCCGGGCTCGATCGAGAACAAGGAATTGGGCAGGATGCGCCGCTCGTCGTGAATTTCCAAATCATCCATATTCGCGCCATTCGAATGCACCTCGGTGCCAATCGAGTGGCCGGTGCGGTGGATGAAGTACTCTCCGTATTTCGCCTGCTTGATGTGGGCGCGCACCTCGTGATCTACTTCCCATCCCGCAATCGGCCGGTGGGCAGAGACCGCATTCTGCACGGTCTTCACGCCGATATCGCGCGCCTCGCTCACAATCTTGAAAATCTCGCGCTGCCGGTCCGACGGAGCCTTGCCCACAAATCCCATCCACGTGATGTCGTAGTAAACCGCGCCCGGCGTATTCTTCTTCGCCCACACGTCGAGCAGAACAAGGTCCCCTTCACGAATCGGCACCGGCCGGCTTGCGCTCGGCTCGTAGTGCGGGTTGCCGCTGTTGGCGTTCACGGCCACGATCGGCGGATCGTCGGTCACCATGTTCTCGCGCTGGAATGCTTCCATGAAGAACTGCTGAATTTCATGCTCGTGCGTGCCGCCGCTGCGCACGCTCCGTCCAATTTCCTTGAAAGCCTCGGCGGTAACCGCGTCAATCACATCGCGCGCCGCGAAGTGCGACTTGATCTGTTCGTCGCTCAGGGTCGCTTCAAACTGCGCGATAAGGTCCGCCGCGCTGACAATGTTCTTGCCCAACCCGCGGATCATGTCCGCCGTTCCCGCGTCCACCATGGAAATGGTGAAGACAAAGTTGTTGGGCGAGTACTGCATCGCCACATCGCGATACGGGCCCAGCATCTGCTTCAAGCCGTCGAACAGTTCCTGCCATCCGGCGTACTGTTTCTTCACGCCGGGCAAGGTATCCAGGTGTCCCGACTCGATCTTGTGGACCAGCTTGACGGGCTCGCCTTTGGCGGGGATCAGGTAGTACCAGCGCCGCGTGACCATAAGCCCATCCGGCAGCCCGAGAACGCGGTAAGAGATCGGGTCGCGATGGTGATGATCGTAGAAAAGCCACGCGTCAATGTTGCGCTCGCGCAAGGCTTGCTGAATGGCGGACAGGTCCATATACAAACGGTTATTCTACACGACCGCTGGCCCTCGCTGGATTTCGGCGACGCGAGGTGTATTAGGCTGCTGAAAGTTCTTCCACCCGTAGAGACGGGGCTTGCCCCGTCTCTACGGGAAATGTGGTAAAAAATACTGTAATGCCAACGTACGTCTCTGGCAGTCTTAACCCGCGAAAATCAGGTACACCATGCTGAGGGCAGTGTTCATTGCACTGTCGGAGAGTCGGTGGCTGCGCGCGGTCGCCGAACGCTCCCGCTTTGGCCAGCGCACTTCCGCCCGCTTCGTCGCCGGCACAGAGGTTGCGGACGTGGTTCGCGCCGCCGCCGCGGTGAATCAATCTGGCGCCGGCGTCTCCATCGACAATCTGGGCGAGAACGTCACCAACGCTGACGAAGCCCGCGCCAGCGCCCAGCGTTATCACCACCTGCTCGACGAAATCGCCGCCCACAAGCTGAACGCGAATATCAGCGTGAAGCTGACCCACATGGGCCTGGACGTGGACGAGAACATGGCCTACGAAATCGTCCGCGGGCTGGTCGCGAAGGCAGCCAGCATGTCGCCCAAGAATTTTGTTCGCGTCGATATGGAAGGATCGGCACACACGCAGCGTACGCTCGACTTCGTTCATGAGCTCCACCGGGTTCCGGGGAACGAGGGCAGCGTGGGGGCGGTGATCCAGTCGTATATGCGGCGCGCCGAGGCCGACATCGAGAAGCTGCTCTCCGAGCGCATCCGCATCCGCCTCTGCAAAGGCGCGTACAAAGAGCCCGAAGACATCGCCTTCCAGAAGAAGTCCGAGGTTAACGCCAGCTACGTGAAGCTGATGAAGATCCTGATGAAGAGCGGCGTCTATCATGGTCTAGCGACCCATGACGAGGCCATTATTAGAGAGGCCAAGGCGTTTGCCACGCGTGAGAACATTCCGCGCAACGCTTTTGAATTCCAAATGTTGCACGGCATCCGGCGCGACCTGCAGCAGGGCCTGGTAAAAGATGGCTGGGGCGTGCGAGTCTACATCCCGTTCGGCACCGAGTGGTATCCCTACTTTATGCGGCGGCTGGCAGAACGCCCCGCAAATGTGCTGTTCATCGCGAAGAACCTTCTGCGGCGGTAAAACCTGTGGCGTCAATCGGATAGGCGTTAGTCGAGCAGGCCGGTAGAGGCTCGCGGCTGGAGAAAATTACACTTTTTTCTTCCCGGTGTGAAGGGGATTGGCGGGCGTTCTCGTTTTATGAGGTGGAAGCCAACTTGGATTGGATTCACAGCCTGCCCCCTCGGCGATGTGCTTGCATCCAACTGGGTACAAAGGGTCCGTGGCTCGCGACGATCTTGCATCGAGACTCCGGTTTCCAAATCAATCCTCTGCGTCGTCTCGGGGAAGGACGACGCGGAGGTTTCTTGTTTTGGGTGCGAGTTTATTTCTTATGCGCAGGATTTCCCAAGACTTTGAAAGGTGCCGCTCGTGCACCGCTCCGGGCCCGACTTTCACCGCGGGCTCCTGGGCGCTAAGTGCCAATCGCCAAGCGCTAAGTGCTCACTGATTCTCCTATCCCTCCCACACGAAAGCGTCGAACACTCTGGTGGATTCGAAGCCGATGCGTTTATAGAGGGCAATGGCTCGGTCGTTGGCTTCGGTCACCGTCAGCGAGATGAAACGGAATCCGCGTCCGCGGAGATTTTTGGTGGAGGCGGCCAGCATGGCCTCGCCGAGTCCGGCGGAGCGGCATTCGGGGAGCACGCAGACCTGGGTGATGTGGCCTACATCGGGCCGCACCTGCGAGCAGAGGATGAGGCCGATCAGCGTGCGCGTGCGGCGCTCGAGAACGACGAAGGATGCCTGGGGATCGAAGGTGCCGCATCCGGGGAAGCGCACGATGTTGTTGAGAAAGCGCAGCGAACCGGCGAGGGTGCGGTACTGATCGTTGATCTCGGAATCGACGTGGCCGCGGTAGGCGGCGGTGATAAGGGCGGCGGCAGACTGGTATTCCTGCTCAGACCAGGGACGGATTTCGAACTGCGGCGGAATCGGCGGCGCGGTTTGCGGATACTTGCCGATATCGAAATTCATGAAGACGCGGGGATGGCGGCTGAAGCCCTGTTGCAGAAAGGGGCGCGCGACTTCTCCGGCGTTGTGCGCCAGCAACTGCGCCTCCACGCGATGGATGCCGGGCGACTGCTGCAGGGTTTCGATGACGTGGGTGAGCAGGCGTTCTTCGATCTCGTGACGGTCGGGAGTGCGGGCTCCGTCGCGGACGAAGAGGTCTCCGATGACGCCCTTGCTCTGCTCGTAGACAAAGAAGGAGTAGCCGAAGATGCTGCCGCGCTCGATGGCGGCGTAGCCGGGGAGGATTTTGGCATCCATGTAGCGCAGGATCATCTCGGCAGAGGTGGTGTAGTCCCAGGAGAGCAGGCGCCCCCACATGGCGATCTCATCTTCCAGCAGCGGGCGAAGGTCGGCGGAAGAGAAATGTCGGAGATCGAGGATTTCCATAAACAAGGTCTCGGGTCTGAGGTCTCAGGTCTCAGCAAAACCACAGGTGCGAGCTTCTGCTACTACTTGCGAGTCTAGAAGCTATCTCATAAATCGTTTTGGGAAGGGCACGGCTTCAGCCGTGCCGCCCAGAGCCAATAAAGACGCGGGCTTTAGCCCCTGAGGGACCCGACGGTTTACTCCCTCTGTTGACTTCTAGTACCTGCGACCTGAGACCTAACACCTGAGACCTGACTCCTATTCCTTTCCCACCCAGTACAAATCCAACTTCTGCTCGGGGATGCTGGTTAAGTATGACACTCGGCGTCCGGGAACGAGTTGGGCGACTTGGGATTGCGTACCTTGTGCGGCAACCAGGACATGAGCTGCGGCCGGGACATTTCCGCTTTCGTATGGTTGCGCCGGACGATTGAGATAAAACTCAAGGCCGTATTCCTGTACTCGATTGATGTGATAGAGGACGATGGGGACCGGCTCGTGCGAAAAGGCCTGAATGCTTTCGGCAATGGGACGCGCGGATTGCGTGGCGCCGATGACGGGCGCGGCGAAACGAATGACAGCGCCTACGCTTACGACGACGGCGATCATGGTTGCTGGGCGCAGCAGGCGGAGTCCGGCGCGGGAGAGTAGCGCGGCGCTGATGCCAAGCGCAAAGACGGCGGCAATGGCAGCGGCGACGTAGGTTCCGGTTCCCCACAGCAAGTGGTGATTGATCGCAATGGAGGCGGCGGAGAGAGCGGCAAATATCAGTAGTCCGCAAACAACTCCGTGAGCGGCGGCGAACAGGGGCGACAACTTTTTTTCTTCGCCGAGGCGGGCGGCGAGATATTCGGCGACCAGGAGTGCTCCAGCGGGGACGGCGGGCAGGATGTAACCGGGCAGCTTGGATTGCGATGCGCTGAAAAACAGGATGGGCACGAGCATCCAGATGAGAAGAAATAGTGGCCAGGAATCTTCCGGGCTGGAGAAAGCCTCTTCATCCTTGCCTTCGGACCAGATCAGGCGGGCCCGTTCGGCGACGGCAAGGATGAGCACGAGCGTCCAGGGCATCATAGCCAGCAAGAACACGGGCAGGTAGAACCAGAAGGGCTCGCGGTGGTGATAGACGTCCTGCGAGAAGCGGGCGAGATTGTGTTCCAGGATGAAGAAGTGGAAGAATTCCGGATTGCGCAGTTGAACGGCGATGTACCAGGGCAACATGACGGCGAGGTAGAGGGCGATGCCGGGGATCCAGAGGGTGCGCGGGATGGCACGCCAGTCACGCTTTACAGCGACGAAGAGAAAGATGATGACGGCGGACAGGGCGGGTGCCACTGGGCCTTTGGCTAAGGTTCCGAGCGCCAGAGAAATGTAAAAAGCGGCAAGATAGATGTGCTGGCGGCTTTCGTACCAGGCGTACCAGGCGAGCAATGCGATGGCGAAGCCGGCGGTGAGCGGCATGTCGGTCGCGGCGGCGTGGGCAAATCCAATGACGCCGGCGCAACTGGCGGTGATGAGGGGGCCGTCGAGTTCACTGCCGGGACGGAAGCGCCGGAGAAAAAAATAGATGGCTGCGATGAGCATGGCGGCATCGAAGGCGGCGGGCAGGCGGGCAGCCTGGTCGGTGATGCCGAAGGCACGGAACGACAGCATCGCCTGCCAGTAATACAGCACTGGCTTTTCGAGCCACGGTTTGCCTTGTAGCGTGGGGGTTACCCAATCGGAGCGATCGAGCATTTCGCGCGCTACTTGCGCGTAGCGGGGTTCGTCGGCGCCGAGCAGGCCGAAGGCGCCGAGGCCATAGAAGAAAAGGAATCCGCAGAACGCCACGAGCAGCAGCACATCGGTGCGGGTTCGCGGATTCGTTCTTTGCTTATTCATTGCATGTCAGGCAGGGCGCGGCCTGGCGATCGGGACGAGAACCGCTCCGACGAAAGAAATAAGTTGGCGGCTCAGGTCCATAGTTATCTCCGGCTGAGTGATCTCAGACTGGTGCGTTCGTTGTCCGGTTCGTTAGCTGGTTGATGAGTTCGCGTTCAAGACTACAGCTTCTGCGTGCAGGCGATCGACAATTCGGGACACGGCGACAGCCAGAGGTCCCTCGATCGAACAGCCGCTGGCGCATTTGTGACCGCCCCCGCCAAAATACTCCGCCACGGTGGAGACATTCACTTCTCCTTTGCTGCGCAGGCTGATGCGATAGCGGCGGTCGGGGAGTTCGCGAAAGAAAATGGCGACCTGCACGTCGGCGATGGAGAGCGCGTAGTTGACCAGGCCCTCGCAATCCTCTTCGCGCGCCCCGAAGCGCGTCATCTGTTCCTGCGTGACCCAGATCCACGCCAGCGAACCTTCGCGATGCAGGTTCGAGAGCGCTGCGCCGAGCAGCCGAAGCTTGGCCGTGGAATGTCCAAAATAAATATGGCGCGCGCAATGCGCCGGGTCGGCTCCGGCGAGCACCAGTTCGCGCGCGACGGTAAAAGTGTGCTCGTTGGTGCCTTCGAACATGAAGGAGCCCGTATCGGTCATGAGCGCGGTGTAGAGGCAGGTGGCAATGTCGCGATCGACGGGGACACAGGCAAGCCGGGCTAAACGAAAAACGAGTTCGGCGGTGGCCATCACCGTGGAATCGATCCAGTTGATGTGCGCAAAATTGCGCCCGCTTACGTGATGGTCAATGTTGATGAGGAAACATTCTTCGAGACCCTCGAGCAGCGTGCGCTGGATGCTGTCGCATTCGAGCAGGATGACGGCATCGTTCGGGGGGACAGCATCGGCATGAATGACGCGGTCGGCGAAGGGAAGGCTCTGGTAAATACGGGGGACGCCATCGTGCATGACGACTTCGGCATCTTTGCCCATCATGCGCAGGATCTGGCCACAGGCCAGGGCAGAGCCGATGCCGTCTCCGTCGGGTCGGGCGTGCGAGGTCACTATGATGCGGCGACGCGCCCGAATTTCTTGTAGAACCCGCTCTAGCATGTAGGTGCTCTTGGCTTTTGGCCTTCAGCTCTCAGTTCTCAGCTCTCAGTTCTTAGCTCTTAGGTTCGTATCAGGGCATCGCTCTAGCGATGCCGCAAGTCCTCCAAAATCAACCGCCCCTTTAGGGGCTGGGCTCAGCATCCTTCCGGCGGCGCTTCTTGGCGCGGCCGAGAAGCTCATCGACTCGACTCTCTAATTCATCGGCACGATCGATCTGGAAATAAAGTTCCGGAGGGCGGCGCAGACGCAGGCGTTCTGCGAGTTCGTGCCGGACATAGTTCTTGGCAGCGGCGAGGCCTTCGAGGGTGCGCTCGGCCTCGGCCTCATCGCCGGCAACGCTAACCATGACGCGAGCCGAACGGGCGTCCTGGGCCATGAGCACGGCGCTGACGCTAGCGAGGCCGATGCGAGGATCGCCGAGTTCACCTTCGAGGATGGTTTCGATCTCTTCGCGGATGGCCGCGCTCAGCCGTCCGCGATGATATTTCTGGCCACGATGCTCCACGGCACACCTCGAATGGAGAAAACTTTTGAGGATATCAGAAAAGTCGGGGTCGAAGAACATGAGAATGCCGGGCGGTGGGCCATTTTCGTGTTACTGGGCTGCGCTTCGAGCTTCGCGCCACGAGCTTCGAGCAAGACGGTTGCCCGCAGCTCGTAGCTCGCAGCTTTCTTCCATCACAGGAACTCCACAAACGAGTCGGTGACTTCGGCGCCAGCGTTGTTGGCGATGCGGGTGGCCTGGCGCTCTACGTTTTTCATCAGGCCATCGAGGTAATCGCGGGAGTGTGAGACGCTGACGACGCCGATGGTGGCCTGATTCCAAAGAAGGCTAGGATCGAGTTCGGCGACGGCGACGTTGAAGGAGGAGCGGAGACGGTCTTTAAGGCTGCGCGTGACCTGACGTTTGTCTTTGAGCGAGTGCGCCGCTTCGATGCGGAGTTCGAGGGTGAGGAAAGCGATCATGAGGGATCCGAGGTGCGCTCGGGCTGTCGCTACGGAGCTTCTCTGTTCCTTACTACTGTACCGCGCGATGAAGCGCAGGGCATAAGATAGCGGTTGCAGGGCCCGCGGGGGATGATGCCATCGACTCCCCGGTGGATCCCAATCCGTTGAGCCACAAGGGCTTATCGGAAGCTGACCAGCCGACCCCTACCCCCGACCAAAGTTTCGAGCCTTTTTCCCGTTTATTGTGTTAAACTGTATTTGCTAAGTTTGACTCACAAGCAGTTGCAGGTCGGTACCGCCAACCAGCGTCAACCCCCTCTACAGCAGCGAATCTTCTCAGCACATTTCAATCAGAAACAAGAATAGGAACATCAATGGCAGAACAAGGAACAGTGAAGTGGTTTAACGACGCCAAAGGCTATGGTTTCATCAGCCGTCAAAATGGCGAAGACGTTTTCGTGCATTTCTCCGCTATTCAAGCGGGCGGCTTCAAGAGCCTGCAAGAAGGCCAAACCGTGCAGTTCGACGTGACGAAAGGCCCAAAAGGCTGGCAAGCGGAGAACGTTACCGCTGTCTAGGGTAAGACGCTTAGCGACAACAAGTGCCCGAGATTCGAAAGAATCCCGGGCATTTTTGCGTTTAGAATTGCCGCAAGTTCTTGTGGTCCGGCGAAGAGCACGTCGGCGATTGTGGTGCATCATCCGGCGGCTAACTATTTTGTGGTGTGAGGTGGTTCTGTCCTGGCTCAGCGTGAAATGGAGAAGCGGCGTTCTCCGTTAGTGTAAGATTCCGCTAGTGTAAGATTCCGCCCCTTCGCGGCGGGGATTTTCAAGGCATTTGGGGTCTATCGCCCGATGACTTCCTCTGTTCGGTGAACAGCGCGAGAGGGGTAAGCTCGCGCGCTGCCCGTATCGGAGGTTCGCACGTGCGTCATGCCGGAGATCCGAATGAACTCCTTGAAGTCGCGGGCGATGAACTGCGGCCCATTGTCCGAGATGATCCGCGGACATTCTTGGCCGTCCACCGGCCTTGTAGCTGTCGAAAGGCGGCGTCAGATGGTGCGGCGCCGCCCTTTGCGCGCTACTGTTTACTTGCCTTAAACGTAAAGTCGGCCGTAGCTGACTTGCCGGATGCCACAGTCACTTTTTGCGTTTGCGTTCCGTAGGTCTCCTGCCAAGCGGTCAAGGTGTAGTCCCCTGGCGGTACGTTGTCGATGGTGTAGGAGCCTTTGTCATCGCTGACCGCGTAGGGCCCCTTCACCAC
>JBEKAF010000022.1:0-49195 GCA_050018355.1 Terriglobales bacterium | reverse complement strand
AAAATCTCGCCGCACTCCCGCCGGATTTCCCATGGGCCGACGATAGCATACCCAGCTAGAAATGTCACTATATTATTCAACAATCAATAGAAACGTATTCTGATCCCCACTCTTCTAACATCGCCTTAACTCGCTTGCGCTCCGCGGCCCAGCAACGACCCTCAGGGGGATAAACAGGTTTGCCCGTGAATGGCGACTGCACGGCATAAACCTGTCCATAATGGGTTTCTGCGCCCGGTCCCGAGAGATCCGCCGATTTCCACGGTTCCGGATCACCGTCCCACGAGCCATATCGAGCATTCATACGTTCCGTGCGATCAAGGAGAGCGGTCTTAGCTAGGTCAATGCTCTTCGTGTACACCAGCACGTATTCGGTAGCGGTCGAAACCTGAGTCTTGCCACCGGCATTGTTCTTAGGCGAATACGTCTTTTGCCAATTGATGATGGCAATCCGATTACTCTCATCGAAGATCTCATCAAGCATTGCGCCAAGCCGGAACAATTCGCGTTGGTCGATGCAGATTGCCAGCACCCCCGAAGGCTTCAGCATAGACTTCATCATGTATAAGCGTGGCCACATGAACCGCATCCACTTCGTGTGGCGGGAACCGTCTTCTAAGGACACTAAAGGTCCCAAGTCCGGATCGTTCGGGTCATCATCCCAACGGTCGTTGTATCGAAAATCGTTGCCGGTGTTGTATGGCGGATCCGCAAGAATCAGGTCGATCTGGTTCTTGAATTTGTACAGTGTCACCATTGCCTGCAGATTCTCGCCCTCAATAACCATGTTTCGGCTTTGTTCTTCCGGTGTGCCGACGTGCAAGTCCGAGATCCTCCGCGTGACGCGCGGCCGAACACGCTTTGCAATCTCCATTGCGGAACGCTTCCCGTAAAAATTCAGAAAGATGCCGCCCGTGGCCATGTTCGTTACGAGCTTTATGAGATCTTCCTGGTCGAGAAGTCCAAGCGAATCTAAATCCAATGTGGGCATATAAGCGGCTCAAACCAACTTCGCGATCTCGATTATCCTCCGCTGCGTGTCAGCATCCAAAGGTCGCACTGCAACCAATTCGCGAATTCTGCGGACCGTGTCGCCTTCTCTCAACTGTGTTTCAACGGGGGGGGAACAGAGGATTATAGAACAACGGGCACGCCCTCACTTTGGAGCAGGTCGCTGGGGTGGTGCAAAAGGCTGCCTGCACCTCTGAAACGCCCGAGCCGCCCATGAACCCTCCGGATACAGATGTCAGCAGAAGGGCTTCCAGAAAGGCATATGGAACGGCGTCGTCTCTGCCTCAACTCGCGAGCGCTTTCGCTTTTTCCGGCGCGACTTCGGAAAGCAAGCCGCAGAGCGCGTTCAGAATGTCAGGGTGGTGCTTGCTGAGGTAGCGTTCAACCGTTCAACCCTACCATTCTCCAACAGCCGTTCAATGTATCTGCACGACATCTTAAGAATAAGGATGTCCGTTCCGTAGGAATCCTCAACTGCCTTGAGGTCCCTCAGCAGGAAGTCCGTTTTGTGGAGTGAGGCTGGGACTCAGGAGCCCCAAGGTGATAAATGCTACGAATTAGCTTCTTGCTCTTCGACGAGCGGCCCGGATCCTAGAAGAGGTTTTGTTGGTCTTGGCCCATCTGTTGACACCACGGGCAGTCCCGGCGGCCCCTTTCGACACGGTGCGGTCATCACTTCGCATTGCAACCGCTATAGCATGGGCCTCTCCACGAAGCTTTTTCATGATCCTCACCCGCATGCCCGACCTCGACTTTGGCTGTTCAGCGAGGAGAGCAAGCAGAGAGGCATCCCGTGGAGATATAGACTTCATATAGTGACTCTAGACCCTTGCGGAGGAACCAGTCAAGATAACGAACTCTCAGCGAAAAGTGCAAGGACAGCCCTATACGAAGCCGTACCCCTCTAGGATGGGGTAACCCGTTGCCCCATAATCATTTCGACCATCCGCGGTATACTCCTTCTGCTCCTTCACATTTACCTGCAAAACTATACCCTCCCGCGATTCGGGGAGCTGGATTGCCTCTGCTTGACCACCTCCACCGTTTCTCCACAGAGCCACAAATCGATAACCGGGATCCTTCTTTCCCAACGGGCAGCTTAGGTTGGCCATTCCGATGCTGGTGAGCGTCAGAACCGAACATCCTGGATCATCAGCCAGAGCGGCCGCGTACCGAGCGGACCATCTGGAAGAAAGCTGGGGCCCGTCTAGAAGCAATGAGACCACCAGATTGGGTCCTACCGCTCTAACCACATCACCGACCGGGTCAGGTCGCGCCAAGTCCTCACAAATCAGAACCGAAACCGACAGCCAGGGGCGAAGAGCAACAAAATATATACATCTATCCTCGATCTCGATGTGTTCCCACAAGAACTTTCTTGCCCCAAGTCTGCCCTCAAGGCCGTATCGTGCCACTTGGGATCGGTCCAAACGCCAACGATGATGCTTCGCTTGGCGTATGTGCACGCTGTGAAATTCGTTCGGAAGCGGAAGATCAAAATGGACACAGTTGCTCTTACCGCCGTGGCTGGATTTTCCGGCGGCGGCAACTCCTGCCATCAGAAATGCAGATCTCGACAAAACGACCTTGCGCACTTGCAGGTACTGCCGCTGGGTTAGCGCTAATTCCGGGAACACAACTCCGTCGATGCGACTATATTTTCTTCGTGCGCTGTCAAGCAAAGAGGCGGTCTTCAAATCGATTCCGATGCTACTGTCATCCGGCAGATATTCAAAAAAGCCGTAGTCGGGCGGCATCTTTATTTCACCCGACACCTTACGAAACCAGTTTTTCTCTACAAGGTAAGGCCAAGGAATTAGTAGCAGGTTGAGTTTGTGCTTGTCTGGATTGCTTGGTACTGTGACCCATTCCGGGCGCATCTCGTTACTCAGGTAGAGGGCGAGATGGAGTGAAAATGACCTAAACGTCAAGCCGCTTTGTGGAGTGTGCATCTTGGGGAGTACTCGCGCCTTCGACGGATGAATGTTTTCGCAGAGTGTCGCACCGTGTTCAGCGTTGGTCAGCAACTCCGTCGCATGGATGTAATACTTGTCGAATTCATCGCCACTCGAAGGGGGTATGCCGAGGGAAAAGGAAGTCTCGTCTGCAATTGCACACAGCTCGACCAGCGTTACGCATAGATCACGATTGTCCGAGATGCTTCCTAGCGCAGTACCTCCCAGCGCCAGAACGCGTTGCCAAAGCGACCGAACCTCTTCAGGAGCAGCTCTGCCCTTATTCCATCGCCCACGCCACTTTTTGGCGATCCTTCCGACTTTCGCTTCCCACGAAGCTGAAGGTGGCCAAGCTAGCATCGTCTGTCGGTAAGCCCCCGATTTCAGGAGGAGGGAGCCAGCGAGCGCGAACACGTCGGGCGGCCACGCGGGCGGCGTTCGCAGAGAGCCCTGATCATAGAGGTAGTACAGTTGATCAATAACTGTATTTCTCTCCAGTTGATGTTTCATTTCTGAATTGGCGAACGAGAGGCGGTAATCTGCCGAACCCGCAACAATTCTACTCTGAAGGTGACACCATCGAGGTTGGGAGGACTGATGCGTGACACCTGGCCTCGACATGAGCTTAGAGACCTTGTCTCAGGTGAGACAAAGTGACGTAGTCGAAGAGCCTTTCGCTGGTGCCGTCGTCGGAAGTCCCTTCCACGTGGAGCGCCGTTGCTCCGTAATGACAAACCGGATGCCCGCAGCTTGACATGGCGGATCAATTGCGGTGCAGTGTAGATGCTCGATTCTCCGTTGAACCGTCTCATGAGTGACCAATCCAAAATCGAATGGACTGACGCGACGTGGAATCCGGTCCGTGGCTGCACGAAGATCAGCCCGGGCTGCAAGTTCTGTTATGCAGAGCGATTCGCAGAGCGATTCCGGGGAGTTGTCGGCCATGCCTATGAGCGTGGGTTTGATCTCCGGTTAGTTCCGGAAAAGCTGATGGAACCGCTGTACTGGCGGCACCCGCGCATGATCTTCGTCAACTCTATGAGCGACCTGTTTCATGAGCAGGTGCCTGACGACTACATTGCCGAAGTAGCCACGGTCATGGCGCGTGCAAACTGGCACACGTTTCAGGTACTCACGAAGCGCTCCCGACGCATGATGGAGCTGCTCAACAATCGCCTACGCAATGCGGCGAAGCTTACTCATATCTGGTGGGGAGTCAGCGTTGAGAACCGTAAACACGGCCTGCCACGTGTCGCACATCTGCGCTCGGCTGCCGCCCGAGTCCGCTTCCTGTCTATCGAACCCCTGCTTGAGGACCTTGGCGAAGTTCCACTTTCCGACGTGTCGTGGGTAATCGTAGGCGGGGAAAGCGGTCCTGGTGCACGTCCGATGCAAAAGGAATGGGCTCTCTCGATTCGGGACCAATGTCATCGCGCCCGTGTCCCCTTTTTCTTCAAACAGTGGGGCGGGGTCCAGAAAAGCCGCTCGGGGCGACGTTTGGCGGGGCGAACATACGACGAATTCCCCGATTTCTCCAGTATCCAAGCTCCTGAAAACGAGGTACGATTGCAGCACGTCAGAGAAGCTGAAGAGGCAAGCCTTCGATTCGTATGAGTATCGTAGATCCCGCCTACTTTGGGCGGGAACAGACTGCTGTCAAGCATCGCATTCTTGAGCGTTACCTCACGCCGCTGCCACTTATCGTCGGACGCACCTGGGTGAAGGACGTGACGTTCGTTGACTGCTGCTCGGGTCCCTGGAACACGAATACCGATGATCAGTCCGATAGCTCCTTTGGCATTGCAGTCCGCCAACTCCGCCAAGCGCGAGACACATTGGCGTCCGAGGGGCACGCGGTCAACTTCCGCTGTCTCTTCATAGAGAGGGATCCGGGCGCATACGCTGAATTGGAAGGGTTCTGCAAGACCGTTGCAGACATTCAGGTCCAGCCGCTTCTCGGTGATTTCGTCGAGCTTATTCCTAAGATTCTGAGATTTGTAGACCAACACGCAGGTTCGTTTCCGTTCTTTTTCATCGATCCCAAAGGTTGGTCTCCGCTCAAGATTCGTCAGTTGACGCCGTTGCTGCAGCGCGCACCCGGTGAAGTCTTGATCAATTTCATGACGTCGCATATCCGCCGTTTTCTGGAGGATGAAGGTAAAGATTTCGGGGCTCTAGTCGGTGCTCATGCTTTAGAGAAGATGCGCGGCCTTAGCGGTCAGGAGCGGGATGATGCAGCCGCTTTTGCCTATGCCGACCAGGTGGCAAGGGCGGGCAATTTTGACTATGTTTGCGCCACACTCGTGCTGAACCCGCAGCGAGATCAAACGTACTACCATCTAATTTATGGTACTCGGCACCCAAAAGGCGTTGAGGTATTCAAGCAAGCTGAGCGCAATGCTAGTGAATTCATGGCGCTGGCTAGGGCCGACGCACAACAGCGGCAGCGAATCGAATCAACCCAACAAACAGAAATGTTCTCGGTGCTAGACTTTGGCGCCGGATACGACAATCATTTGCTCTGTTTGCGGAATCGATATCTGCGACTGGCCCATGAATTAGTTGAAAAGCAACTGACCGTCCATCGGCATCGGCCGATTCCATATGAGGACGCGTGGAGAACTGCGTGCCGTTTCCCGTTGGTCTGGGAAAGCGATCTGCACAGTTGGATCAACCGAGAATGGCGCGACAAGATCAGCGTGATCGGGATGAGACCGAACCAACGCGTACCGAAGTGTCAAGCTGGGAACTCGCTAGTCTGGACGGCGTAACATCTCCAGCCGACGATTGAAGGGGAGAAGGAGTCGACCGTGGACTCGTTCTGGGCTTGGGTTGAAATCAAAGAGATCAGTCCGACCGCATTCAGGTGACGCGCCACTAGGACTCCCGTCAACAGCTGACGGCAGAGAGTCCACTGGGTGCATGGGTGCAACTGAGTCTGCACCCGAGATTCGTAAGCGATACCAGACCAATGAGTTAGCTGCTGACTCTACTGAGTTCGGGACTAGCTCGGTGTTCGCGACTGACATTCCAACAGTCGTGGGGCTTGCCAGCCCGCTCATCTCAACACCTTCGCTGTGCCACCAGTGTGCCGGAACATGTTTTGTGCAGGCGTTAGTCGGCTCTTGAACTTTGCACCGATGTTGCTCACTCTCGTGCAGCGCTGCCCCGTAAGCTTCGCGACACAGACGAACTTGGACGATGGGACGCGACACCCGCAATCGCCCAGTGCACATGTTCGACCCATAGGCGAAGTACTGCATGGAACGACCTCCTAAACCGCCTACGACGCACGGCATCGATTTCGGTACAGTTTCGTGGCTCCCGTAATCTTGATTCGATACTCAACCAATTGCGTCGAAACGTCGTACGCTTCAGCGATGTCAGGAACAGGAGTTCCTGCATCGAGGTCGTGGTAAAACGTGCTCCACGGCAACAGTGCCGCGGCACCGACGCCGTACGCTTCCGCCTCCTGGGCGTGATCGTACGTACGCGTGCGAAGACCCGGCATGACTTCGTGCAAACCCGTCGGCACGTGGTTCCGGTACTTGTGGACGATCTCCTCCATGAGTGTTATCCGATTGCGCCTGCGGTGGTGTTTCGGGTTGAGGATGCAAACGCACTTCCCGTCAGGAAGAGGTGTCGGAAGGACGCCACCGGACCACTGGTCGCATGCCGTCACGAGGAGATGCCGTCTATCAGCCTCGGAAAACCCTTCCAGCGCGAAGTCAGCGTCGATGAGGCGCAACCCGACCTTGGCCGCAAGATCCTCGGGATCGAGGAGCTCGCCGTCGCGGATTCCCGCAAGGCGACGAAGAGCGGTCGCAACCGATTCCCATGGTCGTGCCTGCGTGCTGAACGGCAAGAAAGTCATCGTTCACTTTGTTCCTGCCGTACCTTCTTTGGCCAGCTTCTGGTAGGCAGCCTTGAACATCTCTGACAAAAGCGTTGACGTTCGCTGATCCAAGTTCTTGTCAGCGCGCAGGTACAGTTCGACGGCCTCCGGGGTCGAAGCTGGGGCTCGCTTCCCTGGGGGTTTTGGGGGTCCCGCGTCAAGCCTGAAATCCTCGGGCTTCGCCCCCATCCACTTGCACAGACAAACCAAGGTGCCTGCGTCGATATCCTTTGATCCGCCGCGTTCGATCCTCGAAAAGGTGGCGACGCTCACTCCGCCTGCCTTGGCCGCCTTTTCCAGTGTGACGCCGCGTTCCGCGCGGACGCGCCGCAGACGCTGACCGAAGCGTTCTACATCGATAGGGTCTGGCATGTCTTTCGCCTCTGCCCCAAAGCTTACACCAGCCGCGCCTTCTCACGGACGAGAAATTCCCCTTGACGACAATGGTTCCGGCATCCGATAATTCTCGTGTACGAGAATTTCTTGCCTGTGCCATTAAGACGACCAGGAGGAGGATGAAGGCTCGGCAGGTATCGACAAAGTGAAGGATTCCATGGAAAACCACAAAGAACACAAGCACTATACGATCGTTGTAAACGGCGAACAGAAGACCGTATCGAAAGACGTATTGACGTTCGTCGAGGTTCTCGACCTGGCGTTTCCGCCGCCGCGACCGATCCCGGACAAGGACTACAGCATCACGTTCAAACACGCGAAGTGCGTGCCGCACCACGGGCAGCTGCACGTGGGTGGCACGGTCGAGATCAAGGACGGCACGAGCTTCGATGTCACTCCTACAACTAAGTCGTAGCCCTGATCTGCTGCGGCTGCGGGACGAGGGCTACAACATCGAAATCCGTGGGGGGTATCTTCTGGTGCGGGATATCCCCTACGTGAGTTCGGCGAAACAAGTCTGTCGCGGGATTCTCGTCATGGCCTTGGATCTCGCGGGTGACCGCACGGCCGCGCCGACGGACCACACCGCGATGTTCTGCGGCGACATGCCGTGCCATGCCGACGGCACGCCGATGGACGAGATCAAGCACCAGAGCATTGCGACGGAGATCGCTAAGGGCCTCGTCGCTCACCACGGCTTCTCGCGGAAGCCCTCCCGCGGGCACTACGTGGACTACTTCGAGAAAGTCCAAACCTACGTCTCGCTGATCGCGCGAGAGGTGGCCGCGATCGACCAATTGGCCACCGCCTTGACCGCCCAAGTCGTTGAACCGGAGGACGAGGATTATCCCTTCAACTATCTCGATACGGCCTCCGCGCGCGCAGAGATCAATGCCATTTCCAGCAAATTGGCCGACGAAAAAGTCGCCATCATCGGCCTGGGCGGCACGGGATCGTACGTGCTCGACCTAGTGGCCAAGACGCCAGTGAAGGAGATCCATCTCTTTGATGCCGACAAATTCCTGACGCACAACGCGTTCAGGGCGCCTGGCGCTCCGTCGGTCGAGGAACTGCGGGAACAACCGCGGAAGGCCGCGTACCTGGAGAGCCGCTACGCCAAGATGAAGCGCGGCATCGAGGCGCATGAAGAGGATATTGATGCTTCCAATGTCGATGCGCTGCGGGCTATGACGTTCGTGTTCGTCTGCATCGACCGCGGGCTGGACAAGAAGATCATCATCGACAAACTCGAAGGATTCGGCCTTCCCTTCGTTGACGTGGGGATGGGAATTCAGCGGCATGGCGATTCCCTCAGGGGGCAGCTGCGAGTGACGACGAGCCTCCCCGAACGGCGTGGCACTTCGCGTGAAAACATCCCGGTGTCCGGCGGCGAGGCGAAGGACGAATACGACAAGAACATCCAGATAGCCGACTTGAACGCCCTCAACGCGTGTCTTGCCGTCATAAAATGGAAGAAGTTACGTGGCTTCTATCTTGATGATGAACACGAACAACTGACAACCTACACCATCGCGTTCAATCAACTCACGAGCGGAGACACCCCATGAAACGCTCACGCAAACTCCGCCACGAGTTCGTCGAGTTCATCCCGAGCGTCAGAGAAGACGGCGTGGTATACGTGTCGATACCGTATGCGACGGCGGTCCACAACTGCTGCTGCGGATGCGGGAGCAAGGTCGTGACGCCAATCAGTCCGACTGACTGGAAATTAACATTCGACGGCGAGACGATCTCCCTCTACCCTTCAATAGGGAACTGGAGTTTCCCCTGTCAATCGCACTACTGGATCATCAACAATGTCGTGAAGTGGGCGCCGAAGTGGAGCAAAGAGAAAATCGAGTGCACTAGGCGCGAGGACGCGCTGAGGAAGGAAGAGTTTTACAAGAGAAAGCATCGATCTCAATAGACCTATGGCATTCCTGTCCACGTTTGTCGGAGTCGGAAAGCACACCGATCCGAATGTCCGAGATTTGATCGGGTCCACGCGGGACGCGATCGCCTTGCACGCGCTCTTCGCAGACACATTTCCGGAAAGCAATCCGCAACTTCTACTGGACCATGACGCCACCCTGGCGAATATCCGGGTCGCGCTGCGGGAAACACTCGGCAAAGCGACCGCGGACGACGTTGTGGTCTTTTTCTTTTCTGGCCATGGTTCGCATGACCACAAACTCGCTGCATCGGACACGGAATTGTCAAACCTGGCTCGCACGACGATAGGGATGGACGAGCTCGCGGCGTTCTTCCGATCCACCAAGGCTCGTGCGGTGTTCTGCATTCTTGATTGTTGTTTCAGCGGAGGAGCGCCGGCGAAAGTGTTGGAGGACAGTCCCGTACCGCGTGACACCGCCGCACCGCTGGAGACACTCATTGGGGAAGGCAGGATATTGCTTGCGGCATCGGGCATCAACGAATTGGCGTACGAGATGCCGCAAGCTCGTCACGGAATACTTACGAAGGCGCTGCTTGACGTTCTCCTCGATGCGACGGGCCCGGTTGACATTCTGTCATCGTCATCGGAGGTCATGAGCCGCGTGAGAGCCGAGGCCGCACGGCAAGGAATCACACAAAACCCTGTCATCCTCGGCACGGTCAAGGGCGGACTTGCTATCCCGAAGCTGACTCCCGGCAAGAACTTCTTTGCCGCGTTCCCCGAACTCAAACACGTCAAAGTATCCCCCGCGATCAACGATTTGTTGCAGCTCGGATTTCCGCCCGCCACGGTAGCTGCCTGGAAGGAGCGCTATGCCGGCGGCCTCAATCCCCTGCAACTCGCCGCGATCAATGACAAGGGTGTCGTCGACGGAAACTCGCTCCTCGTCATCGCCCCCACGAGCGCGGGCAAGACGTTTGTGGGCGAACTTTCCGCGGCAAAAGCGATGGCTGAAGGAAAGAAGGCCGTGTTCCTCCTTCCCTACAAGGCTCTCGTCAACGAGAAGTACGACCAATTTACGGAGCTGTATAAAACTCAACTGGGTTTTCGCGTCATCCGTTGCTCAGGCGATTACAGCGACCAGGTAGGGGCGTTCTACAAAGGCAAATACGATCTGGCACTGCTGACCTACGAGATGTTCCTGCAGCTGGTCGTAGGGACTCCCTTTTCGCTCAACCAGATCGGCCTCGTCGTCCTCGATGAAGCGCAATTCATCACCGATCCCAGCCGGGGCATCAGCGTGGAGCTGTTACTCACCTTCATCCTTGCCGCTCGGGAGAAAGGAATCAGTCCGCAGATCATCGCGTTGTCGGCAGTGATCGGCGATGCGAACAATTTCAACCGATGGTTGGGCTGTGATCTCCTCTTCAGTACCGAGCGGCCCGTACCGTTGCTCGAAGGCGTCATCGACCGCAACGGAACATTCCAGTTCTTGGACGAGACCGGCACAGAAGGTACTGAGCAGATTCTCCGGCCGTATGAGGTGCAACAGCGACGGGAAAAACCGAGCGGGCAGGACCTCTTCGTCCCGCTCGTCAAGAAGCTAGTTTCCGTGGGCGAAAAGGTGATCGTCTTCCGCAACCAGCGGGGTTTCGCACAAGGAGCCGCGAATTACTTGGCCGAGGACCTCGGGCTTCCACCAGCGACCGACGCATTGCGTCAGCTGCCGGAAAGCGATCTCTCAAGCGCATCGGCGGCATTACGGCGCTGCCTGCGCGGCGGTACCGCATTCCACAATTCCAACCTGACAAGAGAGGAACGCATCGTCGTCGAACAAGCATTCAGAGACCCCAAGAATCCTCTGAGGGTGCTTGTCGCGACCACCACCGTTGCCGCCGGGATCAATACTCCGGCGTCGACCGTGGTACTTGCGGAAAACGAATTCGTTGGCGAAGACGGTCGGCCCTTCACGGTCGCGGAATACAAGAATATGGCGGGTCGGGCGGGACGCTTAGGTTTTAACGAGAAGGGCAAGTCCATGATCTACGCCGAGACGCCCCACGAACGGCAACTCCTCTTCAGAAAATACGTGAGAGGACAGCTGGAACGGCTTCACTCGTCATTCGATCCGGGCCAGATCGAAACCTGGCTCGTGCGTCTCCTCGTTCAGGTCGAAAAGCTTGAGCGCGACAGCGTATCCACCCTTCTCCTCAATACCTACGCGGGGTTCGTGGAAACCATGAGAGACCCCGGATGGCGCGATCGGATGCGAGCGCACGTTGACCACCTCGTAGGCAGAATGATTTCGTTGGGCTTGATCGAGGTCGAGGGATCAGCTGTCCGCCTGAGCCTTCTCGGCAGAGCGTGTGGCCGCTCGTCGCTTTCGTTCGATTCGGCGATGCGTCTCATCGAGATCATCAAGAACGTGCCGCCACACTTACTCACTGCAACGAACTTGATGGCCCTGATGCAGGGCCTGCCCGCGGAAGAGATGGGCTACACGCCGCTGGTCAAAGGAACGAAAGAAAATGTCCGAGTCAATCAGGCATCACTCCGCTTCGGCCACGAAATCACCCGCGCTCTCCAGAACCGGGCCCGCGACATTCTTGAATTCTATGGGCGGTGCAAACGGGCATCGGTACTGTTCGATTGGATATCGGGGAAGAGATTGGACCAGATCGAGGCCGAGTTTTCGACGAATGCGTATTTCGGCCGGATAGAGTACGGTGATATTCGTCGCTTTGCCGACACGACGCGATTTCACCTGCAGTCGGCATCCGATATCATCGCCATTCTCTTGTTGGACAAGTATCCTCAATCCGAACTTGCGGCACTCTTAGTGCAGCTCGAAGTCGGCTTCCCGGCGCATGCGTTGGGCCTTCTCGAACTTCCTATGACGTTGACCAGGGGGGAATATCTCAATTTCATTTCGCTAGGAATCACGACTCCCGATCAATTCTGGGCAGTAGGAAGAGAGATAATCTCCAAAGCTCTCGCCGAATCCCGAGTACAGTACGTCGAGAAGTTTCGGCCACAGAAAGCGTCTGCCGCCGCGCAGTGATTAGGCACGTTATGCGGATCTCAAGGAACTATAAGGCCGAGCACTGGAACGCTCTCACCTTTAACAGGGAGGACGACTGGCAAAAAGGGGTTGAGATCTTCATGGATCGGCTCACCACCCGATATCTTCTGCATATCCAACGGTTGCTTCGTCACAGGACCAGCGGTTTTGCGGTTCTCACGCTCGACTGCGCCCTCATTGAAACACTGGAGCAGTTCCGCCGCGGCGTGTCGAAAACTCCGCGCGGGCAAAGCCAGGAGTACTTTGCGACGTTTCTGACCGGGACCTCATTTTCTCAAGACTTCAACACCGAACGCGCGATCATGTTCTATAAGGTCATACGGTGCGGCCTGCTTCATCAATCGGAAGCCAAGTCGTCTCTTGTGAAACGTAGCGAAACCCTGCCGCTAATTAAGCTCACTGAAGACCGGGAGGGCTTGATCGTCAATGCGAAAGCGTTTCATGCGAAATTGGAACGGGTCATTGGCGAATACGTTTCCGTTCTCCAAAATCCTGAGTCCAAACAAGCAAGGGCAGCGTTTCGCAAGAAGATGGACTCTATCTGTAAGGTTTGAGGAATCTATACGGAGGGACTTCCCAGGGGGCGTTCTTGCTTATCTATCCAGATAGGCCGAGCGAGAAACGGCACCCCCAAGCCCTTCTGCTGAACACCTCACCTGCATAACTCTTGACACTTCTATGGCTGACTGTCGGTCTGTCAGAAATCGGTTGTTCCGCCCAAGTTTCGAGCGCGTTGCGCGCCGAGTGTGTGCTGATACCGAAGCGGCAATCTTCAAATGGCCGACACGGCCCCAGCGATCACAAGAATAGTTAGCTCGCTGCTATCCCAGCAGATCTCTCACAATGGCGAGCCACTCGGTGTCGAGTGGTTCTCGGCAAACAGGCTTGCCGGCACGACCGTACCAATAGCCTGCGTTGCCCTGGTCGCCTTCCTTGCGGTGCAGGTAGGCGTGAACACACGAACCTCCGGGGCCTTCGTCCTGCTGAGCAGATTCGTGGGCCCTAGTCCAATCACCTTTGGCATCCCACCATAGGCCGGCGAGAGCGAGCGTGAGTTCCGCCGGCGGTTTGCCGCCGTCAGGGATTGACGAAAATCGTCCGCAGTCATGTTCGTTACTCCGTGTCGCAATGGCCGGATGCTGCCACCCTCAGCCCCGAGAACACATTATTGATCTTCCGCATAGTCCGCTCCGCCCATTGGAACGCGGGCCGCCACGAGCGACTCGGTTCTCGGGCTGGACAAGGGCTGCCCGCACCTCTGAAACGATCGAGCCGAGCTGAACCCCTCCGGCGGGCAAAGCCCCGCAGAATGGCCTCCCTGAAGAGTATCCAAACACCGTCTTCGCAGTCACAGAGGGTGTACCAGAGAATTGGGACTAAGTGATGGGACTAGCCTCAGTAGGTTTCCATCGGGATCTCTGTGCTGAAGCAACGCCGAATCAATGGTTTGGATTCGAGATCCTTTGGTTCCGTAGTGTCCCGAACCAGGTGCTCTACCAGGCTGAGCCACTCCCCGACTGACGACTGGATGACGGCCGCCAAGGAACGACGTGGCGACTCGAACTCAGACAGTATAGCATTCTGCGGTCTGGTGATTTGTTCGCGCGGGCTGCATGGTGCTGTCTCGATCCGACGCTATTTTCTGTGCTGCTATTGCAGGCACCGATTTCGGGGAGTGTCGAGTTTCTGAGGCTACCATGCTGCACCGTGCCATGCTGTAGCGTTTCATTGGGATATTTGCCTGTCGTGAAAAGTATTGTTCGCCGACGAGGCATCGGATCGTGTCTGCCGACGGGCGCGCAAAGGCTGCTACAATCTTGGTCACAGTCGTTTCTTACCGCTATTAAAACGTTTCTATGCTGGCTTTTACTGCTGAAAGGCTGTTGACTCCGACTGACGTCGTCGAGCATCCTCTCGTGCTCGTCGAGCAGGGACGCGTCCTCGAAATTTCCCCTCGGAGCAGCCGGCAGATTCCCGCCCGAGTTTCTGTGTCCGACTTCGGCGATCGCGTGATGGCGCCGGGTTACTTTGATCTTCACATTCACGGCAGCGCCGGATATGACGTCATGGATGATACCGCCGAGGCGCTGCCGGCGATCGAACGCCTGCTCGCGCGGCATGGGGTCACGAGTTATTTCCCAACCACCGTCACCGCTTCGATGGATGCGACTTTGCGCGCACTCGAAGGGCTGGCGGATGCGATCGAAAAGCGCGAACGACAGAATGCGGATGGTAAGAGCCGAGCGGTCCCGCTCGGAATCCATCTTGAAGGACCATTCATCAGCCATGCGCGCCGCGGCGTACACCCGCCGGGAAATTTGCTGGCTCCGACGCTGACCTTGTTCGAGCAGTTCTGGCAGGCGGCGCGCGGCCGTATTCGCATGATGACGATTGCTCCCGAATTGGAGGGCGCGCCAGAGGTCATTGCCGAAGCCGCGCGGCGCGGCGTTTGCGTGAGCCTGGGACACTCCGACGCCGACCTTGCGGCAGCCGAACGCGGAATCGTGGCGGGAGCGCGCCACGCGACGCACACTTTCAATGCCATGCGTCCGCTCGACCATCGCAGTCCCGGTATTTTGGGGGCGGTGCTCACGGATCGTCGCATGAGCGCGGACATCATCGCCGACGGCGTTCATCTTGATCCCACAATCGTGAAGCTCTTTGCTAATGCCAAAGGCCCGGAGCAAACTGTGCTCATCACGGATGCTACGTCCGCGACGGGCATGCCTGATGGCCGCTATCGGCTTGGGTCTTTCGAAGTAGATGTTCGAGATGGCAAGTGCATGGCGGACGGCAAGCTGGCTGGAAGCGTTTTGACCATGGACCGTGCCGTACGCAATCTGGCGCGTTTCGCGGAATGGGATCTGCCCCGGGCAGTGGCGGCCGCCAGCCAGAATCCGGCGCGGGTGGCGCGAATAGCGAACAAGGGTGTTCTCGCGGTGGGAGCCGACGCGGACTTCGTGATCTTAAGCCCGGAAGGCGAAGTGTTGCGGACTTTTGTTGGCGGCGTGGATTGCTCCTGGTAACGATTTAGAGCGCGCTGGTTAGAAGAATGATGGTTAGAAAGAATGATGGTTAAGGAAAGTAATGGCTGAGACGCGCAAGTTTCCGCATCATCTGATTCGAGAGATTTTTGAGCAGCCCGACGCCTTGCGGCGAACCATTGAACCACGCGTCTCGCTGGCCGAAGGATTGGTTCGCCTGGACGAAATCCATATCGCGCGCGAGGAACTGCGCGCGCTGCGGCGGATTAACATCGTGGCTTCCGGGACCAGCCGTCACGCGGGTATGACGGGCCAGTTCATGATGCAGGAACTGGCGGGCGTGCCGGTCGATGTGGACTACGCGAGCGAGTTCGAATACCGCAACCCGATGATTGGGCGGGGAGAACTCAGCATCTTTATTACTCAGTCGGGAGAAACCGCCGACACGACCGCAGCGCAGCGCGAAGCCCGGCAGAAGGGGTCGCGCACCATCGCCATTTCGAATGTCGAAGGCTCGACGGTTGCGCGGGAAGCCGACGGTTTCATCTACACCCACGCTGGTCCGGAGATCAGCATCGCCTCGACCAAGGCATTCACCGCGCAGATGGCGTGTTTGTTTCTCTTCGCGCTCTACCTCGGCGAAATCAAGGAGAAGGTTTCGAAGGCGCTGGCCCAGCGCTACATCGGCGAACTTCTGGCGCTACCTCAAAAGACGGAAAGGATTTTGGCGGCGTCCGATCAAGTGGAGAAGCTGGCCGAGCTTTACTATCGCGTGGACGATTTCATGTTCCTCGGCCGCGCCATCCACTACCCGATCGCGTTGGATGGAGCTCTCAAACTGAAAGAAGTTTCGTACATTCACGCGGAAGGCTATCCCACCGGAGAAGCCAAGCATGGGCCGAACGCGCTGATTGATTTCCGCTTGCCGCTGGTCATGATCGCGACCTGCGACCGCAATAATAACGACGCGGGCTCCGTCTTGCGCTACGACAAGAACGTGAGCAACATGGAAGGGTTCAAGAAGCAGGGTGCGACATTGATCGCGCTGGCAACCGAAGGAGACACAACCGTACCGCAGCTAGCGAACCACACCGTCTTTATTCCCGCGGCGCCGGAACTGCTGTCGCCGATTCTCGAGATCGTTCCTCTGCAGTTGTTTGCCTATTATGTCGCCGCCAAGCGCGGCCTCGATGTGGATCATCCGCGCAACCTGGTGAAAGCGGTGACGCTGGAATAGGAGTGGTCGTTGGTCGTTTCGCTGTTCGCAAACGCTTTGACTAACGACTATCGACCAGCAACCGACGACTGATTTCGCCCCGCCCCCAGCAAAATTCCTCCCGATTGCTTATGATGAGCAATTGCGGTGTTATTCGTGAGGTCAGATTGGCTGAGACGCAACCGACGAACGGAATCGAAGTCCTGGAAACGCGCGAGTGGCTGGACTCGCTCGACTATGTGCTCTCGCATGGCGGCCCGGATCGCGCGGGGCGGCTTTTGCAGCAACTGGCGCTGCATGCCCGGCGCGAAGCTGGGATCAACCTGCCGTTCTCGGCGACGACCCCCTACCAGAATACGATCCCTTCCCGGCAGCAACCCCCATTCCCTGGCAGCCAGGAAATGGAGCGCCGCATCAAGAGCCTAGTGCGCTGGAACGCCATGGCTATGGTCGTCCGCGCCAACAAGATTCAAGAAGGCATCGGCGGACACATCTCTACGTTTGCGTCGGCGGCTACGCTCTACGAAGTGGCGTTCAATCACTTCTTTCAAGCATCCACGGAATCCGGCGACCGCGATGTTGTCTATTTCCAGGGACACGCCGCGCCCGGAATTTACGCCCGCGCCTACCTCGAGGGCCGTATCGCCAAAGAGAAATTGGAGAACTTCCGGCGGGAGTTGAAACCGGGCGGCGGATTATCGTCGTATCCGCATCCATGGCTCATGCCCGACTTCTGGGAATTTCCGACCGTGTCGATGGGATTGGGCCCGATTCAGGCGATCTATCACGCTCGGTTCATCAAATACCTGGAAAATCGCGGGTTGAAAACTTCCACCGGCGGCAAAGTCTGGGCGTTCCTGGGCGATGGCGAAATGGACGAACCGGAATCGCTCGGCTCGATTACCCTGGCTTCGCGCGAGCGGCTCGACAACCTGATTTTCGTCGTCAACTGCAACCTCCAGCGCCTCGACGGACCGGTACGCGGAAACGGCAAGATCATCCAGGAGCTGGAAGCAATTTTCCGCGGCGCGGGATGGAACGTCATCAAGCTGATCTGGGGCGGCGATTGGGATCCGCTCATTCAGGCCGATCGCGATGGCCTGCTCGTCCGGCGCATGGGCGAGATCACCGACGGCCAGTATCAGAAATATTTCGTCGAGAGTGGCGCGTATTTCCGGCAGAATTTCTTCGGCACCGATCCCCGGCTACTGAAGATGGTGGAACATCTTTCGGACGAGCAACTCGCCCGCATGCGGCTCGGCGGTCACGACCCGATCAAAGTGTACGCCGCGTTCAAGGCGGCGGTTGAGCACACCGGATCTCCAACTATCGTTCTCGCCAAAACCATCAAGGGCTATGGACTCGGCGAAGCGGGCGAAGGCAAGAACATTACGCACCAGCAGAAAAAGCTGAATGACGATGAGTTACAAATCTTCCGCTCGCGCTTCGGCATTCCGATTCCAGACGGCGAGCTTCACAATGCGCCGTTCTATCGCCCGGCCGACGACAGCCCGGAAATCAAGTACCTGCAGGAGCGCCGGAAACAACTGGGCGGCTACATGCCGGTGCGGAGGGTGCGCGCCACGCCGTTCAAGCCGGTTTCTGAATCGCTCTTTGAGGAGTTCTACAAGGGCACTGAGGGTCGCGAAGCTTCCACCACCATGGTCTTCGTGCGCATGCTCTCGAAGTTACTGCGCGACCCTGAAGTGGGCCGCTTTATCGTGCCCGTGGTTCCCGATGAAGCCCGCACCTTCGGCATGGAGGCGCTCTTCCGCCAGGTTGGCATCTATTCGAGCGTGGGCCAGCTCTATGAGCCGGTCGATATGGCTACGCTCCTCTATTACAAGGAGGCGAAGAACGGACAGATTCTGGAAGAGGGCATCACCGAGGCGGGATCGATGTGTTCTTTCATCGCCGCCGGCACCGCGTATGCCAATCACGGCATCAACACGATCCCCTTCTTTATTTATTACTCGATGTTCGGACTGCAGCGCATCGGCGACCTGATCTGGGCCGCGGCGGATATGCGCTGCCGTGGCTTCCTGATCGGAGGCACGGCGGGCAGAACAACGCTGGCGGGCGAAGGACTGCAGCATCAGGATGGACACAGCCAGGTACTCGCTCTCCCAGTGCCGAACCTGCTGGCTTACGATCCGGCGTTCGCCTATGAGATCGCAGTCATTATTCAGGACGGCATCAAGCGGATGTATGTCAAAGGCGAATCCATCTTTTATTACTTGACGGTCACCAATGAGCCGCTGCCGATGCCCGAGATGCCCAGCCAGCCGGGCGTCCGCGAGGGCATCCTCAAAGGCTTGTACCGCTACCGGACTTCCGAAGAGAAAAATGCGAAGCTGCGCGCGCAGTTACTGGGCAGCGGCGCCATCATGTTTGAGGTGCTCAAGGCGCAAGCGATTCTGGAAAAGGACTATGGCGTAGCGGCGGACGTGTGGAGCGTGACCAGTTACAAGGAGCTTTATCGCGAAGCGAACGACTGCGCGCGCTGGAACATGTTGCATCCCACAAAGCCAGCCAAAGTGCCATATGTCACTCAGACACTGAAGGGCGCATCCGGCCCATTCATCGCGGCATCGGATTACATGAAGATTCTGCCGGAAAGTATCGCGCGGTGGGTTCCGGGCAAGTTGGTGTCGCTCGGCACGGACGGTTTCGGGCGCAGCGAGAATCGCGCATCCCTGCGAGATTTTTTCGAAGTGGACGCAAAGCACATGGTGCTCGCCACGCTGCATGCCCTGGCGGGCGAAAAGTCCGGCGAGAAGAAGGACGGCGCCGAACGTGTCAGTGCGAAACTCCTGGAGAAAGCGATCCGCGATCTTGGAATCGATCCGGAAAAACGCAATCCCGCCACCAGCTAGAGGGAAAGAGCTAGAGGGACAAGGAAGGAATGGCAACGGAGTTTAAGCTGCCCGAACTGGGCGAGAATATCGAGAGCGGCGACCTGGTCCGCTTGATGATCAAGCCCGGCGCCAGCATCACCGAAGGCCAGCCTTGCATGGAACTCGAAACCGACAAAGCCGTGATCGAAGTTCCTTCCTCGATCAGCGGCGTGGTGCGCGAGATCAAGGTCAAAGAAGGTCAGAAGGTCAAGGTTGGTGAGGTCATCTTTACGCTGGAGGGCGGTGCAGTCGCCGAGGTGCAACCTGTTCGCAGGCACGAACCGGTGGAACACATCTCCGGACAGCAAGCGGCGCGGCTCGCGTTCCAGTTGGCGATGCGCGCCGAGGGCAAAACTGAAGAACAGGCGCTGCCACCGGATCAACCGCAAGCCGCGATACCGGCGTTCAGCATGCCCGTGCAACTGGGCAAGGTTGCCGGCACAGACCGCGATCCGGTGCCGGCGGCGCCGCACGTGCGCCGTCTGGCGCGCGAGATTGGAGTTGATATTCGCAGTGTGCCCGGCAGCGGCCCGGGCGGGCGCATCAGTGAAGACGACGTGAAGCTGTGCGCCAAGAATGCTCTGGCGGCGGCCGCCGCTGCGGCACAAACTCCACGCGGAAGCTTCGTCGAACCTGAACTGCCCGACTTCTCCAAGTGGGGCAAAACGGAACGCGTTTCGATGCGCGGAGTGCGGCGCAAAACCGCTGAACACCTTCGTCAGGCGTGGAACACGATTCCGCATGTCACCCAGCAGGATCGCGCCGACATCACCGAACTCGAACAGTTGCGCGCCCGCTTCGCGCCGCGGGCGGAAGAAACGAGCGGCAAGATGACGGTGACGGCGATCGCGCTGAAAGTCTGCGCGTCGGCCCTGAAAGTATTTCCCCAGTTCAATGCCTCGATTGATATGGGGAAGGAAGAAATCATCTACAAGCAGTACATCAACATCGGCGTTGCGGTGGACACCGATCGCGGACTGCTGGTGCCGGTCATTCGCGACGTAGACAAAAAAAATATTGTCGAGCTGGCGGCGGAGATGACGCAGCTCTCGAAGAAGGCGCGCGACCGCAAGCTCACTCCCGAGGAGATGGAAGGCGGCACATTCACCATCACCAATCTCGGAGGGATCGGCGGCACTGGGTTTTCTCCCATCGTGAATCATCCCGAAGTCGCGATTCTCGGCCTTTCGCGTTCGCGGATGGAGCCGGAGTGGGTGAACAACAAATTCGAGCCGCGCTTGATTCTGCCGCTCTCACTCTCGTACGATCACCGGTTGATCGATGGGGCCGATGCCGCGCGTTTTCTGCGCTGGATCGCGGAAGCCTTCGAGCAGCCATTTCTGCTTTCGGTTCAGGGATAAATGAATTCAGGGTCAAACAAATTCAGCAGTAACTTTAAGGTAGATAACGAAATGACGAACTCTTCGAATCTCCGTGTGGCTGTGATTGGCGGCGGACCCGGCGGTTATGCTGCCGCATTTCTGGCTGCCGACCTGGGCATGAAAGTTACGCTGATCGATCCGGAAGTGAACCCCGGCGGCGTCTGCCTGTATCGCGGCTGCATCCCTTCCAAGGCCCTGCTGCACGTGGCTAAGCTGCTCGAAGAAGCCGAGCAGGCGAAGAACTGGGGCATCGAGTTTGGCGAGCCCAAAGTTGACCTGAACAAGCTTCGGGGATGGAAAGAGAGTGTCGTCAAGAAGCTGACCGGCGGGCTGGGGCAATTATCCGAGCAGCGGTCGGTCCAGTTGGTGCAGGGCAAAGCGACATTCGTGAATTCGACGACGCTGAAAGTGACGAAGACCGCAGCCGGCGGCGAAGAGAACATGACGTTCGACCGCATCATCATCGCGACCGGATCGCGGCCGACGGTCGTGCCCAGCCTCAAGCTCGACAGCCCGCGCCTCATGGATTCGACCGGCGCTCTCGATCTGCCCGACGTTCCCAAAACGCTGTTGGTCATCGGCGGCGGCTACATTGGATTGGAACTGGGATCGGTTTACGCCACGCTCGGCACCAAGGTGACCTGCGTCGAAATGATGCCCGGCCTGCTGCCCGGCGCCGACCGCGACCTGGTGCTGCCTCTGCACAAGCGCCTGGAAAAACTTTTCTCCGCGATCCTGCTGAATACCACGGTCAAATCGCTCGAGGACGAGAAGACTGGCATTCGCGTAACGCTCGAGGGTCCGGCTGTGAAAGAGAAAGAGCAGGTGCAGGTGTTTGATCGCGTGCTGATGTCGGTCGGGCGCCGGCCGAATTCCGAAATCCCCGGTCTCGACCAGACGAAAGTCAAAGTCAACCAGAAGGGATTCATCGAAATTAACGAACAGCGGCAGACCGCGGATCCCACGATCTACGCGATCGGCGACGTCGCCGGCGAACCGATGCTGGCCCACAAGGCGATGCATGAGGGCCGCACCGCCGTTGAAGCCATCGCCGGACACAAGGTTGCTTTCGAACCGAACGCGATCCCTGCGGTCGTGTTCACCGATCCTGAGATCGCGTGGGCTGGACTGACGGAAACGCAAGCCAAGGAACAAGGACGCGAGATCACCGTCGCCAAGTTTCCGTGGGCCGCTTCGGGGCGCGCCATCACGCTCGATCGGCCCGAAGGTCTCACCAAGCTGCTCATCGATCCGAAGACGGAACGCGTGCTCGGTGTCGGCATCGTGGGCGCAGGCGCGGGCGAACTGATCGCCGAAGGCGTGCTGGCCATCGAAATGTGCGCCCTGGCGGCCGATGTTGGCATGACGATTCATCCGCACCCAACGCTATCGGAGACGATGATGGAATCGGCGGAGGTCTTCTACGGACAGGCCACCGACATCTATCGTCCAAAGAGGTAGTGGCGTAAGTAAGCTGCGAGCTTCGAGCCGCGAGCTGCGGGCAAACTGGTTTACTCGAAGCTCATAGCTCGTAGCCCACTACCCATACTGGAATCTCGATGAAAAAATTGGTGTTGTTGGTTCTTCTCGTTTCCCTTTCTCTCCATGGGCTGATGGCCCAGTCAGTGGCCCAGTCAGTGACCAGCCTGCTGCCGGGTGGGGCACAGGCTCAGGCAGCAACTCCCGCGGCCGCCGATGAACTGGGACGTGGGACGCCTTCAGGAACCGTGCTTGGATTCCTGCAAACCGCGCAGGCCGGAAATTACCAGACCGCCGCCGATTACCTGCAAATGAGCACCGCGCGCCGCCAGTCGCAGGGTCCAGACTTGGCCAACCAGCTGAAGATGCTGATGGACCGCACCTTCGTGGGCAGTCTGCGGCGGCTCAGCACCAGTCCCGAAGGCAATCCGGATTACGGTGTCCTCGATCGGCAAACTGTCGGCGTTTTTTCCTATGGGGATGCGGATGTTCCCGTTGTCCTCGTCCGAGTCGGGGATCCGAATTCCGGAAAAATCTGGCTCTTCTCTTCCGAGACGCTCAGCAAAGTCCCTGAGTTGTATGACAACCTCGAGGCTCACCAGGTCGAAAGCAAACTCCCTCAAAGCCTGGTTAGAAACGTATTTCTCGGGATGCCGCTGTGGCAATGGCTGGCGCTCTTCGCCGCGATTCCAGTGGCGCTCGCGATCGGCTGGGCGATGGTTCTGCTGCTGGCGATTCCGCGCCGGATTTGGCTCAAGCTCAGACACCGTCCCAACCTGCACCCCTACAGCCGCATGTCCAAGCCGCTGCTGGTCTCATTCAGCGCGCTGGCTCACCGCGCGATTGCCGGCTACCTCGGCCTGCCGTTGCTGCCACGTCTTTATTACTACCGGACCATCGGCGTTCTCATCAGCATCGGCTTCTTCTGGTTTCTGCTCCGCGCCGCCAGCCTCACGATGCAGCGCCTGCGCATCCACGCCATCGGCGCGGGCCGCACCGGCACCGGAACCCTGATGGTGCTGGGCGAGCGGCTGCTCGCAGCGCTGGTGGTGATCGTCGCCATCCTGACGGCGTTCGGCATACTGGGCTTCAACCTGACCACCGTGCTCGCCGGCCTTGGCATCGGCGGCATTGCCATCGCATTCGCGGCCCAGAAGACGCTCGAAAATCTTTTCGGCGGGGTTTCCGTTCTGGCCGACGAAGTCATCCGCGTCGGCGATTACTGCCGCTTCGGCGATCGCGTCGGAACCGTGGAAGACATCAGCCTGCGCTCGACCCGCGTTCGCACCGACGCACGCACCGAGCTTTCTATTCCCAATGGCGCCCTCGCCACCATGAACATCGAAAATTTCACCCGGCGCGACAAAATTCTGTTCAATCCTGCGCTCGCGATCAGGTGTGAGACCACGGCGGACCAACTGCGTTATCTGCTGGCGGAAGTTCGCCGCATGTTATACGAACACCCGAAGGTCGAAAGCGAAAGCGCATATATCCGCTTCGCCAATTTCGACAACAGCGCCTTGCGCCTTGAGATCTTCAGCTACGTGCTCACCCAAGACTCCAACGAATTCTTAGCCATCCGCGAAGACCTGTTGCTGCGCATCATGGAGATCGTCGAGAAATCGGGCAGCGGCTTCGCCTTCCCGTCGCAGACCGTATATTTCTCGCGCGATTGCGGACTCGACAAGGAAAAAACCAGCGCCGCCGAGCAGCAGGTCCAGCAATGGCGGGACCAACACCAGTTGCCATTCCCCGATTTTGCGCCCGCCGACAAGTCCGCCTTTCGCGGTTCGATTGTCTATCCTCAGCCGGAGTCGGCCGTCGGAAAAAACCAGCGGCTTCCCTAAAACTATAGGGAGCCACCCACTTACCCCCGTAACTTGCGGCTTTCGACAGCGGTTCCTAGCATGGGAGAGCTATGCCCCATGCCCTACTGTTGTCGCCGGACGACCAGGCAGTCAGCGCAATTACTGGCGTTTTGGAAGAGATGTCAGTGACTTGCGAGCGTCCCCTGGACGGAGCCTCCGCTGCCCAAAAACTCAATTCGCACAGCTTCGACCTGGTGTTGGTCGATTGCGAAAATCTGCCGGCAGCCAAGCTGATCTTTGACGTTTGTCGTCGCGGAAAAAACGGCAATAACCCTGTCCCGATTGCCATTGTCGATGGCCGCGCCGGTCTACCAACTGCTTTTCGCCTGGGCGCAGAACTGATTCTGACCAAGCCGGTCGCGAAAGACCAAGCCCGGAGCACCATCCGCACCGCAGTCAGCCGTGTGCGAAAAGACGTCCAGACAAACGAGAGTGTTCCCCCGCAGACCATGAGCGCGGCGGTGGCCAGCACGGTCATGGCCGAAGAACGCGCGCAGGCAGCCGCAGTCGCAGCCGTTTCTTCGCAACTGACGAACTTTGCGGAGCCCGCTCCAAGCTTCGTTCCAACCTCCGCTCCGACCGCCGCTCCAACCTCTGCTTTAACCGCGACGCTCTCCGCGCCAGCCCTCACGACGAAAATGCATTCCGCAGTGGACGAAATCGATGCCACGCCAGATTCTCCAAAGTTGAATCCGCAGTCCGCATCTTTTTCAGCATCATCATTGTCAGATTTGTCAGAGTCATCTTCGGCTCGAGCTGCTTCGGTAAATTCGAAACCTGCGCGCCCAGTAAAACCTTCCGACGATCCGGTACTTGCGGAACTGGAGAGAACGGAACTGGAAGAATCGGAACTGGCGGAAGCACAACTGGAAAGCTCGAGACTGAACAAAGCAGCGCCGGATCAACCGGCAGCCGAATCTCGCGCCCCGGGCCTTTCATCCTACCATCAAGGCCAGCAGAAAAGACGCAGTCCACTGGTCGCGTTGCTAATGCTCGCGCTCGCCGGCGGCGGCTTCTATGCCGCGTGGACGTATCAGCCCGGATTCCGAGCCATCGCCCAACCGCAGATTGATCGCGTGCTGGCCCTCGCCGGTATGGCGCTGCCGCCGACTCGGGCGCCAAATCCCACGAAGCCTTCAGCGCAGCTGGCTCCGGCCACAACCTCGGCGCCTGCGCCGGAATCGCCAACCGCTCCGAATCAGACACAGTCAAAGGTCCCAAATTCCGCAACAGGTTCAGCAACAACGTCCGCCGCCGCGACTGTTCCTTCCCAGCCGGCAGCGACTCCAGGCACGGCAGTTGCGACGCCAACTTCCGGGTCCACAACCACAGCTCGACCTGTTGTCACCAAGCCTGAGGTTAACAAACCCATCGCCAGCAAACCCAGCGACAGTAAGAAGGACGCCGCCGCTGCGACTTCGTCCGACACCCAACTGCCCAGGGAAAACAGCGCGATCATTCTCTCTTCCCAGGGTGCGGAGAAACGGCTGGCTCACAGCGTTCCGGCGAAATATCCCGTCGAAGCGCGCTCCGGGGAAGCGCAAGGAACGGTTGTCCTCAAGGCGGTGGTTGATGAAACCGGCAAGGTTGAGGGTCTGCGACTGGTCGAGGGAAACGCTACCCTGGCAACCGCCGCCATCCAAGCCGTGAAGCAGTGGCGCTATCGGCCCTACGTCCGCGACGGAAAGGCTCAGCCCTTCCAGACCGTCGTGATCGTCGACTTTCAGCGGCCTTGACCGCAGACGAGTCAGAACGTCGTTTAGTCGTTAGTCGATGGTCGCTCGTTGATGGCCAACCAGTACCATGCTTTCCGGGTGATCCGACAAGCCGCGAACGACAAACGACAAACGACCATCGACGCCCCACGGCCATTCAATTACCCACGTAACTTGCTGGTACCCACGACATTACCTAGGATGACCTCATTATGGGTTACCAAGCTTTACTTTTCTGTCCCGATGAAAAACTGGCTCGCGTCGTAAGTCAGGTGTTCGGCGAACTGGACTTCACCATAGACCCGGTTCAGGAACCGTTTGCTGCGGTCAAGAAATTGATGGCGCAGCGCTACGACGCCATCGTCGTGGACTGCGAGAACGAACAGAACGCTTCCCTGCTCTTTAAGAGCGCAAGAAATTCCAGCTCCAATCAGAGCTCGCTGGCCATCGCTTTGGTCGAAGGACAAGCGGGCGTGGCCAAAGCCTACCGCATCGGCGCCAACCTTGTGCTCACCAAGCCGATCAACGTCGAGCAGGCAAAGGGAACGCTTCGGGTCGCGCGGGGACTCTTGCGGAAAAACTCTGACGCTGCCGGCGCCAGTGCTACCAGCGCTGCAACTCCCGTAATGCCCGCAAAAACAGCTCCTGTATCCGTCGCCAGTTCATTCCAATCGGCAAGTCGTAGCGCTGAAGCGATTGCTCCACCACCAAGCCCTCCCGAGCTTCCTGAATTTGAAGCTCCGCTGCCGGCGATGATTCCGGCGGCGTATCCGGCAATGACAGCGTCGGCAAAAGTTGAGGACAAACCGGCGGTTGTTCCCGAGTCCGCAGCGCAAAGCAAGACTACGATCGTGGCCGAGCCAGCAGCGGCAGCGCGGCAGCCCGCGTCCGCGGGTGTAATCAAGAACGACGTAGTCAGAAACGAAGCGGCAAGAGTCGCCGCCGCGTCCGTACCAGCCCAAGATGCGAGTTCCGCTTTCACGTCTGCCCCAGGGTCAGCCGCAGCACCGGCTCCGGCAAAAAAAGTAACAGCTCCGCCAGCGAAAGAGAACAAGATCGTTGAATCGGAGCCCGACAATCCATCGCCCGACAATGCGTCGCATGACGCTGCTCCCGCTCCAATGTTAAATTCGGCGAGCATTACCGATGCCCCGTCTTTTGCCGCATTGGGCGAAGAAGATTCCGGCGGATCGGGCGGCAACAAAAGAATCCTGATCGCAGTTGTGGCTGTCCTGGTTCTGGCCGTGCTCGGCTACCTTAGTAATGGGAAGTTAGGCAAGTCCAGCACAACCCCAGCTCCGCAACCCGTAAGCACGCCACAGGACTCGGGGCAACCCGCTCGTGCTCTGGCACCCATGTCCTCCCCAGTGGTGGCACCTTCGACGAGCACGCCCGATCGGGCGAGTTCCACAACTCAAACCTTAGCTCCCAAAACGGCTACAGCGACACTGCTCGACAAGCCGTCGGCTGGTGCTGGAAATTCTCCAGTGATTCGGATCGCCGCGAACTCTGAGCCGGAAACGAAGAAACCCGATTTGGCGCCCATACGAGTGAAGTCGAACGCCGCGGGAACCAAAACACAGGCCCCAGCCGAGGAGTCCGCGCCTCCGCTTCCCAGTCCGCTCGCCGTTGCATCCGCGAACGATAGCAACTTGAGCGGCCTGATGTCTTCGGCATCGTCAAGTCTTACCAAGCCCTCGCTGGCAACGCTAAGAATTTCCCAGGGTGTGTCCCAAGGACTTCTGATCAAGCGGGTACAACCAAAGTATCCGCAAGCCGCGCTCGCGGTTCATGCCCAGGGCGCAGTGCAGATCGAAGCCACCATCAACAAAGAGGGCAACGTCACCAATCTGAAAGTGCTCAGTGGAGACGCAGTTCTTGCGCACGCCGCGGTGGAAGCTGTCCGCCAATGGAGATACAAGCCGTACTACCTCGATGGCGCTCCAGTCGAGATCCAGACGCAGATCACGGTCAACTTTAAAGCGAACTAGGAAAGGCAGGTCTCAGGTCTCAGCTATCAGTCTTTACCGTGGAGGAAGAAACCTGAGACCTAAGACCTGAGACCTGACCTAATTCAACTGCTCGTCCAGAGGCCGGTGCCGCGGACGCCCCGGATGAGCACTGATGCTGCGGAACTTGTGGTAAAGTGCGTGCAAGTCTTCGCTCAGCAGCCGCACCACCTGCATGCAGAAATCGCCGTGCTCACGCAGAAACTCCAGAAACTCCTGGCGCGGAATGAAGCCGGCCGTCGTTTCGTCACCCGCTTCCGCGGTGATTCGATACTTTTCCCCGGTCATGCTCTCGCTCAGCCCGAGCATGGTTCCCGGACCGACGACCTCCAGAAGCTGCTTTTGACTCTGACCGGTCGGCAGCAGGACGCGAACCTCGCCGCTCTCCACCAGGTAAACGCCCGTGACCGCGGAACCCTGCTGAAACAGCGTGGAGCCTTTGGGGAACAGCTGAACCGATTGGATTCCGTGAAGGGCCTGCAACAGATCGGGGCTCAACTTGCCCGGCGTAGGCTGCGACGACACAATGTCACTCCCTCTTGCCTTAGCCTAATTCTGCATCCACTCGGCACCGCAGACTGTGATTTGGATCACGGCTCTAAGCGATAGGCGACCGGCAGCCGCTGGCTCCAGATTACACCCAATGAGGGCGGCTGGCGGCTTATTCCTGATTAAGTCTTTCGATTATCAGTTATGTAGCGCTTTGCATCTGGGTTTTTCGCGAGGGAAGCCGAAGGAGATGCCCGCACCACACCAGAAGTGTGAGCAGAGACTTGGCGAATCGCCGCTTATTGCCGGTCATTGCCGCTCGAGGATTTCGTCGATTGCGGCCTTGCCGCCTTTGTCGACGCTGACCACTTTGTGGATTGGCTTGAAACCGGTCAGCGTGATATCCACGATGTAGTTCCCCGGTCCCAGCATGATGTCGACTGGCGAGGTCTTATCAAGGACCCGCTGGTTGATCGCGACCTGTGCGCCTCTCGGCAGGGTGCGAATGATGATGGAACCCATGCCCGCCGTGCTCTCTCCGCCGCGTCCAAACAACTTGTTGAACTTGCCGATAGTGCGCATGTCCTCAGTATTGCCCAGCGCTCTGAGCGCAGGCGAGTACTGGAAATTCTGAGCGGGACCGAGATCGGCAGTGACGGTCTCGTCGAGATATCCCTGCTTGCGCAACAGAATTGTGTGGCTTCCTTTTTCCACTGCGAACTGCGCCGGGGTCACTCGTCCGGTAGGCTTGCCGTCCATGATGACGTCAGCGCCGGGCGGCGTGCTGTTCACCACCACCAGCGCATTGACCGGCGACAAATGAAGCGTCAGAGACGATTTGCTGCCGGCAGCAACATCGACCGACCGTATCTCGGGCGAATAGCCGGACTTGCTGGCAGATATGATGTGCTTACCAGGACTTAGGCCCATCACACTAAACGGCGTAACCCACGACGGATCGCTCCTTCCATCGACCTGAAACTGTGCGCCCTGCGGGCTGGAGTCAATCAGGGCCTCGCCCGGGATCACGACCGGCACCGGGGCCGGAGCGGGCGCCCGGCGCGTGCTGTTCGAGCTGCGCTTTTCGACTTGGCGTACCGTCAGGGTCGGTTGAGCTTCCGCAACGGGCGGGGCGGGTGGAGTTGCCTTCTCGATTTGCGGCGCCACCGGAGTCTGGGCAGCGGGTTGGGCTGGGCTTACGGCTTTCGTCGGCCGCGGAGCAGCCGTGGAACTATCGTCTTCCGAGCGAACATGGAAAAAGAGCGCGATCACAATCACGAGGATGAGTCCAACCGCGCCCAGGATTGAATAGAGCATCAGCCGCGGCGGAAGGGTGGCGATTTGATGAATTGCTTTTTTCGCGACTTCCCGCGGCTGGATTTTTGGTTTCTCCTCTTTCTTCGGGGAGATCTGTGCCACGGGACGCGACGGCTCAGCCGGCTCGGGAACTGACGGCGCGAAAACGGGTTCCTTGAGTGGAGGCATCTCTGCGAGGTCAGAAAAACTTCTGCCGGATGAGCTCGCCATTGGCTCGGACATCATTGGATCAACGGCCACGCGGGGCGAATGCCGCTCAGTTTCTTGCTCCACCGCCGCCGCCGATAAAACCGGGCCGTGCGCGGCCTGGGATTCGGGACTACTTACTTCAAATTCACCCATGAGCCGCACGCCAGATTTCGAATCGGAGTTCGAGTCAGAGTTCGAATCATCAGAGGCATTGGACACGCGCGTGGCGCTCCCTCCGCTCGCCGCGCCCGCAACTGCCGCGGCGGCTTTGGTTTCGGCTGCTGGCGGATCGGTCTGAGAAAACACCGGCACGTCGATTCGCGGAGAAACAGGAGAAACAGGTTTGGGCGAAACGGCTTGAGCGGAAGCCTCGGGCGTGGCCGCGCTTGAGGCTGCCGAGACAAACTTGCTGGCCGCCGCCGCGCGAGCCGCGGAACTCACGGCAACTTTCGGCGCCTGGGTCGTCTGTTTGGGATCAGTGGCGGCTTTCTTGCCGTTTTCCTTGCACTTCTCCAGGTCATCCACCAGTTCGCGCGCGCTCTGATAACGCTCCGCGGGATCTTTCGCGAGCGCTTTCATAATCAGCGCGCTCACCCCCGGTTGAATCTTGGAATTCACCGAAGACGGGCTGGCGGGCGTCTCATTCTCAATCTGGCTGACAAGCGTAACCGGATCTGCGGCGTCGAAAGCCTGCCGGCCAACCACCATCTCGTAGAGGATCGCGCCTAAGGTAAACAGGTTCGAACGCAGGTCGATGGCTTCTCCACGAATCTGTTCGGGAGAACAGTAGGGCATGAGCCGGCCCAAACCTTTTCCCGATTCCGCTTCAATGAGGCCCATGTTGGAGATGCCGTAGCCGAGGATTTTGACCATCCCGTCCCACTGCACCATGATCTTGGCGGGCTCCAGCGAACAGTGGGCCACACCCTTCGAGGCAGCATGCTCCAGGCCAGCGCAAACCTGGCGCGTAATGTCGAGCAGATCCCAGATGGAGAAGCCTTCTTTGCGCGCCAACATGGTGGCAACGCTGTTCCCCTGGATGTACTCCATCGCCGCGCAGAACTGGCCGTCGATCTCGCCTGCGCCGTAGAGAAGTGCAATGTTCTGGCTGACGAGATCGCGCGTGCTCTCGCCTTCGGCGATCAGCGTGTCGACAAACGCGTCCGCACGGTCGCCAAGCGGCTCCAGACTCTGCGTCTTGAGCGCCACAACCTGGTTGGTTTCCGTGTCCATCGCCTTGTAAATCAAGGCGGTCTCTGACTTGGAAAGCTCACTCTGGACTTCGAACCGGCCAAACATCGTCGCCATTACAATCGTCCTCGCGGTGACAAGCCGCACTACACCCTGAATATGGATTTAAGAATCAGGGGGAGAATCAAACCTTAGGATACCGCCTTCAACTGCCCAACTGAGAGTTACGAAAGTACTGAAAAATGGCCGGGAAAATCTGTCGCTTGGACTTGATACTGAGGTGAGTTCCGCGATCGGGGCGAACGCGTCCCCTGAACATTGCCACCTCCATAACAATAAACACGTTGAGGTTGTCTGACCCGACTCTTCGACGAAAAGGATGTTCTCGAAAGGAAGATCAAAGTCCAGTTGTCCATACCGCGACCGCTGCTTTATCCTCAGGGCTAGCGTAAATGGGATTGGCTGTCCCTCTCGGGAAATTTTCTTGTCAACTGGTGGGCCTTCCGGAGTCGCATGACATTAACCCGCTTCGTGACCAAAAGCGCGTTTCGCAACAAGCGCCGCAGCATCCTGAGCGCGATCTTACCCGCTTACCACGCGGCAAAGTTGGATATTGTGGAGGGTCTGCGCTACATCGGGTAGCGAAGGAACAGCATGGCGATTCCGATCAGCTATAACATTCGCAATCTGAAGCTGCGCAAGGGCCTCACCATCATGACGGCTCTGGGCATTGCGCTCACGGTAACCACCGCTGTTTTCCTGATGGCGCTGCTGGCGGGTCTGAAGAAGGCCTTCATGGCCAGCGGGGATCCTGTGAACGTGCTCGTCATGCGCAAGGGCTCAACGGCGGAACTTTCGGGAGGCTTCGACGCCAATCTTTTCCCGACGTTGAAGACGCTCCCTGGGATTGCCAAGGACAGCCAGGGAGAACCGCTCGCCTCCGGCGAATGGGTGGTGGTGGTCGTGCTGCCCCGCAAGGATGGAACCGGTGAAGTGAACGTTTCAGTTCGCGGCCTGATGCCGGCGGGCCTCACTCTGCGTCCCAGCGCAAAGCTGGTCGAAGGCCGCTGGTTTGCGCCAGGACAGCGCGAAGTGGTGGTCGGGCAGTCCATTCACAATCGTTTTTCTGGCGCGAACGTCGGCGACAGTCTTGACTTTGCCAAGGGGCAGTGGAAGGTCGTGGGCGTGTTCGATTCGGGTGGCACCGCATACGATTCGGAACTCTGGGGCGATGTCAACCAGATCGCCGCGGATTTCGATCGCCAGGGAGCCTATTCTTCTGCTTATCTGCGGGCAACCGACCCGGTTGCGGCGGACGCGCTGAAACATCGCGTCAGCGATGATCAGCGGCTGAAGCTCGAGGGCACGCTCGAAACCGAGTATTACGAGAAGCAAACCAGTTCTGGTGGAGCGATCAAATTTATCGGTACGTTTGTGGCGGTCATCATGGCGATCGGTTCCAGCTTCGCCGCCATGAATACGATGTATGCGGCGGTGGCGTATCGCTCGCGCGAGATCGCAACCCTGCGAATCATAGGATTTTCCCGGCCCAGCATTCTCACGTCGTTCGTGATCGAGGCGTTGCTGCTTTCGCTGCTGGGAGCGTTTGTCGGGATTGTTTTGATATTGCCGTTCAACGGCATGAGCACTGGAATCGGCAACTCCCTCACCTTCAGCGAAACGGTTTTCAGCCTGCACCTGACTTGGGGAGTCGCGATGGCGGCGGTTATCTTTGCGTTGATCATGGGCTTGCTGGGAGGCTTCGCGCCCGCCTGGCATGCGGCGCGGCAGGATATTCTGACGTCGCTGCGAGCCTAGGTCGAACTTTGTCGTACATAGTTTGTATATTGTTCGTGCAATCGATTTTGCGTCAGTAAAAACGGGGAGCGTACCTTCACCAATGCCCGCGGACATCGGACCCACGGATACTAAACACGAAGACCTGCGGAACCTGCGCATCGATCATTCGCTACGCGACGGAGGCGGAGAACCGCCCGCGTGGTCGCGCCGCTTCATTCTGGGTGGAATCGCTCTGGTCGTCCTGCTGGGAATCGTCGCGCTGGCTTACCGTGTGCTCGCCTCGGACACACCGGAAGTGGAAGTCGCGCGGGCAACGGCGGAAGGCAGTGACGTCGCCGGCAGCACCGTGCTTTCGGCGAGCGGATACATTGTCGCTCATCACAAAATCAGCGTGAATTCGAAGGTCACGGGCCGCGTGGCGTGGATCGGCGTGGAAAAAGGCGACAAGGTAAGAGAAGGACAAATTCTGGTGCGGCTGGAGGACCAGGAATTTCGCGCCCAGTACGAACAGGCTCGAGGGGCAGTGGAGAGCGCCAAGGCGCGGCTGCTCGAAAATGAGCATGGGTCGCGCCCGGAGGAGATTCAGCAGGCGGATCACAATCTATCGGAGGCGCGAGCTACTGCGATGAATGACAAGATCAATCTGGACCGCACGCGCGATCTGTTTGCGCAGGGAGTTGTCTCCAAGCAAAATCTGGACGACGCCAGCGCCCGCTACGATGCTTCGCAGCAACGAATGAATTCGCTGGAGCAGTCTTTTCGGCTGGCGCAGCTCGGGCCGCGGTCCGAAGAAGTTGAGCGTGCCCGCGGTGACCTGCTGCAGGCCGAAGGCCAGATGGCATACGCCAAGTCTCAACTCGATGCGACGGTGATTCGTGCGCCCGTCAGCGGCACGATTCTGGAGCGCACGGCAGAGAAGGGTGAACTGGTCACCGCCCAGTTCGCCAGCGGCGCCGAAGGCGGCCCGCGCGGATCGGTGGTCGCCCTGGCGGATCTGGAGGACATTCAGGTCGAGCTCGATATCGCGCAGGATGATTTCGCGAAACTGTCTCCCAAGCAGGAAGGCATCGTCACCCTGGATGCGTTCAAGGATCGCTCCTACAAAGGCGAGATCGCTGAAATGTCGCCGGAAGCGAATCGGCAGAAAGCGACAGTCCAGGTCAAGGTTCAGATTCTGAAACCCGATTCCTACCTGCGGCCGGAAATGAATGCGACCGTGCAGTTCAAGGCGAAGGCGAACGACGATAAAAACGCCGGCGCGAAGCAGAATTTTGTCTTTGTGCCCACCGCCGCATTGCGCGATAAGGATGGGAAAAAGTTTGTGCTGCTCGCTTTCAACGGCAAGGCGCTCCGCCGGGATGTTCATGTTCAGGGCCAGCGTTCGGGAGGCTATCTGGTGGACTCGCTGGTGGGCGGCGAAAATGTAATCACGGCGGGGCCCGCGGATTTGCAGGACGGGCAAAAGATTCGTATCAAGGGACAATCATGAATTCAGTGACGCCGACAACAACAACGACACAGCCGGCTGTGGGCAGCAAGGTCGTCCAGGCCCGTGGGGTGAGCAAGATTTTCAAGCGCGATGCTTTTCAGGTGACCGCGCTCGACAACGTCTCCATCGACATCGCCGGCGGCGAGTTTCTGGCGCTGATGGGGCCTTCAGGATCGGGGAAGACGACCCTGCTGAACATGATCGCTGCCATTGACCGCCCCAGTTCCGGCGAACTGCTGGTAATGGGCGAAAATGTTTTTTGCCTGAACGATGGGCAGTCGGCCAAGTGGCGCAATACTCACGTCGGATATGTTTTTCAGACTTTCAATCTGATTCCGGTGCTGACGGCATTTGAGAATGTCGAATTGCCACTGTTGCTGACCAAGATGACGCCGCAGCAGCGTCGCGATCACGTGATGACCGCGCTCAAACTCGTCGGACTTGAAGATCGCGTCGATCACCTTCCAAAGCAGCTATCGGGTGGACAGGAGCAGCGTGTGGCCATCGCTCGCGCCATCGTCAGCGATCCTACGCTGATTCTCGCCGACGAACCTACCGGCGACCTCGATAGCAATTCGGCGACCGAGATCCTGGAGATTTTGAAGCGGCTGAATGAAAGCTTCAACAAGACCATTGTGATGGTGACACACGATCCGCACGCGGCCCAGTATGCGCACGTGACGCGGCATTTGGAAAAAGGACGGCTGTTGCCGGCTTAGTCTCTACCCTCTATGAATTGTCATCCCGAGCGACCGGGGCCCCCAGCGCACCCGCTTTTGGCGCGATGGGGTGGGGAAGCGAGGGATCTGCAGTTTGCCAGCGGCCGAGATTCCTCGCAGTCTTCGCTCATCAGGCCGTTCTCCTGGAAGGCATCGCGTCCGCCGACGGCTCGGTGTCGCTGATCCACTCCCACACTCGGCGGCCGCGGTCGTTGCTCAGGCTGCGTGCCTCGCCATAATCCACCAGACGATTCAGAACGGTTGTGACCGAGGCCAGTGGGTCCTTGTGCCGCGCCAGGATTGCCGGAGCATATCGTCCCAGCTCCACGCAAACCTCGCGGGCTCCAAGCGGACGCCGGACATCCATGAGTACCCTTCGGCACGCCTTGGTGAAGCCGGGCTGACGGCCATTGGGCTTGCGGTCGATCAGTTCCAGTAAATCGTCGCCGAGAACCTGCTCGCCGAAAAGATCCGCCAATCCGGCGATGGTCTGCTTCACCGTGCCAATGCGCTTCATGATCTCGGCACGCTGCCGCATGAGTTGGAGGAGTTCTTCGTGCGCAGCCTTCACCACCTGCTGCGCCGAAACACTATTGGCTTGAGCATCGATCGCGTGCAAGCTATCGCCGCTATTTTTTCCGACTTCCATAAACGCCTCCTCCAGGACAAAAACAATGACGAGGATCCCCTCGACTCTCGTCTTCTAATACGGGAAAGGATCCTCCGAAGTTCCATCGGGAGTTGGACTCGTCTGGTGAAGAAAGGTCAACGGAAAAAAGGGGTGGGTGTGTGGCGCGGACACTCTTGTCCGGCGGGGCTGAGAACAAAGTCAGCGAAACCGGTCCGAGAATACCGCCGTAGTTCGCGGACAAGAGTGTCCGCGCCACACTGAGCCTTCGTGCGCTAGCCAATGACCGTCTAGCCCATCACGTTCGTATGCTCCGGCCGGATTTTGTAAATCACCCGAACCTCTCCCGGCTGGGCATGGGGATACTTGTCGACTCCCATGTACTTCTTCGCCATCTTGTCGATGTGTTGGGCGGCGCCGTCTTCGGTGATCTCAACCACGGTGCCGCGGATCTCCAGATAGCGATAGGGATTGTCGGGATCGACGATGGCCAGCGCAACCCGCGGATCGCGGCGCACGTTGCGATCTTTTTGACGTCCGCGGGCCGAGTTGAAGATGACGTGCTGGCCGTCGAAGTCGCACCAGACGGGAGTGACCTGCGGTCGTCCGTCGGGCATGAGGGTGCCAAGACTGGCGAAAGCGCGCTTCTGGAAAAGGTCGATGTATTTTTCAGGAATGACGTTGGACATCGCTAGCTCTCTCCTGTATTGATTTATTTCCGACTGATCATTGCCGCCCCGATTATAGATGCCGGAAGCGAAACGATGGCGCATCGTTTTCTCTTTTCTGTCGCCGGGTCATGAACCGCAGTTGCGTTTTTCTCAATCCCTAATAAACTAGTAATCTTTTCGGAGAGCTCGACTTTATGCGGATGGCACTAACTCCGGCAGGAAAATCGGCACGAATATTCTGTTTGTTGTTCGTCGTCGCGGCGACCGCCTTTCTACTTCTGGTCGCGAGTCCTCTTCTGGCGCAGCAATCTGCCGTCGAACCTCCGCCAACCGTCGTCTTCATGACCGATTTCGGCGTCCTGGACGATTCGGTGGCTCTCTGCAAGGGTATTATGTACGGCATCACCCCCAACCTCCGCATTGTCGATCTCACGCATCAGGTGAATGCTTTTTCGATTCGAGACGGCGCTCGCTTCCTGTTCGGCGCCACACCCTATTTCCCGGCCGGAACGGTATTCGTGACGGTCGTCGATCCCGGCGTGGGCAGCTCGCGCAAAGCTGTGGTCGTGAAGTCGAAGCGCGGGCAATTCTTCGTCCTGCCCGACAACGGCCTGATGACTTTGGTCGAGGACCGCGATGGCATCGAAGGCATTCGCGAGGTCACCAACCCTGATTGGATGGTCGGCGCCAAAATTTCCTCCACCTTCCATGGCCGGGATATTTTCTCTCCCGTCGGCGCTCACATCGCGCGCGGCGACGACTGGACCCAGGTCGGACCCGCCGTCAAGGAACTGGTCCGGCTCGATCTGAAACCCGCAACCGTGGACGACAAGTGTCTGACCGGAGAAGTGATCGCCCTGGATGGTCCGTTCGGCAACCTGATCACGAACATCAGCGCCGACGATTTTCTGAAGCTCGGCTATCGGCGCGGCGATAAGTTGAAGGTCACGATCGCAGGACGCGAAGTCGAGATGCCGTTCGTCAGGACGTTCAGCGATGTGCCGCTCAAACAGCCGTTGCTGTTCATCGATTCGCGCGGACGAGCCAGCTTTGCGCTCAACCAGGCAAGCTTCGCAGCAGCGTACGACATAAGTCCGCCGCAACCTGTGTTCATACCCCGCAAGGGACGCTGAGTTCGAAGTAATCGACGACGGACGAGTTAGTAGAGACGCGACTTGACGCGGCTCTTGTTTTGCGAGGCAAACTTAGCCCGGCTTCTGCAACTCCGTTGCTATCCGCGGCAGCACGGCCCGCAGCAGTGCGGTGAACTGTCCCATCACTCGCCGTCCCACTTCGAGCACTTCTTCGTGGACGAGTGCCTGATCGAGAATTCCGGCGGCCATATTCGTCACGCATGAAATTGCCAGCACGTTCACCCCCATGTGCCGTGCGGCGATTGCTTCTGGAACGGTCGACATGCCTACCAGATCGGCACCAATTGTGCGCAGGTATCGAATCTCTGCCGGAGTTTCATAACTCGGGCCGGCAAGCGCCGCGTAGACGCCCTCGCGCGGCGGAATCGAAAGCTTCTTCGCTTCCTCCAACGCTATCTCGCGATAGCGCTTGGCGTAGGTATAAGTCATGTCGGGGAAGCGCGGGCCAAAGCGCTCGTCATTCGCGCCCGTTAGCGGATTCTGTCCCTGAAGATTGATGTGATCGCGAAGGATGACCAGCGCGCCCTGTCCATACTCGACGTTAATGCCACCGGCGGCGTTGGTGAGAATCAAAGCGCGTATGCCAGTTCGCCCGAGCACGCGCGTCGGAAAGGCCACTTCGGCGGCCGAATAGCCTTCATAAAGATGCACCCGTCCCTGCATCACGGCAACGGGAACGTCGCCGGACTTGCCCACCACGAGTTGTCCGGCATGACCAATCGCAGTCGAACGCGGAAATGTCGGGATGTGGGCATAAGGAATGCGGACGGCTTCGGTGAGGTCGTCGGCAAAAGATCCGAGGCCGGAGCCGAGAACGAGCCCAATCTGCGGACGCAGCTTTGTTTGGGAAAGAATGAATGTGGCTGCGGATTCAGCGCGGGTAAAGACGTCTGGGTTCATGGGCAAGAACGTAACTGTAGTGTCGTGCAAGGGTGGTGGCATAGATCCACAGCCCTACGGGACATGACATTAGAACCTCTTCTCAAACTCGGCAAACGCTCGCTCCAGTTGCCACTGCACGCGAGCGCGCTCACTCGCCCCAATCAATTTCTGACATTTTCCTGAGACGCGATCGCCGGACACCTTGTCGTCCTCGCACGCCGCAGCGCGCCGCAACTCGCGTCCACCGCTCCACAGACTATCACCCGAAATAAAACTATGTTCCAGGCTCTCGCGCGCCATGCGCTTCAGCTCGCCATACGACAAGCCATACGTCTCGACCGCCCGCAGATATTCGTGCGTTATATCGCTGCGCGAGACGCCCTCGTCGTCGGTAGCCAGCGCCACCGGCACTCCGTATTTCATATACACCGGCAGCGGATGGCGGTCGCCGCTGACGCCCAGAATCACATCATTGGACGTCAGGCAAATCTCGACCAGCACATTCTTCTTGGCCATTTCCTGCAGCAGCCCGATCGGGTCATCTTCGCTCATGACGGCCACGCCATGCCCAATCCGTTCCGCGCCGCCGCGCTCAATCGATTCGCGAATGTGAAATCGCAAGCCCTCGGGTGGAACCAGCCCCATCGCCAGTTCGTCGGCGTGTAATGACACATGCGTCGCCGGATAGAACTTGTGCAGGGCCTCGATGATCCGCATGTGCAGATCGAAGTCGTGCATCGGCACGTAATAATCTTCGGGCATCACCAAGTTGAAGCCGACGAAGCGTGGATCAGCCTTGGTCAACTCGAAGCCGAGCAATATCTGCGCGAACACCTGCTCGCGAGGCAAGCCCCGCAGCACCTGGTACAGATAGTGGATCGTGACCTCGCATCCCGGAGCAGCCTGCGCCGTCCCGCAATGCAGCACTTCTTTCTTACGGGCTTCATCGGAGTCGAGTTGGCCGCGGACCGACGCCACAACCTCCGCCATTCCGCCGGCGAGCAGTTTGTCGCGGAGTTTGCTGAAGTCGTCCCATCCAATCTTGTCGCCCAGAATGGCCGCCTGCGCCCCGTCGGCCGTGTGCATCACCTCCACATATTGCAGACGATCGGCCGCCGCGCGCAACGCCACTTCGGCTAAAGCCTCGCCGATGTGATTTTCCAAAGCTGGACCAAACTTGTCGAACGTAGCGAAGAAATGGTCGTGGCCCGATTCCTCCTCGCGGTGCCAGTTGCGCATCGACCAGGCGTCCACGAGCTGGTTGTAGAGAACGTGATCCTGATAGGCGCAGCGCACCGACGGCTTGTTCTTATAGGGCTCGCACGAATCGCACGACGCGTGCATCAGCTTCGAGGTGCTGCGATCCACGCAGAGAGCGCTCTCCGAGGCCCATTCAATCATGCTTTCCGCATAGATCGCGCCGCTCAGGTGGACATGCAGGTCGCCGCCCTTGGGCATCTGCTGGAGAAATGCCAGCAGCAACCCCGGCTGATGCCGCACCGATTCAAGATACTTTCCTGTCTTCTCTTCAGGGCTTTGCGCCCGGGGGATTTGCGCCAGAGAAAGAACGGTCAGGAAACAAACGATAGCTGCCAAACGCAGGCTTCGCATCACAAAAAGGCCTCCAACCACGAATCCCATTCACGTTGGGATTGTAGAGAAAGCAATTCGAGGACGTAAGTATCCGCATGAGAACCGGAGGCGGGTTGCGAAAAAGAAGCAGGATTCATGCGGATGAAGCGGCGATTTGCACAGCCGCTGTCCTACGTGCACATCGGACAAAAACGGGAGTTTTTCGGGCAGAAACCGCGAAAAATCGCATGGATGCTGGGATTTGCGGCCCAAGTGCCGGCAATTGCCCAATTCCTGTGTCACCGGCCTGTGCATGAGCTGCACTCGATTGATGAATAAGAAGTTACAGGTGCACGAATTTCGTTGACGTAGAAAACGAGAGTGGTAAAAACATAATCGTTCTTTGACACGTTCTGAAGTTTTCCCGGTTGGTGCGGCGTCCGGGGCTCAAGCGAGGTCACTCAGACCACCGCGAGGTGAGTTTGGGAGGGCTAGCAAGGGTCTATAGCTAAGCGCTGGTTGAGGAGAACAGGAGCTAATGTCGAAGGCAGGATAGAGTCCCGAGGCGTTGGACTGATTTATCCGGTTGGGCAGTGAGCCCGGAGCCCGAGCAAGATCGGCTTACAATGAAACCCGCAAGGGAGTTGTAGGAATAAGGTCAGCAAGGGTCTAAACGCGAGCTACTGGCCGAGAGGAATGAGTTCAACATCACCTCGGGACTCTCTACGTTTGTAGTCAAGATCGTGTAGGGACGGGCGCCTCGGCCGTCCAAGCCGAGCGAAGCTCGGCAGCCGCCGCGAAGTCAGCATTACCCCACCGCAAGCGGCAAAACCTGAAAGCTCTTCCAAAACTCCTCAGCCCAAGCAAGGCAATCCGCTCTTTCAAGCGATCGACCTGTGTGGGGACGGGCTCCCTCGCCCGTCCAAGCCGAGCAAAGCTCGGCAGCCCGCCGCAAAGTTAGCGTCATCCCAACTGAAGCGGCGAAGCCTGAAAGCCTTTCCCGAACTCCTCAGCCCAAGCAAGGCAATCCGCTCTTTCAGGCACAGGCCTTAGAACGCGCTCCGGATACTCGTCATAAGTGCGCCCATCGAGCAATCTGCCGTTCTTAGCTTTTCTCACACCGCCCCATTGCTTAAAGAAGAAAGGCACGCCCTGCATTCGGCACTGCTTCCGAATGGAGACGACCCACTCCCGCTTCATCGGACGCGCCCCAGGCCCACTCTCACCGCCGACAATCACCCAGGTAATGCCTGACAGGTCGATTTCACCAAGGTCTTCGAGAAGCGGCTCGATAGACAGGAAGCGAACCTTCGCGGGAGCCTGACGAAGATGATCCACGCGTGGTAAGCCATGTTTCCGATCCTCAACGCTGACGCCCCACCAGATGTTTTCTTGCTCCGCCGCAAAACGTAGCCTGCCCTTAAGCAACTGCAGCAGCCTCTCCGACCTCTTCGTCAGCACCTGATAAGTGTGCCAATTCGCGGTCGTCATCACGCGCGAGACGGCCTCCGCGTAGTCATCCGGCACTCCCGCCTGAAACAGATCGCTCATCGAGTTCACGAACACCAACTTGGGAGATCGCCAGGCAAAAGGCTCCGTAAGCTTCTCCGGCACCAGCCGCAGATCAAACCCCTGCTCATAAGGATGCCCCTTAACCCCGCGAAACCGCTCAGCAAACGTTTCGGCATAGCAGTGCTTGCAACCGGGACTAATCTTGACGCACCCGCGGACGGGGTTCCAGGTCGCGTCGGTCCATTCGATGTGGGAGTTGAGAGACATAATCTAGAATAAGCGGAGTTGATCGTCGCTGTACTTCAGCGCCTGATCCCAAAGAGTATAGGCAAGCGGGTGACGGGAAAACAATCCGAGAGCATAGAGCGGAAAGTTCTTTTCGTAAAAGAAGATTTTACGCATTGAATAGAAAGGCGGAGGAATATACCCCATCGTCGCCATACTGGAGGTGAACTCGTCGCTCAGATTCTATGAGTCTTGTCACATTGGCTGCGAAGTATCGCTGCCGAAGTACCAATGGAGCAACTCGCCGTCGACACATGGGGGTAGTGTCTGAAATGTGCGTCGGTGGAAAACAGCGAGGGCGAGCGGGCCTTTTGCTGTCGCTGTATTTTCCCCGCCTATTGTACGGCTGACGCTTTCAGGTTCCTCCAAAATTGCCAGCACTGTATAGAACACAAACTCGCGTGGGCAACATATACACCCAGACCGCAAGGTGGAAGGATGACCGGCGAACCGCCAAAACATATTGAGAAGCTAAGCGACGTGTTCTGGCTATTACCCGGGATCTACCATGCTCACGCGGCTGGTCTCTGCGCGTTCCTTGCAATCATCTGCGTGGCGTTTTGCCGAGATTCGTGGACTTGGTGGTCGCACTGCTACGTAGCGATTTGCGGCTCGGTCATATTTTTGACGGGCGTCGCCTTGGTCTTCTGGGTTAATGTCCACTACGTGCGCAAGTTCCAGAGAGAAATGGCAAGACCCGACAAAGTATGACCCCAAGGCCAACCAAACTCTTGCTAGTGATGGGCTGTCAACCATCTAGAACCTCTCAACGCACATTTCAGACACTACCTCTGGATTCGCTACTTGACACAAGAGCTATAATAGAATTTAGGTTGTAGCCCAGTGCGGCGGTGGCCTTTTTACGTAAGTTATTTGAAATCTATATTTTACGCGACTTAGTAAGTCCAACTCCTTGATTCTAAAGACTAAGTCCGAAAAAGAGGCCAGTAACTCCTTTGTTATGAGGATTTTACATTAAGTCCTTTAAAATGAGTATTTTAATAAAATAGGGGGGGTGGGGGGTACCCCAGTCGCTCGGGACAAGCCGCTCCTACTGACAGCTGAGAGCCGAGAGCTGACAGCTATCTACAGCGGTATATTCCCATGCTTCTTAGGCGGGTTCTTATCCCGCTTGGTCTCGAGCATCTCCAGCGCCTGGATCACCTTCTTGCGGGTCTCGCGCGGCTGGATCACCGCATCCACGAATCCGCGGTCGGCGGCCACGTAGGGGTTCGCCAGCCGCTCGCGGAATTCTTCGATCTTCTGCTGGCGCATCTCTTCACGGTTCTCGGCATGATCGAGTTCGTGTTTGTAGACGATATCCACCGCGCCTTCCGGCCCCATCACCGCGATTTCGGCGCTGGGCCAGGCGTAGTTCACGTCCGCGCGGATGTGCTTTGACGCCATAACGCAATACGCTCCGCCGTAGGCCTTGCGCGTGATCACGGTGACTTTCGGCACGGTCGCTTCCGCAAACGCATACAGCAACTTCGCGCCATGCCGGATGATTCCGCCATACTCCTGCTGCGTGCCCGGCAGAAATCCAGGCACATCTTCAAACGTCACCAGCGGAATATTGAAGCAGTCGCAGAAGCGCACAAAGCGCGCTCCTTTCACCGAAGCATTGATATCGAGCGTGCCCGCAAGCATCGCGGGCTGGTTGGCCACGATCCCGACCGGCTTCCCGTTAAAGCGCGCAAATCCCACGACGATGTTCTTGGCATAGTGCTCGTGAATTTCGAAGAAATAGCCGTCATCCACGACCGTGTGAATCACGTCTTTCATGTCATACGGCATGTTCGATTGATCGGGGATGAGCGTGTCCAGCTTCTCGTCCAGGCGATCGATCGTATCGGTGCACGCCTTGCGCGGCGGGTCTTCCAGATTGTTCGATGGAACAAAACTCAACAGCTCGCGCACCATTGACAGACATTCGGCGTCATCGCGGCACATGAAGTGCGCCACGCCTGAAGTTTCGTTGTGGGTGTGGGCTCCGCCGAGCTGGTCTTTGGTGACTTCTTCGTGCGTCACCAGCTTGATCACGTCCGGCCCGGTGATGAACATGTACGAAGTCTGGTCCACCATGAAGATGAAATCTGTGATGGCGGGCGAGTATACGGCGCCGCCGGCGCATGGGCCCATGATGGCTGAGATCTGTGGCACTACTCCGCTATAAAGCGTGTTGCGCAAAAAAATGTCGGCGTAGCCGGCCAGCGACATCACGCCTTCCTGAATGCGCGCGCCACCCGAATCGTTCAGTCCGATGACCGGGGCGCCCATCTTGGCCGCGAGATCCATGACCTTGACGATTTTTCCGGCGTTGGCCTCGGAAAGCGAGCCCCCGAACACGGTAAAATCCTGCGCAAAAACAAAAACCAGCCGTCCTTCCACGCGGCCGTAGCCGGTGATGAAACCGTCTCCGTAGTATTTCTGCTCAGCCATGCCGAAGTCGTGGCAGCGGTGCGTGACCAGCTTATCGGTTTCCTCGAACGTGCCCTCATCGAGCAGAAATTCGACGCGCTCGCGGGCCGACATCTTGCCCTCTTTGTGCTGGCGCTCGCGCCGTTGCGCTCCGCCGCCTTCCTGGGCCATCTGGTCTCGTTTTTTCAGTTCGGCAATTTTCTCTTCAAGTTTCATAGGGAGACATTATAGGCGAGCGAGTCTTACGCCCGCAGGGTCGCGGAGTCAAACAGATTCAGAAATTCTATTTTCTTTTCTGGCGGCAGGAAGGACGCCTCGAAGGAATTGCGCGCCAATTCTCGCAGGTGTTCGTCGGTGAAGCCGAACGTCTCCTGAACCAGATGGTACTCGTCGACCAGCGACGTACGAAACATGGCGGGATCGTCGGTGTTGAGGGTCAGCATCAGGCCCTGGTCGAAGTAGCGGCGCACCGGATGTTGCGCGAGTTTGGCGCAGCAGCCCGTCCGCAGATTGCTGGTCAAGCAGATTTCAATCGGAACCTGGCGCTCGGCCAACTCTTCGATCAATTCCGGATCCTGCCCGGCGGTAAGGCCGTGGCCGATGCGTTCCGCTTTGAGGTTCAGCGCGCCCCAGATGGATTCCGGCCCGGCGCTTTCACCGGCGTGGGCCGTGAGATGAAGACCGTGCTGCGCGGCGCGCGTGTAAACTCCGGCGAACCACTCCGGCGGGCCCGCACGCTCGTCGCCGCCAATGCCGAAGGCAACTACGTTGCGATTGCGAAACTGGATGGCGAGATCGAGCACGCTCTGCGCTTTCTCGGCGCCGAACTGCCGGATGGCATCGAATATCCACAAGAGCGAAATGCCGAAGTCTTTCTCGCCGCGCTGGCGGCCACGTTCTAGGCCCTCGAAAATCGCGGGGAAATCCTGTTTGCGCCAGAGACAGACACCGGCCGAAACAATAACCTCCGCATGCAGAACGTTCTGCGATTTCAGCCGCTCCATCAGCCGGTAAGTAATCAACTCGTAGTCTTCCGGGGTGCGCAAGTGTTCCGTCACATCCTTGAAAGCCGCGAGAAAGCCCGTGAAGTCCTTGTAGTTGTAGAGCTGCTCCACTTCGGCGAGCGAAGCCCCTTCCATCCCGTGACGCTGACGCAGTTCCAGCAGCGTGGACGGCTTGATCGAGCCTTCGAGATGCAGATGGAGTTCGGCCTTCGGAAGCGCGACGACGAAGCGGGAGGGCTCCGAAGGCATGCAGCGATTCTAAAGGATCGGGTGATCCTTCTTGCAGAACTCGCTATGGTGGCGGCTGTAGAAGATGTAAATCACCAGTCCCAGCGCCAGCCAGATCACAAAGCGCAGCCAGGTAATGAGCGTGAGCCCGGTCATGAGTCCGCCGCACAAAATCACTGAGATCAGCGGAAACCACGGCACAAATGGCACGCGGAACGCACGCTTGCGATCGGGCTGATTGCGTCGCAGGAGAATCACGCCAAGCGAAACCAGCACGAAGGCGAACAGCGTTCCAATGTTGGCGAGGTCAGCCGCATCCCCAATATCCACGAGCCCGGCGGGAATCCCCACGGCAAAACAAGCGATCCATGTGGACCAGTACGGCGTCTTATATTTCGGGTGCACGGCGGAGAACAACTTCGGCAACAAGCCGTCGCGAGACATGGCGTACCAGATCCGCGCCTGCCCGTACTGAAACACGAGCAACGAGGAAATCATCCCCGTTAGTGCTCCAATCACGATCACCGACCGGAAGAATACGTGCGCTCCCAGATACTTCAACGCGTAGGCGACGGGAGCTTCAGCAGCTTCTCCGGAAACGAAGGTCGTGTACTTCATCATGCCGAGCAGCACGACGGCGACCCCGACATACAGCAGAGTGCAGACAATCAGCGACGCGATAATGCCGAAGGGCAAATCTTTTTGAGGATTGCGCGATTCCTCCGCCGCGGTTGAGACCGAATCGAATCCGATGTAGGTAAAGAAAACGATCGCCCCTCCGGTGACGATTCCAGCAAAACCAGAAGGTGCGAAGGGCGTCCAGTTCGCGGGCTTCACCAGCATTCCACCGACAACCAAGAACGTCAGGATGGCGCCGATCTTAATCGCGACCATGATGTTGTTCGTCTCCGCCGATTCCTTCACCCCGCGCACCAGGAGCAGCGTGAGAATGAATACGATCAGGAAGCCGGGAAGGTTGAAATAGGCGCCCGTCCATTGCCCCCCGGCCCAGACGGGACTCGCCCATTTGTCCGGCAAGTTGAGACCGAATGCCGCCAGCTGCGCTTTCGTATAACCGGCGAAGCCCACCGCCACCGCTACGTTGCTGACCACATATTCGAGAATCAGGTCCCAGCCGATGATCCAGGCAAAGATTTCGCCCAGCGTCGCATACGAGTAGGTGTAGGCGCTGCCGGCAATGGGGATCATCGACGCCAACTCGGCGTAGCACAGTCCGGCAAAACTGCAGGCGATCGCCACCAGGAAAAACGAAATTGCAATGGAAGGCCCCGCGGGCGGACGGCCATGCATGAGCGCTCCGGCGGTGCTTCCGGTACGCAGGAAATTCACGATCAGGTCGAGCGCCTGCGCATGCAGGAGGGAAGGCGCCTGGAAATATTCTCCGGCCGCTGCCGTTCCCGTAAGCACGAAGATTCCCGAACCGATGATGGCGCCGATCCCGAGCGCCGTCAGCGACCACGGCCCTAGCGTTTTACTGAGCCGGTGTTCCGGGTTCTCCGACTCCGAGATCAGTTTGTCGATGGACTTACAACAGAAGGCCTGGCTGTTGGAAGTACGGATCACGCCGGTTGCTGGCTCAAGAGTTGATTGCGACAAGAGAGGTTGTCTCCTCACAGCGGAAGTCGGGCATGGGCGCCTGCCCCATGCCCGCCACTGGACGCCGGTCCCTGCTCAGGCGAACGGCTTACCGTTTCGCCTGACCGCGTGCCAGCTTTTTCACCTTGCGCTTCTTCGATCCACGCGCGTAATCGCGGGGCTTCTTCGGCTTTTCCGCTTTGATCTTCTTGCGGGCGGCTCGCTTGGTTTTCTTGCGTTCGTCTTTGGTTAGGTTCTTTGTATTTGCCATCAGTGCGTTTCTCTTCTCTCTTCTTGTATTGTTAGTCCGAGCTTCTTCTTTGATTGTCATCCCGAACGAAGCGAGGGATCTGCAGTTCCTGCCGTCCCTAGGGGATTCTTTTGCTCTGCTTACGCCTTCTCCAGCTGGGCATACCTCTCCACCAGCTTCTTCAAACCGAAGCGAGGGAATTGTACCGTAATCTTGGCGTCTTCCCCATCCCCTTCGCGCCGATACACTGTCCCTTCCCCATATTTCGGGTGCTTCACCTTCTGCCCGGGACGGAATCCCCGTCTGCCTTTGGGCTCCTCGGACGGCATTTTCGGAACATTGAACTTCTTGCCGCGTGAGGCAAAGAATTCGGCAATGTTGTCGATGGAGTTGTAGTTCCCGAGAGGAGTCGCCGTCTTCGGCTTGACCCGCGCCGGGTTCCAGGCGGCGCTCTGGTCTTCGTCTTCGTACGAGTAGTGGGTGTTTTCGGCGGCTGCGGGGCGGAGCCTGCCCTGAGCGGAGTCGAAGGGCCCCGCTGGACGAGCGAGAGCGCCCCTCCCCACACGATCGCCGTGTGGGCGCGGGCGACTCGCCCGCGCTTTCGCCCGCGATCCGCCCAGCTCTTCCACCAACTGCGGCGGAACTTCTTCCAGGAATCGCGACGCCACGCTAGCCTCCGGCATGTCCGTGCCATAACGCCGTCGATAAACGGCGCGCGACAAAATCAGCGTATCCATGGCACGCGTCATGCCGACGTAGCAGAGCCGCCGTTCTTCTTCGATCGAATCCGGCTCGAGCATGGTGCGCGAATGCGGAAACAGGCCTTCTTCCATTCCGGCGAGAACCACCAGCGGGAATTCCAACCCCTTGGCCGCGTGCAGCGTCATCAGCGTGATCTGCGCGTGCTCGTCATACTGGTCGGCGTCGCTAACCAGAGCGGCGTGATCGAGAAACTCATCGAGCGTCTCCCCGCGATCGCGCGAATCCATCGCCGCGTTCACCAGTTCGCGCAAGTTCTCGATGCGCGAGTAGGATTCCGGCGTGTCTTCCTCTTCCAGTTGCTTGATGTATCCCGTGCGATCGATCAGGAATTTGAGAATCTCAGCCGTATTCGCCGCCGCGCCCGGTGTGCGGAAAGCCTCAACCGCCTCATCGCCCACCTCATCGGTGGAGGGACGGGCGTCCTCTCCCGTCGAATCGCTGGCGGCAAAATCAAAGCTGAAGTTGCCCGGATCAAAATCGGTGTCGTCCCCAGGTTGTGTGTGGACGGGCGCCTCGCCGATCCCAGCCGAGCGAAGCTCGGCAACGTCGGCTCCCGCATCGCCGCCCGACTTCGCCGAAACCGTCTCTTCCACCCGCTCCCTAAACGTCCCCGCCAGCATCGCCCGTCCGTCTTCGATTAGCGCCCAGAAGCTCTTCAACGCCGCCAACGCTCGCGCCGGCAACAACTGCCGCGTAATCGCTTCGCCAACCGCGCCCCACATCGATAGTCCGGTTTCGAGCGCGAGCCGCTCCAACATCTCGATGGTCGTCTTGCCAATCCCCCGCACCGGCGTATTGATCACGCGCAGCAGTGAAACCGAATCATCCGGGTTCTGGATGACCTTCAAGTAAGAGATCATGTCCTTGATCTCGGCCCGCTCGTAGAACGAGAAACCACCCACCACGTGATATTTCAGCTGATAGCGGCGCATCGCCTCTTCGAACAGTCGCGATTGCGAGTTCGTCCGGTAGAGCACCGCCGCTCGGGCCGTTTCGCCATTTTCGCCCGCCTGCCGCACGTAGCGGTTGATCGTATCGGCCGCAAACAGCGCCTCATTCTCGCCGTCCGGAGCCTCGTAATATCCGATCTTTGCCCCACCCTGCCGTGCCGTCCACAGGTTCTTCCCCTTGCGCCGGACGTTGTTCGCAACCACTGCCGACGCCGCCCCAAGAATGTTCTGCGTCGAGCGATAGTTCTCCTCCAGCCGCACGATCTTCGCTTCCGGAAAATCGCGCTCAAACTCCAGAATGTT
>JBEKAF010000021.1:0-49671 GCA_050018355.1 Terriglobales bacterium | reverse complement strand
CGATCGTGCATGTTGCTTTGGGGCACTCCAGGCAGCGCTGCGCTTCCTGCCGCGCCAGTTCCTCGGAATAGCCCAGGTTCACTTCGGTGAAATTGGTGGCACGCTCCAGCGGGGACTGCTCCGGCATGTGCTGGTGGGGCACCTTCATCCGCTCTTTCAGGGACAGAGGATTCAACGAGGGCTGCTTGGGGGGTTGTGTCACCGTCCGTCTCCTTGCACCGCGCATGCGCCGGTCTGTCCGGTACGAACGGACTTGACCTGCGACTCGGTCTCACGCTGGAATTCTTCCATCGACTTCTGCTCCGCCGCCCGGTACATCGAATTGCGCTGCACCAGCACGGCGAAGTCCACGCGGTGCGCATCGAACTCGGGGCCGTCCACGCAGGCGAACGCACTCTTGCCGTCGACCAGCACGCGGCAGCCGCCACACATGCCGGTGCCGTCGATCATGATCGGGTTCAGGCTGACGATGGTGCGGATGCGCTCTTTCCGCGTCATCTCCGCCACCGCTCTCATCATGGGGATGGGACCGATCGCCAGCACCAGGTCGATGCGCGTGCCGTTCTCGATCAACTGCCGAAGCTTGTCCGTGACGAAGCCCTTGTCGGCATAGCTTCCGTCATCGGTCGTAATCATCAGCGCATCGCTGACCTCGCGCAGTTCGCTCTCCAGAATGACCAACTCTTTGTTGCGTGCGCCGACGATTGAGATCACGCGATTGCCGGCGCGCTTCAGCGCCGCCGCCGTCGGATAAGCCATCGCCGTGCCCACGCCGCCGCCCATCACCACCACGGTGCCGAACTTCTCGATCTCCGACGGTTTCCCCAGCGGCCCAACCACATCCAGGATGCCATCGCCGGTATTCAGCGAATTGAGCAGGTGGGTGGTTTTGCCGGCCGATTGCACCACAATGCGAATCGTCCCGCGCTCGGGATCGGAGTGTTCGATGGTGATCGGAATACGTTCGCCCTGCTCGTAGAGCCTCAGGATTACGAATTGCCCCGGTTTCTGCTTATGTGCAATGCGTGGCGCCTCGATGACGAACCGCTTGATGCCCGGCGCCAGGAACTCAGCGTGCAGGATTTTGAACATGTGCCCCCATGTCTTGCCTCAGATTATATTCTCCGGAATGCGCAGCCAAGCGGCTGTGACATGCGTCACTCGTGAGCGCGAGCGAGATCACGCGGCGCACCCAACACAAACTCCCTCGTGATCGCTGTGACCAGGGAGATACATGTGGGATCGCGAGTGGCCAGCGAAAGCCCCTCTTCGCGGCGCTGGACGCCATTCGCCCGGCGTTACGGCTGGGCGCGAGCAAGGCTTACGTGTTGCCACCGCTAATCACGGCTGCATCTTGCCGCGCAAATCAACCATGGGCGTGTCATACTTGGACCACGTGCCGCAGCCCCTTCACCGCTCTCATATACTGGGCGCGCTCGAAGGCTCCCGGATCGGGGCAGCGGAGCTGGCTCATGCTGCCTTGCATCTGTTGCACAGACTCATATTCGTGATTTTCCATCCACTGCTGAACGCCTTGTTCTACATGACGGAGATGCCCGATTCCATTGCGCAATAGAGCAGAGCACATCATCGTCACATCAGCACCGACCATGAGAAGCTTGATAACGTCTTCGGGGCCATGCACACCGCTGGTCGCCGCCAGGCTGGCCCGGATGCGGCCATAAAGAATGCCGATCCAAGTCAAGGGCAGTCGTAACTCATGCGGGCCGCTGAGAAGCACGTTGGGCCTAATTTCTAATTCTTCCAGGTCGATATCGGGCTGGTAGAAGCGGTTGAACAGCACCAGGCCGTCTGTGCCCAACTGGTCCAGCCGCTTTGCCATGTTGGCCAAATTGCTGAAAAACGGACTGAGCTTGGCGGCTACCGGAATGTGAACCGAAATCTTTACTTCCCGGAGAATGTCCGTATAGATATTCTCTGCCTCGGAACCCGAGAGTTCCATGTTTGTCGGAATGAAGTAGATATTGCACTCGATGGCGTCGGCTCCGGCTTGCTCGATCTGCTTGGCATACTTGGTCCAGCCGCCCAGGGTCGCACCGTTGAGGCTGGCGACAATCGGAATGTCCACTGCATCTTTGGCTTTGCGAATGTGATTCAGATAGCCCTCGGGTCCGGTGTGGAATTCGCTGGACCGGGGAAAGTAAGTAAGTGACTCGGCAAAGCTCTCCGTGCCGGCGTTGAGATCGCGTTCAAGCTCAAGGGCCTCCTGACGCAGTTGCTCTTCGAACAGGGAGTAGAGTACGACGGCCGAGGCGCCGGCATCTTCGAGGCTACGGATTGCGCTGATTTCCTGCGAAATCGGGGATGCGGAGACGACCAGCGGCGTGCGCAACTGCATGCCAAGATATTTCGTGCTTAGGTCCATGATGTTTCCTCTTCGAGATGTGAATCGCTCGAGTGCGAGTCGCTATTTAGTGCGAGCCGCTATTTTCCGGTCTCTACTGGCACGGGCGGATCGTGGCGAGTCTCCGCTGGAGCCGCAGCCTGCTCTGGTTTGCGCTGCGCCAGATACTCGTACAGGCGATAGCGAGTCTCAGCATCTTGCTGCGCCTGCTGCCACAGCCGCTTGGCGTCTTCAGGCTTACTCTGGAGCAGCATTTTGAAGCGCGTCTGCTGCTGTAGGAAGTCCCGAACTTTGCGCGTGGGGGTGCGGGAATCGAGTGTTAACGGATTCTCACCGGTGAGAGTACGCTCCGGATTGTAGCGATAGAGCAGCCACTGACCCGAATCAACCGCGACTTTCTGGTCCGACATTGCCGTCGTCATGTTGATGCCGTGCGCGATGCAGTGCGAGTAGGCAATGATGATGCTGGGGCCGTCGTAGGCTTCGGCTTCCAGGAACGCCTTGAGCGTGTGTTCATCCTTCGCGCCCATGGCGACGCTTGCCACATAGACATTGCCGTAACTCATGGCCATCATCCCCAGGTCTTTCTTTGGCCCCGGTTTGCCTCCGGCTGCAAATTTTGCCACTGCTCCCCGTGGCGTGGATTTCGAGGCCTGGCCGCCGGTGTTGGAATAAACTTCTGTGTCGAGCACCAACAAGTTCACATTGCGTCCACTGGCCAGCACATGATCGAGGCCGCCGTAGCCAATGTCGTAAGCCCAGCCGTCGCCGCCGACGATCCAAACGCTTTTCTTCACCAGCATGTCCGCGAGGGCCAGCAGTTGCTTGGCTTCTGGGGAGTTCAGACTCTGGAGCTTTTCCTTCAGCAGCTCGACTCGCTGCCGCTGCTCGAAAATGTCTGCCTCGTCTTTCTGTGGTGCTGTCAGCAAAGCGGTAACGAGATCTTCTCCGATTGCGCCCGACAGACGGTGCACCAACTCACGGGCGAATTCGGTCTGCTTGTCGATGGATAGCCTGAATCCTAGGCCGAACTCAGCATTGTCCTCAAACAGAGAATTCGACCAAGCCGGCCCGCGGCCGTCGAGATTCTTAGCCCACGGCGTAGTCGGCAGGTTCCCGCCGTAGATCGAAGAGCACCCAGTCGCATTGGCGATCACGGAACGATCCCCAAAGAGCTGGGAAACCAGCTTCAGATATGGCGTCTCGCCGCAACCGGAACAAGCTCCCGAAAATTCAAACAAAGGCTCCTGCACCTGTTGCTGGCGGATATTCGTGACTTTGATCTTTCGGCGATCAAGCTCTGGAATTTTGAGGAAGAAATCCCAGTTCTCCCGCTCAGACTCGCGCAGCGGCGGTTGCGCCACCATGTTGATCGCTTTCAGGCGGGTCTCGCTCTTGTTCTTTACGGGACAGATGTCGACACAGATGCCGCATCCGGTGCAGTCTTCGGGCGCAACCTGGATGCTGTACTTCAAGCCCTGCCATTCCTTGTCGCGCACCTCGGTAGACTTGAAAGTCGTGGGCGCGCCTTCCAGCTGCTTTGAGTCGTAGACCTTGATGCGGAGCACGGCGTGTGGGCAGACCATAGCGCACTTGCCACACTGAATACAGATCTTCGTATCCCACTCAGGAATCTCGAGCGCGATGTTGCGCTTCTCCCATTTCGCGGTGCCGGTAGGAAAGGTTCCATCGACGGGGAACGCGCTCACGGGTATCTCATCGCCGCGGCCGGCGTAGATTACGCCGAGCACATCGCGCTCAAACTTGGGCGCCTGCGGAGAGAACGCGGGTGGCATTTCGGTCTGGCTCGTGACTTTCTCGGGCACGCTGACTTCGAACAGGTGGGCCAGTGTTTCATCCACGGCGCGCAGGTTTTGCTGTACGACATCCTCACCCTTCTTGCCGTAGGTGTCGCGGATGGACTGGCGAATGGCTTCAATGGCCTCATCGCGAGGCAGGACCTTGGAGATGGCGAAGAAGCACGCTTGCATGATGGTGTTCATGCGCGAGCCCATGCCGGTGTCGCGAGCCACCTGATAGGCGTCAATGATGAAGAACCTTGTCTTCTTGGCGATCAACTGTGTTTGGACTTCGCGCGGCAGTTGGTCCCAAACTTCGTCCTTATTAAAAGGACTGTTGAGCAGGAAAACGCCGCCCGGAACCAGCGCGCTGAGCATGTCATAGCGCTCGAGGAAAATCCATTGATGGCAGGCCACGAAGTTGGCCTTGGAAATCAGGTAGCTGGAGCGGATCGGCTGCGGCCCGAAACGCAGGTGCGAAACCGTCATCGCGCCAGACTTCTTGGAGTCGTAGACGAAGTACCCCTGCCCGTAGTTGTCGGTGTTTTCCCCGATGATCTTGATCGAGTTCTTGTTCGCGCCAACCGTACCATCCGCGCCCAGGCCGTAGAACATAGCTCGCACCACATTTTCGGGCTCGACGGAAAAATCGGAATCGTAATCCAGACTCGTATGGCTCACGTCGTCTTGAATGCCGACGGTGAAGTGGTCCTTGGGACTGGGCTTCGCCGCCGCCAGGTTGTCATAAACGGCTTTGACCATCGCGGGCGTGAATTCTTTTGAGGAGAGACCGTAACGTCCACCGATTGTTTCCGGCGCGAGCTTCAGCGTTCCATAGCCCAGCTTGATTCCTTCCTGAATAGCGTTGACGACGTCAAGATAGAGCGGCTCTCTCCCGGCGCCAGCTTCCTTGGTGCGATCAAGGACGGCAATCTTGCGCACGGTTGGGGGAAGAGACTCGATGAATCGCTTGACGGAAAACGGGCGGTACAGCCTGACTTTCAGCAAGCCAACTTTCTCGCCGCTCCGGTTTAGGTGTTCCACCGTGTCGTGGGCGGTCTCTGCGCCGGAGCCCATCATGACGATCACGCGCTCGGCATCGGGCGCGCCCACGTAGTCGAACAGGTGATACGAACGGCCCACGACCTGGGAAAACTTGTCCATTACCGCCTGGACCTTATCCGGGCAGGCATCGTAGTAAGGGTTGCAGGCTTCGCGCGCCTGAAAGTAGACGTCGGGATTTTGTGCGCTACCGCGTAACACGGGATGGTCCGGAGAAAGCGCTCGCTGCCGGTGCTCGACGACACGATCCATGTTGATGAGTGCGTGCATGTCGTCTTCGGTCAGCATCTCGATCTTGTTGACTTCATGCGAAGTGCGGAAGCCGTCAAAGAAATGCAAGAAAGGGATACGGGTTTCGAGAGTGGCCGCGTGCGCGATGAGCGCCAGGTCCATGGCCTCCTGGACAGAGTTCGACGAGAGCATCGCGAATCCCGTAGTTCTGCAGAACATCACATCCGAATGGTCGCCGAAAATCGAGAGGGCGTGGGTTGCCACCGTGCGCGCACTGACGTGAAATGCCGTAGGCGTGAGTTCGCCTGCGATCTTGTTCATGTTGGGGATCATCAGCAGCAGGCCTTGCGACGCCGTGAAGGTCGTGGACAGGGCTCCGGTCTGCAGCGCGCCATGAACCGCTCCGGCAGCGCCACCTTCGCTTTGCATTTCGATCACGTGGGGCACGGTACCCCATATGTTGGCTACAGCTTCCGACGACCATTGGTCCGCCCATTCGCCCATGTTCGACGATGGCGTGATGGGATAAATAGCGATGACCTCATTGAGGCGGTATGCGACATATGCGACTGCCTCGTTGCCGTCCATGGTCTTGAACTTACGCTTCATGACATCTCCTTCTGAGCTTCTCCGTGACTCCGACGAGCCGTTCTGAGGGAACGGTCATATAAAGCATGACGGAACTAGGTTGTATTGTCGTCCACTCGGCTCACGGGGACGTGTGATCCAGGTCACAAACGGAAAGAATGAGAAGTGGGAACGATTGGAACTTAGAATGATGCCGATTTCGGTTTCTGTGGCTCTGCTCACAATCGCTCGTTCAGAGGTCCAAGAAGGCCTGGAGCGAACTTGGGTCTTCACCCGCACGAACGCGAAACCCAAAACGTCTTCCGAGGATCTGCATCGCTATATTGTCAGGCAACATTTCCATGGATACCTGGCTTAACTTTTCATCTCGGGCAATCTGGATGATACGGCGGAGTAATTCATTTCCCAAACCCAGCTTTTGATACTGATCTGAAACCAGCACCGCGACTTCCGCTTCATTCCTGACGTGAAGCCTGTTCATGCGCCCAACGGCGATGATCCGGCGCTCTCCCGTGCCGGGATCGGTGCGCTCGGCGACCAGCGCCATTTCGCGGTCGTAGTCACCGAAACAGATGCGCAACAGTCGCTCATGCGCCACGCGCCTACTCAGGCTGAGGGTGCAGAAGTAGCGTAAATAGACGCTACGATCGGAAAGCGTCTCGTGAAACTTAACCATCAGCGGTTCGTCTTCGGGGCGGATCGGGCGGATGGTAACCTGATTTCCATCCTTCATTGTCCAGGACGAGACATACTGTAAGGGATAGGGACGGATCGCGGGCTTGGGCAACTGGTCGAGGGTTACGGCGGGCCCGTGCAACACGATTCTGGCATCGAGGGCCAGCATGCGCTCCGGTGAAGCCAGCAGGGGATTGATGTCAATTTCCGCAATCCACCGCTGTTCGAGCACGAGTTGACTGAAGCGGACTAACAGGTTCTCCAGGGCCGCCATGTCGACCGGCTTTCGTCCGCGGACTCCCCGGAGCGCGGTGAAGATTCGCGTTTGCTCCATCATTCTTTGCGCCAGCGTCGTGTTCAGTGGTGGAAGCGCCAAGGCGCGGTCGCGATACACTTCGACAAGCTGGCCACCAGAACCGAACAGGACGACTGGCCCAAACTGTGGGTCCACGCTGCTGCCGAGGATCAATTCGTAGCCCTCGAACTTCACCATCGGTTGCACGGTGACGCCGGAGAATTGGTCGGGGCTGGCTTTCTCCGCAACCGAAGACTGGATGGCGCGATAGGCAGCACGGACCGCCGCTTCATCCTGCAAGTTCAGTTTGACTCCGCCAACATCCGTCTTGTGCGTGATGGTTTTGGAGAAGACTTTCAGTACCACCGGAAAGCCAAGCTCCGAAGCCAGTGTGGCCGCCTTGTCCTCGTTGGCCGCAAAGCGTGTCTCCACCGTGGGAATGCCGTAAAGCGACAACAAGTGCTTCGATTCCAACTCGGTGAGCAGAACGCGGCCGTGACTTCGCGCATTCTGAATGATTTGCTCGAACTGATTGCGGGATGCGCTCTCCAGCTCAGATTGGCCAGTCAGTGTGGGAGTCTCGTAGAGTCCGCGGAGGTTGTACGTGTAACGCCACATGTACGTGAAAGCGCGCGCGGCTGTGTCGGGATAAGGAAACGTTGGAATGCCCGCCGAATTCAGGGCAGCTTCTCCGGCAGCAACGCTGTTTCCTCCCATCCAGCTGGCGAGCACGGGCTTGCCATGTCCTTTGGCATAAGGTTTCATGCGTTCCGCAACCTGCGAAGGATCGGCCATTGCTTGCGGGACAAGGATGACCAGGAGTCCATCACTGTTCGGGTCTTGCGAAGCAATTTCGAGGGCGCGCGCATAGCGCTCGGAATCGGTATCGGCGAGAACATCGATGGGATTGTTATGACTCCAGTGGGCAGGGAGGAACTCATCCAGGCGCCGCAGGCTCTCTGGAGAAAGCTCGGCCAGCACTCCGCCATTGGCCACCAGCGAGTCGGTGGCCAAGACCCCAGGGCCGCCCGCATTGGTCAGAATCGTAAGCCGCGGACCCTTGGGGCGAGGCTGCCTGCTGAGCACTTCCGCCATATAGAAAAGGTCCGCGATATTGTGTACGCGCAGAACTCCCGAGCGGCGGAAGGCTGCGTCCAGCACTTCGTCGCTGCCCGTGAGCGCGCCGGTGTGCGAGGCGGCAGCCCGCGAGGCCGCTTCCGAGCGGCCGGCTTTGATCACGATGATCGGCTTGGTGAGTGCGACTTCACGGGCTGCCGACAAGAACGACCGCGCGTCTCCCACGGATTCCATGTAGATCAGGATGCTCTTGGTGTGCGGGTCGTCGCCAAAGTAGTAGATCAAATCGCCCCAACCAACATCCAGCATCGAGCCGGTAGAAACGATGGCGCTGAAGCCAACTTGTTCGCGGTCGCTCCAGTCGAGGATCGCGACCTGAAGCGCTCCACTTTGACTCAGGAACGCGACGTTGCCCGTCTTGGGCGCATCTTTGACGAAAGTGGCATTCAACCCGATCGTCGGGTTCATAATGCCCAGGCAGTTGGGGCCAATCAAGCGCATGGAACCGCGCCGCAACTGTTCTTGAATTTGCTGTTCGAGTGCGGCGCCCTCCGCGCCACGCTCCCTGAATCCAGCGGAAATCACAACCGCGGACCTGGTGCCGGCGTCCACGCACTCTCCAATGAGCTGCGGGACCGTTGCCGCCGGGGTGGCAACTATAGCCAAATCCACAGGCCCACGGATGTCGCGAATGCTCCCGTAGCTTTTGAGCCCCAGCACTTCCGGATGCTTCGCGTTGACGGCATACACTTTTCCTTGAAATTTCCCGCGTAGCAGGTTTTCCAGAACGGCGCGGCCTACGGTGCCGGGACGACTGGTGGCACCGATGACGGCCACCGAGCCTGGAACGAACATTGCGTCGAGGCCGCATCTCTCTGGTCCTGTCTGTTTGTCTTCATTCGGCGGTCGTCCCACGAGACCAGCCTCGGTCGAACCCATAAAAGCTCCTCATCTCTCAATCGTGCCACGACGAAAACCGCCGCGTCCACGATAGATTATCGGCAGTTGCTCAGATTTTCTGCAAGCCCCCAGAGCTTCAGGTACCGCGATGCTGCTCAACCGCGAACCGTAAGCACGGGACACGTAGCATGCGCCACAATGTGATGGGCTGTGGTGTGGGCCAGGTGGGTAACCGCGCTCACTACTCCATGCGTCGGGCGCACACCCATCACGATCAAGTCTACTCCGTGGGCTCCGGAGAATTGTAGAATCCGCTCCGCCGGAGGGAGAAAGCGCCTCCCCGATATCCTCAATATCCGATCTTCGACCGCAGACCACCGTGCGCAGCATCATCCGTACCGCCCTCTTCTACAGGAGCGACGCAGTGCTGGTTCACTTGGCGTATCCGCCACGCACGGTAAGTGCCGGGCACGCAGCCTGAGTCAAGATCTGGGCCGTGGTGCTAGCCAGGTGTGTGGTGAGCCCCAGCTTGCCGTTGCACGGGGCGCACACCGAGAACGATCAAATCCGCTGCCTGATCTCCCGCGATTTCCAGAATTCGCTCCGCCGGCGGGGCGAACTGCTGGCCGAACTCGAGCAAGCATTCCGCATGACACCATGGCTCAGCTTCAGGCGGCACCAGTTCTTGGAGGCGGCGCATCAGGGACGCCTTGAATTCCTCCAGGTCCGCGATGCCTGCGGCGGGCTGCTCGACCACGTAGAGCAATGCTAGTTGCGCCTGATCTTCCTCGGCCAGGGAGACGGCATAGGGTAACGCGGCCAAGGAGTCTTCACTAAAATCTGTTGCGAACACAATATGCTGAAATTGAATCTCGCCGTCCGGGTTGCAGGACACATTCGGTCCCACGCTCAGAACAGGACAAGCAGCGCGCCGGAAAATTTCCTCGGCGACAGAACCCAGGAATAGTTTGCCAACGCCCGAGCGGCCGTGAGTGCCGAGCACGAGCAAATCAATCTCACGTCCTTCGATGATCTGGGCGAGTGCATCCGCGACCTTGCCTCTCGGCGTCAGCACGTCGTGGGGGAGTCCTTGGAACTGCTTCTCAAGCTGCGCGATATACGCTTGTATCCGCTTGTCTTCTTCCGCGGCTTCCTCGGCCACCGCTGGCCAGCTTTCCGGTGACATCAATACCATCTCGGCCTTGGTGGGCATGACATGGGCCGCATGTAACCTTGCCCCATACCGGCGCGCGACAGACAAGGCATAGGGTAGCGCCGCATTCGAGCATGGTGAAAAGTCAGTGGCAAACAAGATGTTCTTGAGGGCGATCCGCCTACCCGCTTCCACGGTGTGCACCAGACACCTCCAGAGAAACGTCTTCTGCTGGAGAAGGTGACCGCATCCTTGGGGGCTGTCACCTTCTCGGTGACGGCCAGGTCATGCCACAGCTCTGGCAAGCACGAAAACCATTGCCCTTTCTTGTTTCATCTACAACCTCCTTTGTCAGAAACCGGCAAAGGTTGGCCAACTTCCACTCTTGGTTCAGCTACATGCACGTGCGGTTCACCCACCTGCACGCGTGGTTCAAATCTCTGTTCGACCGAGAGAGCGCGAGACACCAGGCATAGCCCCTCGGCCTTGTGTAAGAGCTTGATGGCCCGTGCCCGTTCCTCTTCTTGCGCAATCATCAGGTTCGCGCGAATGAGCACTTCGCCAAAGCTGTAGCCGGTGTCAGCCTTGCTGATAGCGCCTTCCACTTCCACCTGCAGATCGGTGTACTCAAACTTCGAGTATTCTGCGAGTGTCCGAAAGGTAGTCGTATAGCAACTGGCGACCGCGCAGAGCAGCAAGTCCTCAGGTGTCCACCTGCCGTCCAAGCCGCCAAAAGCAGGCGGCGAAGTGAAATGGATCGCGTTCGGCGCGGAACTGGATTTTGCAATGCCAGTCCGGCCAGAGGCCCACCAGGCAACTACTCGAAACTGATGTACTTCCTCCATGGTGTTATCACCCTCCTTCGTGTTCCGGCATTTCAAAGTCACAGGAGCATCAAGACTCTCAGTAGAAAAGCTCGAAATTTACGGTGATCGTGGTTTCCACCTCCACCGGTTCACCATTCAGCAGGACTGGACGGTAGCGCCACTTCTTGACGGCGGTGCTCATGGAGACCTCCATCCGCATAGCTTCCATAGACTGCCGTGCCTATAGATTTTCCTCGCAGATGGGCTTTGGAGGCCATGCCTGAAGTCACGGCCTATCGTGATCCTGATCACGGCGTGATCGGTGATACAATTTGCCCGGATAACTGTGCCGAATGCGCGCTCCCTACGGGCTGAACATCCTCGACAACTGCCTCACCTGCCCGATGCGGGAGAAACACTTATTCTGCAATCTGCCAGCGGCCGCGGTGCAGAGGCTGAATGAGATCAAGTCCACCGCGGTCTACCCAAAATCCGCGATGCTGTTTATCGAGGGACAGCAGCCACGCGGGGTATTTGTGCTTTGCACGGGGAAAGCGAAGCTTTCGACGTCATCGGCTGAGGGAAAAACCGTCATCACCAAAATCTCGGAGGCGGGAGATGTTCTGGGGCTCAGCGCCACGATGTCCAATCGGCCTTACGAAGTGACCGCCGAGATGATCGAGCCCGGCCAGGCAAATTTCATTACCCGGGATGCCTTGCTACACTTCATGCGTGAATATGGAGAAGTGGCGCTGCGAGTGGCGGAGCAGCTAAGCCGCAATTACTACACGGCATATGAAGGGATCCGCACCCTGGGACTCACCAACTCCCCTTCCGAGAGATTCGCAAGATTGCTGCTTGGATGGTCCAATACACCGGGTAATGGTGATCCTCTGCAGGTGAAGCTGACGCTTACGCATGAGGAAATCGCCGAAATCATTGGCACGACGCGTGAAACCGTCAGCCGCTTGTTCTCGCAGTTTAAGAGGAAACAAATCGTGCAATTAAAGGGCGCGACTCTGATCATCCGCAACAAAGCCGCGCTGGAAAAAATGGTCACTTCCTGACAACCGGGACTTTCTGTTCCGGGTTTGCGCTATTCCAGAACGCAACTAGCCGGCACACGCTCGTCTTTGTTCCCCCTCGATCCGGCGGATCTCCCGGCGTAGCCAGTCGCGAAGAGCCTCTTCCATCTCTACTGGTGTGCCGGTGCGGTCGCTCCTTCGACTCTGCAAGTGCTGTGGCAGTGGAGGCTAAATGGATGGCTTCACCGATGCTGCCTGCGGGCGGTGCAGCCATTTTATCTTTTCGCAGTATTCGTAGAGTTCTTCGCGGAAGTTTGGATGCGCGATCTCAATTAGTGCTTGAGCCCGCTCCCGGATGGTCTTTCCATGCAAGTAAGCCACACCGTACTCCGTCACCACGTAGCGGACTAGACCCCGCGAAGTGACCACTCCCGCGCCTGGGCTCAGCATCGGGACAATCCGTGAAATCGCGCCATTCTTGGCGGTCGAGGGGATCGCAATGATCGGTTTGCCACCTTTTGAACGTGACGCTCCGCGAATGAAGTCCACCTGCCCGCCAATCCCGCTGTAGAAATGGGTTCCGACAGAGTCCGAGCAAACCTGGCCGGTCAAGTCGATCTGCAGGGCCGAGTTAATAGCCACCATGTTGTCGTTACGGGCAATAAGGCCGGGATCGTTGGTATAGGCCGTGGGATGGAACTCGAAGATCGGATTGTTGTCCACAAAGTCGAACAGCTTTTTCGTTCCCAACGCGAAACCGAGTATGATCTTCCGCGGTTTGAAGTTCTTGCGCGCGCCCGTGATCACGCCCGCCTCAATGAGCGGAATCGCACCATCCGACACCAGCTCGCTGTGTACGCCGAGATCCTTGCGATCCATGAGAAACGGCAGCACAGCATCCGGGATTCCGCCGATGCCAGTCTGCAGCACGGCCCCGTCCCCAATCAAATCTGCGACGTTGCGGGCGATGGCCTTATGCAAGTCGGTGGTTTGCGGTTGCTGCATGGCGCATAGCGGCCGTGACGATTCCACCACCGCATCTAGGTCACTCACATGGATGAAGCTGTCGCCATAGGTCCGCGGCATGTGGTCGTTGACCTGCGCCACAACGTAGCGAGCACACTTGGCTGCCGTGAGCGTGGTGTCCACGCCCACGCCAAAGCTGCAAAAACCGTGCGAATCCGGTGGAGACACCGCGACCAGCGCGACATCAATCGGCATCGCGCCGCTCTCGAACAGCTCTTCGATCTCGCTGAGATAAATCGGAGTGTAGTCGGCCCGCCCTTCGTTGATGGCCTCGCGCACGTTGGCGCCGATGAAGACCGCGTTGTGCCGGAAGCGCCCTTCCATCTCCGGCGCCACATAGGGAGCGCATCCCATGGTCATCATGTGGACGATTTCCACATCGTGAACACAAGGGCCGCGCCGGATCAGGGCTTCAACCAGGGTCTCCGGCTCCGCGCACCCCGGCTGGATATAAACCCGCATTCCCGACTCGACGCAGCGCACGGCTTCGTCCGCTGTTTGCACCTTTCTTGCGTATTCGATTTCCCATGACATCGACATCTCTTGCGGTCTCCTTATGCCTTCTTCGATGGTGCGCTAGTTTCCCGGAGAGCTTGGTCCGCGACTGCCAGTTCGTAACCGACCGAGGCATAGTAAATTGCTCGATCAAAGAACTGCTCCAGTAACTGCAGCATTTCCAGTTCACCGAACACTTCCACTGGACGTTCCAAAACCGCTTCCTTCTTGATGAACTCCCACAGGTTCTCCTTCGTCAAAACGATCACCCAAATCACCTCGCTCAGAGGCACCCGCTGGCAGACCCGCCGCGCCCCAATCTGCAAGTAGCGTTGCTCAAGGTAAAGTTCATCCTTGCCCATGAGCCACTCCCCCAGATGACGGTAGATCTCGTACACCCGTTCTTTCAATTCTTCAGGGGGGACGTTCTGGTAGCCTCGGGTCAACTCGGAATTCTGGACTTGATCGAGAAGGCCAGCGGCCAGCGCTTCGGAGTGAGTCTCAATCAGCCGAACGAGCCGATACAACATCATCATGACGTCCTCCCGTCCTCTGCTCAGCTTCCAGTCTCAATGCCCGCACTATCTGCAGCCATGACGGGCGGTACGGTCCTGTGTGATGAGGATCACGAAAGGAATATCTCCTGCCCAGTGGCTTCCTGCGGCTCCCCGCCGGCAATGTCCTCGGCATACCGTAGACGCCGAACAGCGCCAAAAACCCGGGTCGCAGCAGGGTTTTCCAGGGCCAATTCCCGCACAGTTTTCTCAACGAATACGCTCATTGTGTTCTCCTCCATGGCTCAAGGCTACGCTTGATACTCCGAAGGTAGCGGAGCCGCGGAGCCGTGCCGATGACTTTCGTCACGGCGATCACAAAGGCTGAGGATCGGTGAACATCATCCGGGTCGGGGAGCAGAAGAGAGAAGCGAAGGAGGATAGCCGGAAGATCCGAATGGCGGCGGAGTCACTCAGCAAAGCGTGTTTCAGCTTCCAGGCCATCCAAATTGCAGACGACCACACTGCGGCCATCGATCTTGATCATTCCCTCCGCTTGGAGCCGGGAGAGATTGCGGGAAACCAGTTCGCGCACCGTGCCAATCTGCGACGCCAGTTCTTGGTTGCTCACGGTCAGGGTGATTTCCACCCCCTCAGCAGTGCGCTTGCCTTCCTTTTGGGCGAGACGCAATAGGAAGGACGCGAGCCGGTGGCGGACTGTGGTGAATGAAAGTTCCTCGATAATGCCGACAAGCCGCCGCAGGCGAGCACCTACCACCCGCAGAACCTTAAGCGCGACTTGAGGATGCGCGAGACATAGCGCCTGAAAATCATGTTTGCTAACAAAGAGCAGCATGACATCGTCGATGGCGACTCCCGATGCCGGGTAGTTTCCTCCATCGAAGACGGGCAGCTCGGCAACGGAACTGCCCGGCCCATCGATGCTGAGTACCTGCTCTCGTCCGCTTGCCGAACTCTTGAAGATGCGAATGTGCCCGGACTCGACCACATACAGTCCCGCACAAGGTTCACCCTCGCCGAAAACGGTTTCGCCGGCGGCAAAATGACGCGGCACGGCGCGAAGGGCCAGGAAACTCAGTTCGGCCTCCGCGAGCCCAGAGAAGATGGGCACCTTCGCTAACGTCTGACCGTGGTTGACCTCGATTTCCGGCACGGTCGTGATTGTACCGGATTGGACCGCGGGAGTAGATAGCGGCGTCTCGGCGTACGTTCGCGATTATCGACCCAGCCCGGGCAGATCCGACTCCCAGACTGCAGAAAGTCGGAGGCCACTTCAAGCAGTTGCTGCGCAACAAGCTGGTCGAGCACAAACAATATATTTACGAACGCGGAGACGATTTGCCGGAAATCCGGGACTGGACTTGGCCTTACTGATGAACGTGCTTGTTCTCAACTCCGGCTCCAGCAGCCAGAAGAGCTGTCTCTACGAAATTGGAGATACGCTCCCACAGGATCCACCGAGTTGCATTTGGGAGGGGAAGATCGAGTGGGCGGATGACAAGGCTGAATACTCGATAAAGAATTCCCGCGGAGCTTGCCGGAAAGACCTGGCATCGGTGGGCTCTCGTGCGCAAGTCATTGAGCACTTGCTCCAGAGCTTGTGGAGCGGCGAGACGCGAGCGATTTCCGGCCCTTCCGATATTGATGTTGTGGGACACCGGGTTGTCCACGGCGGTCCGCACCATTTCGAGCCCACGGTCGTGACCGCTAAAGTCAAGTCGGCGATGCAAGGCGTTCTGGAAGCGCGTGGCGAGTTTGAATACGTCGGCGCCAAACCGCTCGGCACCGGATGTGATCCCAATAACCCGAGTGCAGAATGCACAGGTGTTCCGGTAAAGAAATTTCGCGCGGCGGTGGTGCGGCCGTTTCTAAGTGGACGCATGGATGCCGGTGTGAACATGCTGATCGCCAGCGGGTACACCGGGCAGACCACTGAGAATTTCCATCCCCCGACCGTCGACCGTCATACAGGAAGCGGTGGGGGTTCGCATACCCTCGTATGCCAGCGTCACCCTTACCTATCGGTTTGGACGCTAGCCGGTTTGGACGCTAGCCCCGCCCGGCGGCTACGAGCGGCCAAAAGCCGCTACAGAAGCGGGAAGTAGGCTGGCGCCATGCGGTGTGCAGGTATTTGCTAAATTCGGGAGTCCGACGCTCCAAGTATCACTTTGAAGGAAATTCCTTGCACAACTCTGCTAAAATGATGTGTTTTGAATGCTAAGTCCCTGCATTCGGGCCGGTTCCAGGGCGCGGTTTTGGATGCCGGAATGCTCTATACAAGTTGGCTTTCCCTCTGCCGCTCACTGGCCCAGTGCCGGGGAGGAGTGCTGTTTTGGAGGAGTGCTGTTTTGAACGACGGTGCGATTGGAAAGACGGTGCGACGGAGGCGGAGCTGGTATCGGCGTCGTCTGCACATTCAGCGCACCTTGGCCGTTGTGGTGGTCGGGATGGTGCTCGCCGGCGCGTGCTGGCAGAATGCGGCCCGCTATTTCTCGTTGCCCTCCTTCCATGCATCCCAGGTTTTGCCCGACTCTTTTTGGACGCGGGGAAACGTCCGCAAAGATCTAGCTTTCGCGGCGGCTCGGTCCGCCAAGCCCACCAAGTTTCTCGCGCGGGTTCCGAGTGTCTATCCTTACTCGGTGGTTCCCGGAGGCGTGAAAGATCCCGACGATCTCCGCTACGCGGCGTTGCGCGACTACGTAGTTCGCCGGCATTACGCCCATTTCGATTACAGCCACGCCCAACTGGTGCGCGCCACCGAAGCCCGCGAAGTTTATCTTTCGTATCGCATTCGTGACACAGTCTTCTGGACGCGCAGAAAAGTTCGCCTGCGCCTCGGTGAACTGTTGCTGACCGACGGCAAAATCACAGCGCGCGCGGGTTGCGGCAACCAGATTTCCGACACGGCCAAGCCCGAAGTTTCCAACGAAGAGCCTGCCGAAGATGTTATGGACCGGCCCGTAGCGGCGCTCGAACCGGGACCGTCCTTCCCCGTCCGGCCCCTGCTCGCCCCGCCCGACTTGCCCGGTGGCCAACCGCTTTCGCCCAAGCTTTTCGCCGCCGCATTCTTTTTCCCGTACGTGCCTGCCGGTGTGCCGCTTCCTTCCGGAGTTTGCCAGGCCGGCCACCAAGTCGTTGACGGGCACTGCCCTCCCAAACACCGCAAACCAGTGGCTCCCGAGCCCTCGACCATGGTGCTGGCCGGTTCCGGACTGGCGTTAATCCTGTGGCGCTATCGAAGAACCGCCCGCCCCGTCGCGGCGTAGCGGCCCGGTTTCCGCATCCAACTTTGCGTTCAAGAGTGCCCCTCCAAGCTCTGCTTGGGCGGGGGTCGTGCGGCATCCCTCCCGCAATTAGTGCTACGACTTCTGGTGCGGATTGCCCGCCCCATAACTGCTAGACTTTGCTCAGAGCCACAATGCCACGCCTCTCTTATGTCGGAGCCCTGCTGGGCATCGCGACCTTGTTGTGTGCGCCGATTTCCGCGCAGACGTCTGCGCCGAAGAGTGCGCAGAATGGCGCGCCGAATAGCGCTCGCGTCCAGCACGTCGTAGTGCGCGGAACGGGCGCCGCGATGGAAGTGGAGATCCAGACTTCCGGCGCACCGGTCGCGCCCGATACCCAGACCATCACCGGTCCCGATCGCATCGTCGTGGATTTTCCCGGCGCGCTTCCCGCCGCCGAGTTGCGCTCCCTGCAGGTGAATCGCGGCGCGCTGAAAGGAGTTCGCTCCGGTCTGTTTTTCAGCGACCCTCCGATTACGCGCATCGTGCTCGATCTCGTGGAGCCCCAGTCGTATCGGATTTCGACGATCCCGATTTCGAGAACCCAGAATGTGATCGTTGTAAAGCTGGGTCCGGTGAAGCTGGGCCCGGTCACCGCCGCTGGAGCCAAGGCTCCCGATGTTCCAGTTGCGCCCGCCGCAAAACTTCGGAATGCCTCGCTTGCCGCGAATACGAATGCCGCGCGCACGAATGTCGCGGCCGCCAGAGTCTCTACCGCGGTTGCAAATACGACGGCGCCACCGCTTCCCACCGTCAGTGCAGCGCCGCCGCCACCACCGAAGCCGCTCGTGACCGTGACTTTTGTAAACGGGATGCTGCGCATCCGCGCCGAGAAAGCTACGTTGGCGCAGGTGTTGTTCGAAGTGCAGCGCCAGACGCAGGCCCAGATTGCCATTCCGGCCGGCGCCGAGCAGGAAGAAGTGGTGGCCGATCTGGGTCCGGCTCCGGCGCGCGATGTGCTGGCATCGTTGCTGAACGGCTCGCCCTATAACTTTATTTTTGTCGGCAATGAACTAAGCCTCGAGCGCGTCATCCTGACTCGCCGCGACCCCAGCGTTTTCTAAAACTCATCCTCATAAATTGTTCCTGGGAAGGGCATCAACTTCACAGGCTGCCAAAAAGACTCCGGTTTCGTATCACGACATCCCTTCCCCGACACCGTAACTTTTTCTGCCCGTAGAGACGGGGCTTGCCCCGTCTCCGGAGACGCGGCAAGCCGCTTCTCCGCAGGAAATCACACACCCCCTTAGGCGCTGGGCATCGGCATTCCCTCGCCGCACAACTCCTTCTCCGCCGGATCATCGCAGGGCATCGTGAACTTGAAAATGGAACCATGGCCGGCCTGCGCCTCGACCCAGATCTTGCCGCCATGGCGCTCGACGATCTTCTTGCAAATTGCCAGACCAATTCCGTTGCCCGGGTATTCGGTTCGGGTGTGCAAGCGTTGGAAGACAACAAAAATATTTTCCGCGTGTTCCGGCGCAATGCCAATCCCGTTATCGCTCACGCTGAACACCCACTGCTGGCCCACTCTCTCGGCCTGCACGGAAACCGCCGGCGGTTCTTTCCCGCGGAACTTGATCGCGTTCCCGATCATATTCTGAAAGACCTGTGCCATTTGCGAGCGGTTCGCCCACACTGCCGGAAGCGCAGCATGTGTGACCACCGCGCCGCTCTCTTCAATCGCCGGACCCAGACTCAGCAGGATTTCTTCCATCACCGCGTCACAATCGACGCGTCCGCAACCATTCCGGCCTGCTCTCGAAAAGGCCAGCAAATCCTGAATCAGGGACTGCATGCGTAGAGCTCCCTCGCTGGCATAGCCGAGGAATTTGTCGGCGCTCTCGTCGAGTCTGCCGCGATAGCGTTCTGCAAGTAACTGCGTATAGGCCGCCACCATGCGCAGCGGCTCCTGCAGGTCATGCGATGCTATATAAGCGAATTGCTCGAGGTCCGCGTTGGAGCGGGCAAGCTCTTCGGCTTTCCGCGCCAAATCCTCCTCCGCTTGCCGGCGCAAACGAAGCAGGCGTTTTTCCTGCAAAGCGCGGCGGACGGCTTCGGGCAGCCGAGCCAGACCGTCTTTCAGAACGTAATCCGTCGCGCCCCGTTTGATGCACTCCACCGCGGTTACGTCTCCCAATGCGCCCGAGACAAGGATCAGGGGAATGTCCAGCCCTGCGCGCCGCAGCACATCCAGCGCTTCCATGCCATTCCACTGCGGCAGGTTGTAGTCGGCGATCACCACGTCGGGACGGTGCAAACGAAGCTGTCGCTCAAACTCGGCTTCCGCCTGCACCACCACCACAGAAACCGAGAAGCCGCCTTTTCGCAGAGCCTGGGCCACGAGTTCCGCGTCCAGTTCGTTATCTTCGACGTGCAGCACCCGGAGTTCGCTGGGTTGGGGCGCGAGCCATGATGCAGCTTTAGTGTCAGTCATGAGCCGGGCCTGCCAAATGCTGGAAACTTTCCACTATGGGCGGCTGATTGATGACCAGCCAGTACAGTCCGACGGTCTTGACCGTCTCCCGGAATTGTTCGAAGTCGACTGGTTTCTGGATATAGCTGTTGGCCCCCAGGTGGTAACTGGCCACCAAATCCCGCTCTTCTTTCGACGAGGTCATGATGACGACTGGGATAGTCTTGGTCCGCGGGTCACTCTTGACCTGTTTGAGCACTTCCATCCCATCGACCTTGGGCAGTTTCAAATCCAACAGCACCAATTTGGGCGGATGATCAAACGATCGATGCGTGAACGCCCCGCGACAGAAGAGAAAGTCCAGGGCTTCCTCGCCATCGCGTGCCACGAAGATGTTGTTCGCCAGCTTCTCCCGCCGCAGCGTATGCAGGGCAAGATCCACATCGTCCTGACTGTCTTCCACCAACAGTATGTCCAGTGCATCTGAGTTCATAATCGGCCTCCAGCCGCGACTCCATTGCTTTTCGATTTAGCTTGTTTTCCCACCCCGAGGGTGAAATAGAAGGCTGCGCCCTTATCCAGTTCTCCCTCCGCCCACACCCGGCCTCCGTGTTTGTGAACAATGCGTTGCACGGTCGCCAAGCCTATCCCCGTGCCTTCAAAATCCTCCGCGCGGTGCAACCTCTGGAACACTCCAAACAATTTGTCGACATATTTCATGCTGAAGCCGATGCCATTGTCTCGGACCATGAACACCGGTTGCCCGTCTTCTTCTTTGTGACTGACTTCGATGACGCCACGCGCGCGGGAGCGAGTGAACTTGAGCGCGTTCGACAGCAAGTTCTGAAAAATCTGCTTGACTAAAACCGGATCGCACTCCACCGCCGGCAGATCGGCGATCACCCATTCCACCTGCCGCCCTGCGCTCTCCGGCTGCAGAATCGCTAACATTTCCGCGACCATTGCGTTCAACCCGGTGCGCTGCAGACGCAGTGTATGGCGGCCCAGCCGGGCCAGATTCAACAATTCATCCACCAGCACGCCCATCTGCTGCGTCCCTGCTTGAATGCGCTCCACGTATTTTTGTGCGGTAGGATCGAGATTGGAACCGAATTCTTCCACCAGTAACTGGGAAAAGCCGCTGACATGCCGCAAGGGCGCCCGCAAGTCATGCGACACCGAGTAACTGAAAGTTTCCAGCTCTTTGTTGGCCGCTTCCAACTGGGCCGTCCGCTCTCCCACCCTCTGTTCGAGTTCGTCATTGAGTTGCCGGATTACCTCCTCGGCCAACTTGCGTTCCGTGATGTCGGTACGGATGGCAACGTACTGCCACGGTTTTCCATCCGCTCCCGCGAAGGGGACAATGGTCGCATCCACCCAGTACATCGAACCATCCTTCGCCCGGTTCTTGATTTCACCGTGCCAAACCTGGCCACTCGCGATGGTTTGGTACATCTGTTGGAAAAACTCTTTCGAATGGTGGCCGGAGTTGAGGATGCGGTGATTCTGGCCAATCAGTTCCTCCCTGGAATATTGACTGATGGCGCAGAACTTCTCGTTGACGTAGGTAATCGTGCCCTGGACATCGGTCGTTGCCACGATGGCGTGCTGATCCAGGGCGAACTTCTGGTCGGCCAGTTCTTTGAGCGCAGCTTCGCTGGTGGCCAGGCTTTCCTTCAATGCCTCTTGCGCCAACGTCCGCTTGGTGACCTCGGATTGCAAAGCCGCCGTGCGCTCGGCCACACGCCGCTCCAGCTCCGCGTTTAGAGCATCGCTGCGATCGACGATGAAAGCAATCCAAGTGAGGAAGGCAAAGAGTATAGTGCCGCACAATATCGCGAGCAAACTCGCTTGAACCCATGTGAAGTGAGCATCCGTAAGGAGGGACTTCGACACCGACCAGCCGATGAGACCGAGCACCAGCAGAGCGGCAGGAATTACGCTTCGCAACAACCTTGCTCCCGCGTTCTGGCTGGTCAGAAGCCCGCCGATGGCCCAGGTTGCGCGCGAGCACACCAGCCCACACGCCAGGACAAAGAAGGTCACAGCGGCTGGCAAGGCCATGGTAATGCCGGATGCTCTGGGCTGGAGAACCAGAGCGAAGAGCCCAAATATGGCGCCGATCGCTGCTCCAAAAGAAAGGAACTGGGCCGGCCAATGGTCGTGTCGCGTCTTCCAGTCCAGCAGCAGGAGCGCGGCACCGAGAACCAGAAAATTCAAGGCTGCGATGGTGGCCATCAAGCCCGCCCGCACTCCCACAATCGCCTCGGCGGGCGGAACGACGACCAGCAACCGATCAATGCGTAAATCCCAGCCAAAAACGTGTTCCGCCAAACTCAGCAGACCCACCAGGCAGACCATGACCGCTGAGGTCTTGGCGGTAAGCTTCCGGATCCTCATCCACACGAAAGACTGGCGGTCCCCTTTTCTCTGCAACCACAGGGAAACGCCGAGCAGAACCAGGCAGGCAGCCGCGTTCGGCACAATCTTTACCGGTGCGGCTACCCAGGTGTCGAGAACTGCAATGTGAAGTTTCCATCCCGCCAAGGCCGACAGCCCGGCAACCACTGCAAACCCGGCGGCGGTGGAGGCGAAGACGCTCAACCGCTGGACCAGTCGAGGATCGGAGCGGCCGTTCATGCGGTTTCAGTCTTTCGCAGAGAGGCCATTGCCGGAACATTGCAATACGATTCGCCATGGCATTGCTTACGCATCTATAAGGTAGCAATCGGCAAGAACGTTGCCGTTGTCAGTAAAGAGGCAGGTTACTTAGGGTGTGGGGAATGCCGGAGAGCGCAGATTCCGATATTTTTCCCATCGGCATCACCGCTGGAACCGTTAGGGGCCCGCAACGAGTTCGGCCTCTCCCGTTGGGACCGCGCTCTCCAATTGCCTGCGGAGTTTCTTCACCAGTTCATGAACCGACTGGAGCTTTTCGGTCGTCGTCGGGGGCAGGCCGGGGGTTTCCAGGGCCAGCTCACTGGACAGCAGCAGCGCCGTGACTGTGCCATTCAATTCGCTGTGGAGCCTGCCGATTGCCGCGTGGCGGGATCTTACTTCCTCGCGCTGGCGGCGCTGCATGGCCGCCCGCACCTCCCGCACCAGACGCTCCATTCCACTGATCGCCAGATTGACCTGCACGGGGATGGCGGTGCCCAGATGCTCGAGCGTGGTCTCGGCTTCATGCGGCTCCGCTTCGAGCAGGTACTGATCGAGCACCACCGCCAGGTAGCATTCCGTCCGCAAAAGAGCGGCTGCCCGGGGCAGACTTTCCGCCACCACGATCCCCTCGCCCGTAGCCTCATGCAGCGCCGCGGCGCACTCGGGTGCCCGCTCGCTCGGCGTCACAAGAAGGATCATGATGAATCCCTCTCGCAACTTCCGGGCCAATTGTTTTAGCCTGAAAATAAATGAGTTGTGCGCTCGGCCTTCCGCTTAACCTCCCGTTCTGGCACCAGCGCTTTGCCCGACAGCCCAGTTTTGGGACCCGTACTCTTTCAGCTTGCGGTACAGCGTCGTCTTTCCAATGCCCAGCAGTCGCGCCGCCAGCATCTTGTCTCCGTTCACCTGCGTGAGCGCGTCTAAAATTGTCTGTTTTTCCAGCTCCGCCATCGGTACGATGCCATTGCTCGGCTGGCTCATCCCCATCAAGTCGATGGGGGCGCCGTAAATCTGGGTGGGAAGATCGCGAATCTGAATTTCGTTCGCGCTGCTGAGCGCACACGCCCGCTCCAGCGAGTTCTCCAGTTCGCGCACGTTGCCGGGCCAGTCGTAATTCAGCAGCGCCTTGAGTGCCTCGTCCGAAATCGTCTTTTCTATGCCGGCGTCGTGCCCGATGCGCTCCAGAATATGCGCCACCAGCAGCGGGATGTCCTGCCTCCGCTCGCGCAACGCGGGAATCCGCAGCGTCAGCACGTTCAGTCGGAAAAAGAGATCGCGGCGGAACCTACCCTCGGCCACGGCTCGTTCCAGGTCGCGATTGGTGGCGGCCAGAATCCGCACGTTGATGGGAACGCGCTTTACGCTTCCCACCGGACGAATTTCCTTCTCCTGAATCGCCCGCAACAACTTCGCCTGCAAGTCGACCGGCAGCTCGCCAATCTCATCCAGAAATACCGTGCCCCCTGCGGCGATCGCCAGCAGTCCGTCCTTCGGATTCGTCGCACCCGTGAAGGCGCCGCGCACGTGGCCGAACAGTTCGCTTTCGATCAAGGTCGGCACGAGCGACCCGCAGTCGACCGGAATGAACGGCTTGTTGCGGAAGACGCCGGCGAAGTGAATGGACTTCGCGACCAACTCCTTGCCCGTGCCGCTTTCGCCCAGAATCAGCACCGGATGCACGCTCTGTCCTGCCTTCGCGATGATGCGGTAGAGCTTCTCCATCTCCGGCGCGCGCCCGATGATGTTGCCGAACCCCTGCCGCGATTTGATGGTTTCCCGCAGCACGCGGTTCTCCGTCTTCAGCCACAGATGCCCCGCCACTCGCTCCAGCAGCAGACGCAGTTCTTCCATGCTGAAGGGTTTGGTGACGTAGTCGTACGCGCCATCTTTCATCGCCTGCACCGCCGACTTCACCGAGCCATACCCGGTGACCACGATCACCAACGCATCCGCGCGATGCTTCTTGATCGTATGCAGTGCTTCGAGGTCGCCCGCGCCCGGAAGCCGTAAGTCCAAGAGCACGGCGTCGGTGCTGGAGCTGTCAAGCAACCGGTAGGCTTGTTCGGCAGACTCCGCCACCTGCGTGTTGAATCCGAGCGACTGCGCCACCTCGCAGCAGGCCTCGCGGATGGTGCGGTCGTCGTCCACGATCAAGAGGTTCAAGAAATTCGCTCCCTCGATTTGCGGGGGATGGCTGAGGACGGCGGCGGTCGATGCGGTGAACATAGCGAATCTCCGTGGCGATGCAGAACTTCACGAGCCCAAATTTCACGATCAAAAAACTTCACGATGAAGAACTTCAACCACACGTTCGATCAGAGCCCTTCTGGAAAATGGTTTGTGAATCAGCTCAACCGCGCCCGCTGCGGATTCCACTGGCGCGTGCTGGTAGCCGGAAATCAATAAGATTTTCATGCCCGGCTTCTGCCGGAGCAGTGTTTCCGCGAGTTCCTGCCCATTCATTCCAGGCATCATGCAATCGGCGACCAGCAGATCGACTGCGCCGGAATGTTCCGCGAAAACTTTCAGCGCTTGCTGCCCGCTGGACGCTGCGAGAATCCTGTAACCGGCATCCAGCAGGACGCGCTGCACGGATTTGCGAGCCGTGGCATGGTCGTCCACCAGCAAAATAGTTTTGCGGCTGGTGTCAAGAAGCACTTCGCCCGCGTACGGCCGCGCCACCGGCGGGCACGCCTGGTTCGAAGACGCCTGGTTCGAAGACTGCCCGATCGAAGATTCCACGGTCGAAGACTCGATCGCCGGAAAAAATATTTCAATGCAGGTGCCGCGTCCCGGTTCGCTCTCGACCGCGATCATCCCGCCCGATTCACTGACGATGCGCTGCACCGTCGCCAGGCCCAGACCCGTGCCCTCTCCCGGCTTCTTGGTAGTGAAGAAAGGCTCGAACAGCCGCGCGCGAGTCTCCGCATCCATCCCGCAGCCGTTGTCTTTCACCGCGAGCGAGACGGCGCGCCGGGCACTGCCGGGCTTAGCGTTACTAGGAAATTCACTGGGAAATTCCGCCGCCCGCGTGATCAACCTGATCTTTCCACCCTGCGGCATCGCATCGCGCGCGTTCAGCACCAGGTTCAACAGGATCTGCCGCAACTGCGCCGGATCGGCGAGCACAAGTCCGGCGCCGGAGTCGAGTGCGGTGACCAGTTCAATCTGCTCGCCGATCAGCCGCTGCAACAGATTTTCCGTGGAAGCCACAATTTTGTCGATCGGGATCGGGCGTGGCTCCGCGGCTTGCTTGCGTGCGATCGCCAATAGTTGATGCGTCAAGGCAGCGCCTTGCTCGCCCGCCATGCGGACTTCTTCAACGTGCTGGTACAGTTCGTTCCGCTCCAATCCACCGTTCTCCAATCGGCGGTTCGCCGGTCCGCCGCCCTCGAATCTGCTGTTCTCAGATCCGCCCTTCTCCAATCCAGCGGTCAGCAGGTCGCAGTACAGCAGAATGCCGGTCAGCAGGTTGTTGAAGTCGTGCGCAATTCCTCCCGCCAGCCGTCCGATGACTTCCATCTTCTCGGCTTCGCGCAGATGTTCTTCCACCCGCCTGCGCTCGGTCGCGTCCGCGAGCATCGCGATCAGGAAGACGGGCTGGCGGCGGGCAGTTCCTGTTGGCTGTAGCCCAGCATTCTGCTGAGCGCGGGATTCGCTTCAACCATCCGGCCATCGAGCTGGCAAATCCCGATTCCAATCGCGGCCCCTTCAAACATTGCCTGAAAGCGCAGATCGCGCTCGTAATCGCGTGCCGCCGGAAATTGGGTCACGACGTTCATACCGACACCACTTCTGAGATTCAGCCTGCCGCCCGACCCATCGCCACATCCGTTTGCGGTCCGGAGAAACCGCAAGAAAATGCTGGGTAGCGACGGAACATTGCGACCATTGCGATTCCAAGCTGGGAAAAAGCCAACCCCAACTTTTCCGCGAATGAACCGCGCCAAACCTGATTAGGGAAGAGTGTAGTGCGAAACCCCATCGCCGCTAAGTGCGAGCCATCACATCAATTTTGTGATGATTCCGGGCGCTGAGGAGGACGGCGTGAAGATGGCTGCGCGGACGCGGAATACCAATACGGGCGAGTACAGTCGCCCAATTCGGAACCTCTAGCAGCGTCGCAAGGAGCGGAATCCGCGCCCGGCCAAAATCTTGTCAAGAGGGGTGAACTGCCGCTAACCGTCGCATCAGGAGCCCCGCTCGACGAAGATGCACGGCATCGTCGAAGGATTCGTCACAAAACCAAACCGTCTTAGGTCACAGCCAGGCCGAACCGATCTCCGGTAGTGTCAGTTCGTGAGGGGGGAAGAACCTTGGCACACACGGCTGAAAACATCGTCGTCCATCTGATCTTCAGCACGAAGGCACGCCGGCCTCTGATCACTTCGGGGTTTCGCGATGATCTCTTCGCCTACCTCGGAGGGATCGTCCGCGAAATGCAGGGCGCGGCGCTTATCATCAATGGCACTTCCGACCACGTTCTCATGCTGGTGCGGATTCGTCCCGCGCAGTCGGCGGCGGAGGTGGCGCGCGTCGTCAAAGCGAATTCTTCCCGTTGGGTGCGTGGAAATTGGAAGACCGATTTTGCTTGGCAAACGGGATATGGAGTGTTCAGCGTGAGCGAGTCGAACGTTCCGGCCGTGTCCCGACACATTGCGAACCAGGAGGAGCATCACCGGAAGCGTTCATTTCAACAAGAATTGGTGGGCTTCTTCAAGAAGAACAGAATTCCATACGACGAGCGGTACATCTGGGATTAGATTGCGTTCTTTCGCCCCAACGGGGCGAAAGAATAGCCCGCTAAGCGAGGCGAGCGTCCAGGCTAAGCGCGCCCACCCTCGAGAATTCAGATGATCGCGATAGGCTGGCCCACCCGCCAACAGCTCATTAATTGATATTCTTATCGGGGCAAACATGCCGTCCGATTCCCATCGCATCGCCATCATCCTGCTGATGCTCAGCCTCCTCTCTGCTTGTGGCCGTCCGCCCGCTGACAACGCTTCGAACTCCGCCGATTCGCAAAAGCTGCCCTTCGATCGCCAGCCGCGCTCGACCGGAATTTCGCCCAGCCAGTCGCTGATTCCATCCACCACGAAACTGCCCGAGGGAACCCCCATCCCAATTCGGCTGCAGAGCGCGCTTTCGAGCGCGTCGTCACATGCGGGAGACACCTTCAACGCAACCATCGATGAGCCGGTCGTGATCGACGGCCAGACGCTCGTCGCCCGCGGCACGCCCGCGACCGGCCGGGTGCTCGAAGCCAAGCCCTCCGCAAGTTCTCGCGGACGTTTGCTCGAACCCGGTTATCTGCGGATCGTGCTGGTGAGCTTGAACGTTGGCGGCAGGCCGGTCATGATCGAGACCTCCAGCATCTTCGCCAAAGGCGGCTCCCGCGAGGAACGAAACCCGGCTACCGGCGCGGCTTCTGCCGCCACTACGAAAGACCGAGACAGAGATATCGTGTTCGGCATCGATCGCCGTCTCAACTTCCGTCTTGCCCAGACCGTTGACCTGCAATAATCCTGACCTGCAAAAAGCAGTATGATTAACTGTCGTGCCCTGGACGTGAGATCAACTTCTCTACGGGACAGACGTCTCAAAGTTGGCCTCAAACGTTGCCGGCCGGCAATCTCGCCTCTCAATCCACGAAGCCCGGAGCAGAGAGCAACACCGGGCAAACGAGGGATGATGGGCCAGAGGAATCACAATGCATATTCGTTTCATTCGTACGCTACTGTTCGCGCTCGTCGTGCTGTCGATGGCGACAGCATCGTTTGGGCAGATCGGCGTGGCCATTCGGATCGGCCCGCCGCCGCTTCCTGTGTATGAGCAGCCGCTTTGTCCGGGCGACGGTTATATCTGGACACCCGGATACTGGGCCTACGACTACGACGTCAGCGATTACTACTGGGTGCCGGGCACGTGGGTGATGGCGCCGGAAGTCGGCTTCCTGTGGACTCCAGCCTATTGGGGTTGGGGCGGCGACGGTTTTGTCTTCTATGACGGCTACTGGGGTCCGCACGTAGGCTTCTACGGCGGGATCAATTACGGCTTCGGCTATTTCGGCGAGGGTTACGAAGGCGGGCGTTGGGACGGCGGACACTTTTTCTACAACCGTTCGGTGAACAACGTGAATATCACCAACATTCACAATGTCTACGACACCCCTGTGAGGAACAACGAGAACCACGTTAGCTTTAACGGTGGCAATGGTGGAATCAGCGCGCGTCCGACAGCTGAAGAGGAGTCTGCGGCGCGCGATAGACATATCCCGCCGGTAGCGACTCAAACTCAACATGCGCAGGCGGCCCGAGCCAACCCGCAACAACGCGCGTCGGCGAACATGGGCAAGCCAGGCGTGGCAGCGACACCCAGGCCCGGAGATTTTAATGACCGTAGCGCTGTGCCGGCCAAAGCGGCAGGAGGGTCTTATACTCCAGCCAATCGGGGAGGAGCCAGCACGGCCGTCCATCCTCGCGAGCTTCCGCCTTTGGCCCGGAGCACTCCAAATACGGGCAACCCGAAGGTGGACAAGAAGTACCAGCAGCAGCAGGACAAGCAAATTGCGACGCAGCAACGGGAACGAGACAAACTCCAGAAGCAGCAGGACCAGGAGCACGTGAAGCTGGATAAACAGAAGGCGAATGACGCGCAAAGGCAGCAGGTAGAGCAGAAGCACCAGCAACAGACGCAGCAATTGCAGCAAAAACACCAGCAACAAACGCAGCAATTGCAGCAGAGACAGCAGCCAGCGAGCCGGGAGCCGTCCAAGAGGTAAGATCGTTCTCCGATGGAAAAGCCTTAATCGTTTATTGAACGAGCATTCGTTGAACGAGCATTGAATGAGAACCGGGCGGGGTATCGGCCAACCGCTGGATACCTCGCCGGCACGATTCAGACGCGTTGTTGGACGGCAGGAGAATCTCGATGAACTCGCTGCCCGTGGTGAGCCTGTCACATCAATCGCGGGTTCTGCCGTGAGAAGGATCGCTTGAAGTTGCAACATCAAGGTCCACGCGCAGTCGTTGGGCGGGATCAACGCCGGGCGGGTAGCAATTTCCATCCTTATTGTAGTTAGCGGGGCAGCCGCTTGCGAAATCAGTGCGCTTCGGTGACTGAGAAAATTGCCAGACTTCTGTAAAGGAGATTCCGCTGGATTCCGGCAAGAGATCTCTTCTTGAAGCGGTGCATCCAGGGGAGGGTGGACAGGAGTCGTTGACGGCCCAATATTTTATTTTTCTTCCACCTGCATTTTTCCGGATGTCCTCCGCGGTAACGACGGGGGCTCCGGAACCTTCCTTCGAAGCAATGCCCGAGCAGTACACACCCGCTGCAAAGTGCGCGGAATTCATTGCATCGACCCAAGCATGAAGATAGGCTCGTTGTTCTGGAAGGAGACGTCCGCCTTGTTCCTGGTCGAGGAAGATGATGGTCTGCAATGGAAACCCTTCCGCACGCGCCGCCGAGACCGCCGCGGCAGCATCGGAGTTGCCCAACTTGGCCGCGTCCCCGGCCGATTTGATCTCCGCATATGTGCGCCCGTTGAATAGAACCAGGAAGCCGAAGCCTGCGGCTTGGAGGGTCTTCCTCTTGCCAGTCCAGGAATTAGTCTTCGCTCCCGGCGGATTGTTTAGCCAATAGCCGGAGTAAGAAAAGGTCCGGCGGAGAATCTTCAAGTTCGAGTCGCCCGGATAGTCGTTGCGATCAAACCCTATGTATCCAGCATGCGCCGCCGAACGTTCACTGGAATCCGGCGTTAGTTGAAAACCGGCTGTTAGGGATGCTAGGGTCGCCGCGATTAGCAGCAAAGCTCTCACAGTGGCTCGTCCCTCCACAGCGCCTGGCGCTTGCTCAGGCCGTCATTTCCTCTCGGCGATCTGGTTTTGCTAGCGCTGCTGGGAGGCGCAAGCGGAAGGTCGTGCCGGCTCCGACGATGGAATCGAACTCCACCGAACCATAATGCCACTGCATGATCTGGTAGGTTTGCGCCAGCCCGATTCCGCTTCCGCCTTTGTCGCCCTTGGTGGTGAAGTAGAGCTCGAAAATTTTCTCCTGCGCTTCGGGAGGAATGCCGCAGCCCTGGTCCATCACTTCGGCGAGAATCATTTCGTGATCGCGCCGCGCCTTCAGAGTGAGCGTTCCTCCCTCAGTCATGGCCTGCACGCCGTTCAGCACCAGGTTCAATACCGCCTGCTTCATCAGGTCGGAATCGACGCGCACCATCAGCGCGTCATCTTCGTCGGGCAGTTCCTGCACCACGCGCACGCCGTGACGCGCGGCGTCGGGCGCGGCCAGCACCGATACACTCTCCAGAATCTTGCGCAAGTCCACTTCTTCGAGCCGCAAATCGCGAGGACGGGTGAAGTCCACCAGGATTTGCACGACGCGGTCGAGGCGGTGGATTTCGTTGCCGATGATGTCCATGTGGCGGCGCGTATCAGGATCGTCCTGCTGCAGTTTGTCTTGCAGCAACTGCAGGTGCAGTACGATGGCGTTGATGGGGTTCTTTACCTCGTGGGCCACGCCGCGGGTCAGCCGCCCGCTGGCGGAAAGGCGCCGCGAAATTTCAATCTCGTCCTCGATGCGCCGCACCGATTCGGCATCGCGCATGGTCAGCAGCGCGCCAATCGACGTGCCCTTTTCCTGGATGAAATCGAGCGACACCTGAACCCGCCGGCCATCGACAGCGTCGAATTCGTACAGCGCCAGCGGCCGCTGCTTTTGGAATGCCGGCAGAACCACCGCGCCCAGAACCGATCCATCGGAAAAAATTTCTTCCGCGGTGTGTCCCAGAATTTCGCGGCGCGGGCGTCCCAGAAATTTTTCCGCCGAGGCACTCACCAGCACCACCCGCGAATCGCTGGTGAACAGCATGAGCCCGTCCTGCAGCTTGGTCATGACCTGCTCGACGTTGTCTTTCAGCGCGGAAAAAATCTGGTTGGTATCGCGGATTTGCCGGCCCAGGTGAGCGATTTTCAGCGACACCAGGCCAACCTCGTCGTCCGAACCGGATTCCTCGGCGGGCAACAGATCGCCGGCGCTCGCACTGTCGAGGTTGCGGCTGATGGCCTTCAAGGGGCCGAGCGCGACATTTGAAACCCCCGCCGCCAGTACCAGCGAACAAAAAATCGCGACCACCGAAAAGAAAGCTGCCTGCTGCAGTTTCGGAGTGAGTTCGTTGCGCAGAAAAACCGTCGAGACGCCAACCCGAACACTGCCAAACGCCTGCCCGTCGAGCTCCAGCCCGATGCTGACGTCATAAACCGTGCCGGGGCCGTAGAGCAGGCGCAACTGTCGGCGGAAGCCCGCGTCGCGCAACAGGGCCAAACGGGCACGCTCGGGAACCGGCTTGCCATTCAGAGCCGGATTCGTATCGAGAATCGCCACTCCATTCGGATCAATGATGGCGGCATCGTAGATGATGCGAGAATTCCCCACGACCGATTCCAGCATGTCGTTCAGGTTGGTGTCGGTCTGCAGATAATTTGTTATGGCGGCACGCATCGCCTTGGGATTTTCGGTGTCAACCCGCGTGCTGGTCAGATCGGGCACCGCCTTGGATGCGGCATATTCGAGTTGGTTGGTGAGCTGGGAAGCGGTTTCGTCGGCCCACAACAAGCGCTGGCGCAGCAGTTGCGACAGGTAAATCCAGGAAAAGCCAACGACGAGCGCCGTGAACAGCGTGGTGATGACGAAGACGATAATGAATTTGCGGCTCATCTTAAAACAGGTCTCAGGTCTTAGGTCTCAGGAAAATCTTAGGGCGCTCGCTGATACCTGAGACCTGAGACCTGACACCTGAGACCTGAGACCTGCTCTTCTCACTCCTCCGCAGCCATCGCCGTATCCTGCGGCCGGCCGTACTCTTTCAGTTTGTTATGCAGGGTCTTCAAGCTGATGCCGAGTATCTCCGCGGCTCGCGTCTTGTTGTTATTGGTCGCCTGCAGAGTTTTCAGGATGAGCAGCTTCTCCGCTTCCCCGACTGTCGTACCCACGCCCAGGTGCACGGCATCGGGATCGTTCACCACCGGCCGCACACTCTGGCCAAAGCCCGGCGGCAAGTGCTTTGTTTCCACCAATCCGCCTTCGCAGACGATCACGGCGCGTTCCAGCGTGTTGCGCAACTCGCGCACATTGCCCGGCCACGAGTAAGTCTGGAAAATGTTGAGCACGGCTTCGCTCACGTCCGCCACCTTGCGATCGTGCTTCAGGTTCATGTCCGCGAGCAGGCTCTTCACTAACTCGCGGATATCTTCTTTATGCTCTCGCAGCGCCGGCATATGGATATTGAAAACGTTAAGCCGGTAATAAAGATCCTGGCGCAGTTCTCCATTGGCCACGGCATCGTCGGGAACTTTGTTGGTCGCGGCGAGCACGCGTACGTCCACCGAAGTTTCGACCTTGCTGCCGAGCCGCCGCAGTTTGTGGTCTTCCAGCACGCGCAGCAGCTTGGCCTGGGTGCCCACCGGCATCTCGCCAATCTCGTCGAGCAGCAGCGTCCCGCCTTCAGCCAGTTCGAAGCAGCCGGTGCGGCGCTCCAGTGCGCCCGTGAATGCGCCTTTTTCGTGGCCAAAAATTTCGCTCTCGATCAGCGTCTCGGGAATGGCCGGACAATTAATGGGGACGAAAGGTTGGTTGCGCCGCGGACTCAGATCGTGGATGGTGCGCGCCACCAATTCTTTGCCGGTTCCGCTCGCCCCGGTGATCAATACCGAGGCCGTGCTCGGAGCCACCTGCTCGATCAGCCGGAAAATCCCCTGCATTTGAGCGGACGCGCCGACCAGCAGGCCGAGCGCTCCTTTGTCGCGCAAGCGGCGGCGCAGCGATTCGTTTTCGGTGCGGGTGTTCAGGATCTGGCCGATGTTGGTGAGGATCGAGCGCAGCCGCCGGAAGTCGATGGGCTTCTCGATGTAGTCCTGGACCCCGAGCCGGCCCGCGTGAAATGCGGTATCGGTCGCCTTCTGGGCGGTCACCATCACCACCGCGATCGACTGCGCAAGGTCCGCCAGCCGCTCCACCAGTTCCATGCCGCCCATGCGGGGCATCTTCACGTCCGTGATCACGATGGACGGAGCAAAGGCGGGAATTTTTTCCAGAGCTTCCACGCCGTCGCCCGCGGTGTCGGTGCGATAGCCCCATCCCGAGACCAGTTCGGCCAGCCCAGTTCGTTCGTTCTCTTCGTCTTCGACAATCAGTACGCGTTCCTGTGTCATAGGACCTAACCAGCATTATTCAGGGAAGCGCGCCGCCCCGCAACCCGGCGCGGAATGCGGGAATGTCAATTTGAGATCAATTCGGCGCAATTCTACAGAAAACGGAATCGCGACCCGCGATGGCTATAAAAATATCCGTCACTAATTCTTCCTCTTTTGCAAAAGTGCCCGGTTGCTGTAGAATTCTCTGTTCCCAGGTGCAGCCTATCTGTGCGTGCCAACAGGCTTTGTTGATTCCAGTTCTACTAGATAACTTGTAGTGGATTTTGATACGGAGGAACTCAATGTCACTTTGTCACGAAACCTACCGGAGATGCGCGAGTTTCGCGCTCGTCCTGGCCCTCGTTCTGATTGCGTTACCGTCTTTGCTGAACGCACAAACTGCGCAGTCGGATGACACGGTGCCTAAGGCGGAGTTGTTCATTGGCTATCAGTGGTTAAACCCGGGCGGCAACGTTCCCGATCAGAGCACTCCGCCCAACGCTATACAGTTGCCCTCGATGGCGAGGGGCTTCGGCACCAGTCTGTCCTACAACTTCACCAAGAATCTGGCCCTCGAAGGCAATTACGGCGGGAACTCCTACCACGACGAAAACAACAACACGCGCGACGCCAGCATCAACGAAGTCGCCGTTGGGCCGAAGTTAACCTATCGCGGCGAGGGTGTGAACTTTTTTGTGCACGCGCTGATCGGATACGAACGCCTGTTGTCAACCGGTAACGATTCCAGCCACGGCGTCGCCGCGATTCTTGGCGGCGGTATGGATCTCAAACTCTGGAAGCCGGTCTCGCTACGCCTGTTTGAAGCCGACTTCCAGTGGTCACACCAAAACTTCGCTAGCGTCGTGCCGCCTGAAGATGGCTCGTTGCGCCGTCCGACCTACGATGGTGTCCTGTTGCGCACCGGTCTGGTGTTCAACTTTGGCGGCGGAGCTCCCGAAGTTCCCGTAGCGGCGGCCTGCTCTGTGCAGCCCGCCGAAGTACTGGTCGGCGAACCGGTGCACGCAACCGTCGTTGCCAGCAACTTCAACCCCAAGCACCCGCTCATCTACACCTGGGCGAGCAGCGGGGGCAAGATTGAAGGCAAGGACACCGGAGCCACCATCGATACCAGCGGCGTCAGCGGAGGCAGCTACACCACCACCGCTACCGTCACCGATCCCAAGGCCAAGAAGAACAACACGGCCAGTTGCACCGCCAACTTCACGGTGAAGGAACCGCCCAAGAACCCGCCGCAGATTTCCTGCTCGGCGAGCCCGTCGACGGTCCAGGCTGGTACTCCGGCAACCATCACCTGCACCTGCACCAGTCCGGATAACGTTCCGGTGACGGTGGGTGGATGGACCTCGAGCGGCGGCAGTATTTCCGGCAGCGGAACCTCCGCCACCCTAAACACCACCGGCGCCTCGTCGGGTCTCATCAGTATCGGCGCTACCTGTACCGACTCGCGCGGCTTAACGGCTTCGACTTCGAGCTCGGTGACGGTTGAAAATCCGCCACCGGTGCCACCGCAGGCCACCAAGGTGAACGAGTGCGCGTATCCGAATGTCAAGAAGCCGTGGCGCGTCGACAACACCTGCAAGGCCGAACTGGACGATGTTGCACTCAAGTTGCAGCAGGATCCAGACGCCAAGCTGGTCGTCGTCGGGAACGCTGATCCGAAGGAGAAGCGTAAGAACCTGGCGGGAGAGCGCGCGCTCAACGTGAAGGCCTACATCTCGGGAGGCGAGGCAAAACAGAACATCGACCCAAGCCGCATCGAGACCCGCACCAGTAACGAAGGCACGGTGAATACGGAACAGTGGATCGTTCCGGCCGGCGCGACCTTCCCCGAGGCCGACACCACGACCCCGGTGGATGAGACGAAGGTAAAGGCGGTTCCGGATCATCCGAAACCGGTCGCCAAGAAGAAAGCGGCGAAAAAGGCCGAATAACCGATGTAGGAAGAGCACGAAAGGCCGGTGGGGTTCACCCCTGCCGGCCTTTCTATTTTTTGCCCTTCGGTAACCTTGTCCCAGCCGTGCTAGCCTGTCTAATGTAGAGCGCAGGCGAATATCGTTCGCAGGGGTCAATCTACGCGCATGGAATTCACAGTGAAACGGAACGTTCTCCGCACGAGCTTATTGATTCTCGCTGTCAGCCTTTTGAGCACCGCACTGCTGGCCTCCGGGCCCTGGCAGGTGTTAGGTCCGGATGGCGGCGATGCCCGCAGCCTGGCTTATGACGCGCACAATCCGGATCACATCCTGCTTGGTACCAGCACCGGCCAGATGTTTGCTTCGAACGATGCCGGACGCACCTGGTCGCGCCTGGCGCGCCTGGGTGGCGACGACTACGTGCTCGACCACATCTCCATCGATCCGCACGATTCCGACCGTGTTTATGTGTCGGCGTGGAGCGTATCGAGCCAGCAGATCGGCGAAGTCTTCCGCACGCGCGACGGCGGCGCCAACTGGGAAACGCTGCCCGCGATGCACGGCAAATCGATCCGCGCCCTGGCCATGTACAAGGGTAATTCCAACGTGCTGGTCGCGGGCGCGCTCGATGGCGTCTACCGCAGCAAAGATGGCGGCTATACTTGGGAGCGCCTGTCGCCCGCGAACTCCGCCGACATTAAGAATATTGAATCGATCGCCGTCGATCCCAAAGATCCGAACACCGTCTATGCCGGAACCTGGCACCTGGCCTGGAAGACTTCCGATGCCGGCGCCAACTGGCAGCATATTAATAAGGGCATGATCGATGACTCCGACGTATTCTCGGTCATCGTCGACCATGACAATCCCTCGGTCGTTTTCGCGAGCGCCTGCTCGGGAATCTACAAGAGCGAAACCGCGGGCAATTTGTTTGCGAAGATTCAGGGCATTCCGTTTTCGGCGCGCCGCACCCGCGTGCTCAAGCAGGATCCGACCAACGAAAATATCGTTTACGCCGGAACCACCGAAGGTCTCTGGAAGTCGACCGATCTGGGCAAGGTGTGGAAGCGTGTGAGCAATCCCGAGGTGGTCGTCAATGATGTGCTCATCGATCCGCGGGATTCCAATCGCGTGCTGCTCGCCACCGACCGCAGCGGCGTGATGGCCTCGACGGATGGCGCCTCCAACTGGACCACTTCCAACCACGGCTACGCGCATCGCTATGTTTCCGCCATCCTGGCCGATAACAAAGATGCCAGCACGCTCTACGTTGGCGTCGTCAACGATCGCGAATACGGCGGCGTGTTCCATTCCAATGACGCTGGGCAGCACTGGCTGCAGAAAGCGGCCGGCCTCGGCGGAAAAGACGTTTTCGCGCTCAAACAGGCTCCCAGCGGAATGCTGGTGGCCGGCACCAACCACGGCATGTATTCCCTGGAGCGCAATGGCAGCGAGTGGCGTCCCATGAACGTTGTGGTCGTCGAGTCGACCCTGAAAACACCGCGCAAAGGTTCGCGCAAAGCGGTTACCACAACCACGTTCCAGAAGTCGCAACTGGAATCGCGCGTCAACGATCTGGAACTCGGTTCCGGACGCTGGCTGGCGGCAACCACGAGTGGCATCTACTCGAGCACCGACCAGGGCAAAACCTGGAAGGGCGGACAGATTCTGGCACAGATGGATTTCGTTTCGGTGCGAGCCGAAGGTTCCACGATGGTCGCGGCTACGCGTTCCAGCGTGCTGGTTTCGAATGACAGCGGCGCGACCTGGAAACAGGCCCGTCTGCCATCGTATGTGGTCAGCATCCGCAGCGTGGCGATTGCTTCCGATAGCCAGATCATGATCGCCGCACGCGAGGGCGCGTTCCGTAGCGGAGACGGTGGCGCGACCTGGGAGCATGTCGTCAACGGCCTCCCCGGTAAGGACATCACATCCGTCAGCTTCGATTCCACCCACAAGCGCATGCTGGCCACCAGCGACGCGACAGGAGTGATCTTCGAAAGCCGCGACGGCGGACGCTCCTGGCAGCGCGGTCCCGACAGCGGATTCCCGCTGCGCCGGGTCAGCGTGATTGGCGGACGCTTCGTAGGCGCGACTCCATTTGATGGCGTCGTCCTGCAACCGGAAAACGAATCCATCAGCGCAGCCGCTGAGGCCGGCAGTACCGAGTAAACTGAAATTCAAGCCGAAACGCCAACCGGGGAAGCGGAAACGCTTCCCCGGTTTTCTTGGCGTGGACGACGCGCCGACCTTGCGTTCTTTGTTAGGGTGGGGAACAATCCTGTTGTCACTGTTATGCGACTTGCCTGTGGACTCGCGATTGCGCTTTGGCTGAGCTTCCCGGCTGCGGGAATGGCTTCGCGGCAGCAGGACTCGGCAGGCTCCACGAATTCCGCTGCACAAGCTCCGGCTGCGCCCGCGGCTCCGGCCGAGAAGGCTCCAGCAGAGAACTCTCCAGCGGAAAGAGCGCCGACAGGGAAGCCGCAGACAGAGACTGCTCCGGCAGAGCAGGTTCCAGCAGACACCGCGCCGGCTGCGGAGAAGAAAGCTTCGGAGAGCGTGGCGAAGGAAAAGATGGATGCCGGTTCGGCGAGCGGAACCAGGAAGCGCCGCAAGCGCACCGCGCCAACGCCAGATGGTGCTTCGCGGAAGATTGTGGTTCGCGAGGGCGGAGCGAGGGAGCCGGCGGCGCAGATTGCGACCGGCATCACTCCCGCAGAAGCCACCCGCCAGCGCCAGAACGCGGAACACTTACTGGGCTCTACCGACGACCAACTGAAACGGCTGGCGGGACGCACGCTGGACGCGCGACAACAGGAGACGGTGGGACAGATCCGCAACTATATGGATGGTGCGCGTTCGGCGTTGAAGGAAGGCGATGTGCTGAGAGCAAACACGCTGGCGGTGAAGGCACATTTGCTATCGGAAGATTTGGTTAAGCATTAGTGGCGGCGGAAAACGCACTGATTGCAGAAAGTGATTTGTGATGCTATCATGTATCACATGACCAAAGCCTCGGTTCGAGACCTCCGCTACGAGTTCAAGAAGATTGAACGCCTTTTGCTCCAAGGTGAAGAGATCCAAATTACCAAGCGCCGGCGTGTAATCGCCCGCCTGGTGCCGGAAAGCGCGGAAGTCGCGAAAGCAGTCCCTGATTTCCAGGCGCGGGTGCGCAGGATCTACGGCGACAAGGTCCTGGCCGTTAGCGGCGCCGAACTCATATCTTCGGATCGGAACCGGTATTGAAAATCTACGCCGATCCCAGCTTTCTCGTGTCACTGTACAGCCCGGATGCAAATTGGGCCGCTGCCACACGCACGATGCAGGCTTCGAGGGGGGGGTGTTTCGTTACTACTCTTGGAGAACTCGAAGTCGTCAATGCTTTCGGATTGCGGGTCTTTCGGAAGGAAGTGTCGGCTGCGCAAGCCCAGTCGTCAGTAATCGACTTCGAGAAGGATTTGCGCGACGGCGTTCTCCAACTCCGGGGGTTATCGGATCCGATCTTTGAACGGGCGCGCCACCTGTCTCGACAAAATACCGCCAAACTGGGCACCCGCACAGCGGACCTGTTGCATGTGGCGGCAGCACTCGAACTGGGCGTGGACTACCTCTACAGTTTTGACCAACAGCAGAGGAAGCTTGCCCAGGCCGTGCGCCTGAAGGTGAACTAGGGCCTATTAACACTATCTGAGGCCTTCGACGATTAGCGCGAAGTAGATGAAGGCGAGGAAAACGACATCGAGTTTGTCGAAACGCGAAAAGATACGGCGGAAGCCCTTGAGTCGGCGGAACAGGCATTCGATTTCGTTGCGTTTGCGGTAGAGTGCCCGGTCGTATTGCCACGGTTCGAGACGGTTGGGTCGGGGGCGGCACCACAGGCAGGAAGCCGAAGTCCAGAGCCAATTGCAGGGTCTGGTTGTCGTCGTAGGCGCCGTCCATGATGAGGTGCAAGGGGGCCGGCAACGGTCCCAGACCGCCGCCCAGCAAAACCCGGCCCGCTGTGGCGTCGGAGGCCGGGCCGGCCGACAGCGCAAAGGTTATGGCCGTACGCGCATTTGCGGCAACCATATGAATTTTGGTGGTCCATCCGCCGCGGGATTTGCCGATGGCCTGCGGACCGTTTTTTTTAACGCGCCGGTACCGTCGGGATGGACCTTGACGGTGGTCGAATCCAGCGACACCGACTCGATGCGGATGCGCACGATCTGTTCCCGCTGCAACTGCTCAAACACCGCGTCCAGCACGCCGCTTTTGGCCCAGCGGTTCATGCGGGTGTAGATGGTGTGCCAGTTGCCGAAGCGCTTGGGCAGTCCGCGCCACTTGCAACCCTGCTCGGCCACATAGAGGATGGCATTCAACAGCGTGAGGTTCGAAAGGCTGACGTTGCCCCGCTGCCGTGGCAGAACGGGCGCAATTCGAAGATACTGCGCTTCGGTGATCTCCATTCCCCCACAATATCAGAAGATTGCTAAATAGTGTTAACAGGCCCTAGACCGCCCGGCCCACTAAAGTGGCTCCGCAGACGGGGCAAGCCCCGTCTCCACAGGCAAAAAGACTATCTTCGCCCCTCTCTTTTCTGCGCCACCACCAGGCCGCGCGGGGTTGGCAAGAGCACGGCCGAGATCAGGCCGTCTTGTTCGAGTTTGAGTGCGGCTTCGCGGACGATCTTCAAATGCGAACTGGCGTCGTGCATCAGGATCAGGCCATAGGGGCTGATCTGCGGCAGAAAGCGGCGAATTTCCTGCTCGCGGACGGGCATATCGCTGTCGCTGAAGAAGAGGTCGATGGCGCCCTCGACTTTCATTTCGAGGCTTGATTCATTGCGCAGTTCGATCCACTCGGCGAGTCCGGAAGCCTGGATTCGCGCCCTCGCGTTCTCATACACCTCTTTGTCGAACTCGCAGGTGATGACGCGCCCGCGCCCGTTGGCTTTCAGTCCCTCGGCGATCCAGAGGGTGCTGATGCCGCTGAAGGTTCCGGTCTCGACCACCAGTTCGGGCTTGATGGTGGTAACGACGGTGCGCAGGAACTCGAGCACCTCGGCCTCGGCGGTCATGGAATCGAACATGCGCCAGCGCTCCGGGTGCGGACACTCGGGCGTCGGGCGATGATATTCGGGCTGCAGTCGATCGCCGGTGCGCTCGATCTGTCGCAGGATGCGGCGCTCTTGCTTTTCTTTCTTGAAAAGGCGGCGAAGGGACATAGAAAAAGGTCTCAGGTCTCAGGTGTCAGGAAAATCTCACGGCAGTCGGGTCTCTGCGCGAAGTCCGAACCTGAGACCTGACACCTGGGACCTGACACCTTGCTTTCCTACTCACTGGTGAAGTAATCCACGCTCACGGGGTTCTCAAACAGGGAGTAATCGCGGGTCACGATTGTGATGCCGCTGTCGGTGACGAAGTAGCGTTCGCGGTCGGCTTCGGTATCGTAGCCGATGGTGGTTCCTTCTGGAATGTGCACGTCGCGGTCGATGATCGCGTTGCGGATGCGGCAACTGCGTCCCACGTTCACGTGCGAAAACAAAATGCTGTTCTCGATTTCGGTGTAGGAGTTGACGCGCACATCCGGAGAGAGCACGCAATTCTGAACGGACCCGCCGGAAATGATGCAGCCGGAAGAAACCAGCGAATCGAGGGCGTGGCCCATGCGGCCGGTTTCGGCAAACACGAATTTTGCCGGCGGATACTGCCGCTGGTGGGTGCGGATGGGCCATTGCTCATCGTAAAGATTGAAGACCGGAGAGACCGAAACCAGGTCCATGTTGGCTTCGTAGTAAGCTTCAAGCGTGCCCACGTCGCGCCAGTAGAGGGCTTCTTTCTTGTTTTCGTCGACAAAATTGAAAGCGAAGACGCGGTAGTCATCCAGCATTTTGGGCAGAATATTCTTGCCGAAATCGTGACTGGAATCGGGATCCTCGGCATCTTTGAGCAGCACGGGAATGAGCACGTCGGTGTTGAAGATATAGATGCCCATCGATGCCGAGATTTTCGTTGGATCGTAAGGCGATCGGATCTCGGTCTGTTGCGGTTTTTCCAGGAAGCCGGTGATGCGATGGTCGTGGTCGATGTCAACGACGCCGAAACGGCGGCATTCGGCCGGGTCGGTCGTCAGGGTGGCGACGGTAACGTCGGCGGCGGCGTCCTGGTGCTGCTTGAGCATGCGCCCGTAATTCATTTTGTAGATGTGGTCGCCGGAGAGGATGATCACGTACTTGGGCTGCTCGGAGCCGATGGAATAGATGTTCTGATAGACCGCGTCGGCCGTCCCCATGTACCAGTTCTCGCTGACCCGCTTCATGGGGGGCAGGATTTCGATGAACTCGCCGATTTCACGGCCGAAAATGTTCCAGCCTTCGCGGATCTGACGATTGAGCGAGAGCGCCTTGTATTGAGTGAGGATAAAGACGCGGCGCAGGCCGGAGTTGACGCAGTTGGAAAGCGTGACGTCGATGATGCGGTAGATGCCGCCGAAAGTCACGGCGGGCTTGGCGCGGTCGCGAGTGAGCGGATAGAGGCGCTCGCCTGCGCCTCCGGCGAGCAAGATTCCGAGCGTATCTTTCATTGGCACACCGTATGGATGCAACGTGCAACGTGGACGCGGCCCCGGGTCACCGCGAAATACTAGCACAAGGCTGCGCGTTCTGAGCGCTGCGGTTCGACACAAAATTCAATACAAGAATGGCGGCATGACTGGCATGCCGCCCGGACGGCCGGTTTTCGAATAAGGGCTCGCGGACAAGAGTGTCCGCGCCACACCGTTATTGCTAGCAGTGAACGATCTTGTCGCTCTTAATGCCGCGCGTGGCGTTACGGGAATCCACCACCAGCTTGGCCTCGTTGACGATCTTCTTGTAGTCGTAGTCGGAGTGATCGGTGACGATGAGCACGCAGTCGTACTGGCCGAGATTGTCGAGCGACGAGCACTTCATTTGCAGGTCGTACTTGCGGCCGCGGCCGACGAAAGGGAAGTAGGGATCGTTATAGCTGACCTCGGCGCCCTCTTTTTGCAGCAGTTCGATGATGGTGAGAGCGGGCGACTCGCGCAGGTCGTCAATATCTTTTTTGTAGGCAACGCCTAGAACCAGAATCTTAGATCCGTTGATGGGCTTTTTCTGACGGTTGAGCGCGGAGATGGTGGAGGCGATCACGTTGTAAGGCATGGCCACGTTGATTTCGCCGGCCAGTTCGATGAAACGGGTGCGGAAGTCGAACTCCTTCGCCTTCCAGGAAAGATAGAACGGGTCGACCGGAATGCAGTGTCCGCCGAGACCCGGCCCGGGATAAAACGGATGGAAGCCGAAGGGCTTGGTGGCGGCGGCGTCGATGATCTCCCAGATGTTGAGGTCCATGCGCAGGCAGAGCATTTTGAGTTCGTTGACGAGCGCGATGTTGACGCAGCGGTAGATGTTCTCGAGCAGCTTGGTCATCTCCGCGGCAGCGGGCGATGAGACGGGAACGGTGCGGCGGAAGATGCAGCCGTAGAGCGCGGCTGCGATTTCGCTGGCCTGGGGATCGAGTCCGCCAATTACTTTTGGAATATCGTGACGCGCCACCTGGGTGTTGCCGGGATCCTCGCGCTCGGGCGAGAACGCGACCCAGATATCGTTGTCGCCGGCGGCGCCCTGGCGGGAAGCTTTCAGGCTGGCCTTGTTTTCCTGTTCGAGAATCGGAATCAGGACTTCTTCGGTGGTGCCCGGGTAGGTTGTGCTCTCGAGGATGACGATCTGACCGGCGCGCAGATACGGCGCCACGGCGTGGGCGGTGTTGGTGATGTAGCTGAGGTCGGGCTCGTGATATTCGTTGAGCGGCGTGGGGACGCAGATGATGATCGCATCCATGGCGGTGATCTGCGCATAGTCGGCTGTGGCTTTGAAGCCGTTCGATTTGGCCGCCTGAATCTCCTCGGGCGTGATGTGGAGAATGTAGGTGCCACCGTTGTCGAGGGTATCGATTTTTCGTTGATCGATATCGAAACCGGTGACGTGAAATTTCTGCTCGCTATAGAGCAGAGCCAGCGGCAATCCGACGTAGCCGAGGCCGATGATTCCGACCCGAGCCGCGCGCGCATCGATGCGGCTTTTCAAGTCGGTAAAGAGGGAAGAAGCGATGAGTTGAGTATTCATATGGCAGAAATAATTCTAGCATTGGAGGTCGCGCTTGGGCCGCGGAAGCTGCGGTTGTCCTACGATTTTTGTGCGATTTTTGCAGGGCGGATTGCGATCTTGATTACTCCGGTAATCGAATTCCCCGGCGGAGAAGTTTCCTTAGTAATATGCGGGTGCGGTAACATGCGCCTCAGATGCGATTCTTCCGACTACTCATTGTGTTCCTGATCTTGGTTGTGCTCGCGAGCCAAGCGGCGCGTTTTCTGGTGGTGGACGAACCGGAAAAGTCCGATGCCATCGTGGTGCTGGCTGGGGAAACCAACGTCCGTCCAGCCCGCGCTCTGGAACTGCTGCGCCAGGGAGTGGCGCCGCGCCTGTTTCTGGATGCTGAGACGCGAGATCTGGTCTACGATCAGCGACTGATCGAGATCGCGCAGAAATACGTGAACGGTCTTGGGGAAGCAAACCGCGTCTCGGTATGCCCGATCACCAGCTTCTCGACTAATGCTGAGGTCGACGACGTAAGCCGATGCCTGCAGCCGCTGGGCGCACATCGGGTGCTGATCGTGACCTCCGAATATCACACCCGCCGCGCCTTGACGATCTTTCGCCATCGCCTGCCGCAATACCAGATCAACGTGGCCGCGGCCCGCAGTCCGACGCAATTCGGCGAAGCCTGGTGGACGAACCGCGAATGGGCAAAAACCACTTTCGATGAGTGGGCGAAGATGCTGTGGTGGGAAGCGGTGGACCGGTGGCGGTAGTCAGTGTCCATGCCCAGTAGTCAGTACCCAGTACTCAGTTAAAGTCGAGAGCGCAAGATGACGGCTGCCGGTTCTGGGTACTGAGTACTCGGTACTGGCAACTTTTTCTTTTGTGCGATAGTTTGAAAGCTATTCATCTTCATCGGAGGTTCCATGCCGCAAGTCACGATTACGGTGCGCAAGAACGGTCCTTTGCGCGTAGACGATCCCAACGGCGTTGTCGAAATGGTGGACGCCGATGGCAACAAGTACGACCTGACGGGCAAGACGGGGTTTTCCCTCTGCCGCTGCGGCGCTTCCGCCAACCGGCCTTTCTGCGACGGTAGTCACAAGGTCGCCTTCCAGGCGCCCGATACGGCGATCAAGATCGGGTAGCTGCCGGGGTTCGGCGACGGGATCGTATCAGGGCATCGAAAAACGAGTTTTTCAGCAATCTGCAAAGCCGCTGGTGTGGCGGGTTCTACGGCATGGCTGAAGCCGTGCCCCTTCAAAGCTACTCGCGAACCAACTTAATCAGAGTTTCCCTAGTGTCTAACTGGAAACCGGGGCGACGAAATTCCGTGCCCGGGGCTTTCCTGTGATCTAGCATGGTCCGTGGACAATTGTTGCCGGAGTTGCCGGCACTGGTTTTCAAATCGAGGTTTTCAGGCCGAAGAACTTTTTGCCTGCTAACTCTATGGGCCCTTCGGAAAAAACACAGCACGCCATTCGGCGCAGCACGCGACTTCCGCTGGAAGTTCCTGTGCTTGTGACCAGCCTCGACGCTGACCTACCATTTTCCGAGCAGTGCAACACCACCCTGGTGAACGCGCACGGATGTGGGCTGATCGTTCCACGTGTGCTTGCGCACGGTATTCAGGTCCGCATGGAAATCGTTTCGGCAAAACGGCACACCACGGCACGGGTGGCGGAGGTGGTTCCACTGGGCGGCGATCCCGAGACCTGGCTGGTCGGCATGGAACTCGATGTTCCTGGCAACTTCTGGGGAATCGAGTATGCGCCTTCGGATTGGAAGATCGAGGAGAGCCCATCGCCTGCCGCAGAGCAGCAGCGGTTAGATCAACAACCGAGCGCGGCGGCGAAGCCAGCTCGTTCGCGGCGCTGGCGCCTCACTGACATAAGCGCGGGCGCCTGCTACCTGGAGACGGCTGCGCCATTTCCCGCCGATACTCCGGTGCTGCTGAGTATTCGGGCGTTGGACACGGAGTGTCTGCTGGACGGAGTGGTGCGGGTGGCGCATGCGCAAACGGGGATGGGAGTCGAGTTCACGCGAGCACAGGCGCACGATCAGCGGGCGCGGGTGGAGGAACTGATCGGCCGGCTGATGAGCAATCGCGAGGTTCCACGAATTTTCGTTGGCCGGAAGGAAGACCGGAAAGAAGATCGGAAAGAAGGCCAGCCCGCGGCGCCGAATCCGGCGCCCGACGCGGCGCGGGAGACCGAATCGCCCGACCCGCTCCTCGATCTGATCCGCGAGGGGCCGTCGTTGACCTTGGAGCAGTTTCTGAACGATTTGCGAGCGCAGCGGCTCGGCAAGCGCCGCGATCCGCGGATTGATCTAGCGTTGCCGGTGTTGCTTACCGGGACCGACGTCAGCGGTCGTCCTCTGGATCAGAGAGTGATGACGATCAATATCAGTCGGCGCGGAGCGCTGTTGGATGGCATCCACGGAATGCTTGGGGCCGGCGACATAATTTCTCTCGCCCGCTTGCACAAGAAGGAACAGTTTCGAGTCGCGTGGGTAGGGGGCGAGGATACTCCGGGGGCAGGTCAGATCGGGGTGGCCGCGGTTGATCCGAATACTTCTTTTTGGGGTGAGGTGCTCGAAGCGACGGCGCAGTCAGGGCTGGAGACGGCCAGCGTGCGCGGGAACGGCGGCGGGACACGGCATTAACAGCGGTGGAATGATACACTGCCTCGCCGGAGAGCTTTGTGCCAGACGAATCTGTGTCATCTGAAGTGAAAAGGGAACGGGACCAAGCACTGGGGATGGGCGCGAGGATCACGCGCCGGGATTTTCTTAACGGAGTTGCAATCACGGCGGGAGCGGCCATCGTTCCTCCTGCAATGTGGGCTGCTGCCGCCGCCGATCTGGAAGCGCAGGACGTCCCAGGTTACTATCCTCCCGGCAAGACCGGCCTGCGCGGAGATCATCCCGGGGCGTTCGAAACCATGCACAAAGTCCGCGACGGCGCTTTCTGGGAGGACGCTCCGAAGGCCGTGGATACAGGCGAATCTTACGATCTGGTGATCGTGGGCGGGGGCATCAGCGGACTAGCCGCGGCCCACTATTTCCGCAAGGCCGCGGGCGGCAAGGCGCGCGTCCTGATTCTCGAGAACCACGATGACTTCGGCGGACACGCCAAGCGCAACGAATTCGGGGCGGGCGGTCGCACGGGCGGTCGCACGATTTTGGGCTTCGGCGGCACGTATTCCATTGAAAGCCCGTCACCCTATAGCGCGGTCGCGAAGGCGCTGATCGAAGAGCTCGGGATTGATGTGCCTTCGTATCCCAAGTACGTCAGCAAAGATCTCTACCGTTCGTTGGGTCTGAAGCCGCGCATTTTCTTCGACAAGGAAACGTTTGGGACCGACAAGCTGGTCACGAACGCGGTGCATACCGGAGGAGATGAGAGCGGGATCAACGACACGGGCGGCGAAGCGGGCTTGCGAGATTTTCTGAAAGAAGCTCCGCTCTCGGCGAAAGCCAAGCAGGACTTTCAGCGTCTGCTCACGGAGGAGAAAGACTATTTCCCCGGTCTCAGCTCCGACGAAAAGAAGACGGGCCTGGCTCGAATCAGCTATGCGAAATACCTGACCGACACGGCCGGCGTGAGCGACGAAATCGTGAAATTGTTCCAGGCCTTCCCGCACCCGCTGTTCGGCGTGGGCATTGATGCGGTCCCCGCACAAGACGCCTGGGGCCTCGAAATGCCGGGATTCAACGGCCTCAAACTCGACCCCACACCGGGCAAGGGGATGAACCGCGACGCTATTCGCAGCGACGAAGCGGAAAAATACTTTTTTCACTTTCCCGACGGCGTGGCCACCATCGCCCGGCTGCTGGTGCGCAAGCTGATCCCGGCGGCGATTCCAGGAAGCTCCGCCACCGACGTGGTGCTGGCGAAGGCCGATTACTCGAAGCTCGACGAGCCGTCTTCTTCGATGCGCATCCGGCTGAACAGCACGGTGGTCAAGGTGAACCACTGGGGCGATCCGGCCTCGGCGAAAGAAGTGGTGGTCGGCTACTTTACCGAGAACAAGCTCAAGACGGTGCGCGCCGCGAACTGCATTCTGGCGTGCTGGCATGTGGTGATTCCGTACATCGCGCAGGAATTGCCGGAGGCGCAGAAAGAAGCGCTGGCTTCGGCGCAGAAAGTTCCGCTGCTCTACAACAACGTCCTGGTGCGCAACTGGAGCGCCTTCCAGAAGCTGGGCACGAGTGCGATTTACGCGCCCGGCATGTACCACACCGGCGTGAACCTGGATATTCCGGTCAGCATCGGCGGCTACGAATGTACGAAAAAGCCGGACGAGCCGATCGTGGTGCACATGATGAAGGCGGCCTGCAAGCCGGGACGCCCGGCGCGCGAGCAGCATAAACTGGGGCGCATCCAGCTCTATACCACGACATTCGAAACTTACGAGCGCAACATCCGCGAGCAACTGGCGCGGATGCTGGGTTCGGGCGGATTCGACCCGGCGCGCGACATCCTGGAAATCACGGTCAACCGCTGGCCGCACGGCTACGCCTATGAATACAATTCGCTCTTTGATCAGTTCTGGCTGGAAGGCGGCGAGACGCCGTGCCAGAAGGCGCGCAAACCGTTCGGGCGGCTCGCGATCGCGAACTCGGACGCGGACGCATACGCTTACGCCGACTGCGCCATCGATCAGGCTTACCGTGCGGTGCAGGAGTTGAAGAAGTAGTTCGGAGCTCGAAGCTTTATGGCGAAGCGTCCTGCGAGGCGATCGGCGACGACTGCGAACTCATCTTCAAATGACGACCTCAAAGACCGCCTCGCCCGCTACCGCCGGATCAAGATCAGCGTGATCGGGAGGAAGACTGGGCGGAGCAGACGGAGATTCAGCGTGCGAAGAAACAACGTTGCAGCCACAGAGATCGCACAGAAGTTTGTAAAGGCTATCAATGCACATGACACGGACGGCTTGACAAAGCTGATGTCCAAAGACCATGTATTCGTTGATTCGCTGGGGAACAGGTTCCCGGCTTCCGCCATGCGGAGTGGATGGCAAGAATATTTCACGATGGTGCCCGACTATTGGATCAAGGTCGATCACATCGTCTCAGAAGGGAATACGATCATTCTTTGCGGCAGCGCCGGAGGGACGTTCGTCCCAAAGAGCGGGATGATGAAACCGGAAAACAAATGGGAGACCCCAGCGGTGTGGCGAGCACTTGTCAAAGAAGGAAGAGTCGCCGAGTGGCGCATCTACTGCGACAACGAGCCGATAAGAGAAAAAATGAGAGCCGCTGCGTCGTAAAGTACAGCCTTAAGCTTTGAACTCCCTGCTTCGCTGACTCTGTGCTGGTTTCCGCACCGATTGGGAATGCCTGCGTTTGCCCAAGGGGACCGAGGCGTACCATTGGGCATGAGCAGAATACATCCAGAATGCCCCGACTCAGACCCTTCTGATCGGTCGGTAGCTGCCGATGTCCTTGTTCGAGAAGAGCCAGACGAGGAAGAAGACGAAGAGGAAGACGAAGGCGAAGAAGAAGACGACGATGACGACGACAAAGACGACGACGGCTACTCGGAGAGTGAGCGTGCGCCTTATTGCAGTGGGTGAAGGATGAAGCGTGAACATTTCGTCAAGGTAGTCGAGGAGGCGCTCGACTCGCTCCCGCAAGAATTTCGCAGTCGCATTCGTAACGTTGCTGTTCTGGTTGAAGATATGCCGCCGAACCAGCCATCACCGCAGTCGGGGCAGCGAAGGCGTCTGCTTCTGGGTCTCTTCCATGGCGTGCCCACGACCAAGAAGAGCATATTTGACCTACCGACGGGGCCCGATCACATCGTGCTCTATCAGAAGAATATTGAAGCGGTCTGCTCCAGCGAGGCCGAAGTCCGCGAACAAATCCGGCTTACGGTGATCCATGAACTGGGCCACTATTTCGGGATGAATGAGAACCAACTGAAGGATGTTTAGCTATTGAGCATTGCATAATATAGTTACAATGGAAACAGATCGGCCTGCTGCCAGAAGGCGATCACCAGGGTAGGCCGCTTGCGCATACGACGAAGCGCCTGGCGCGCGTGATGGCTCAGCTGCCCG
>JBEKAF010000020.1:0-50122 GCA_050018355.1 Terriglobales bacterium | reverse complement strand
CAAGAATAAGGACTTGGCTCGACTCTCCGCTCAATTCCCTTGGAAATCCGCAGTTTTCCGAAGCGGGTGGATGGCCGCTCTTGCGTCAATTATTGTTTTCAAAGAGCGACTGCAAGGGGTCAGTGTTTAAGCGCCTCCTGGGAGGCGGGCACACAGATCACGATTGTCGCGCACGGCGCGGTGGATGTCTGTGATGGTGTGCACAGCGGGTTTGTGATGAAAAAGATCGGAAGGTTGGGTTGCGGGGATGCTCGCGGCACCCACTCATCGCAGGGAACGCGATGAGTGGGGCACCCGGCAAACATATCAGAGAAGCCACTACTGACACGGGAAATGAATCTCGTCGTTTAGCGATGACAGGCCAATGTACCCTCGAGCCACAGGACGCGGCAGTAGCTGGCTCGATTCTTGGTACTCGGCGATGAAACTTTATCTCGGTCCGGAGTAAACCTCGTTGAGGTCCTTGTTCCGGCGCGGTGGCAGCAGCGCACCCACGAGCACCGCTGGAATAATCGTTAGGAGAAATGTCAGGTGATACCACACGGGAAATTTGCTCCAAAGGGCGATGTGCGCAGGCACGAACATTGCAAGCACCACGCTGCCGACGATCAACGGCGCCCAGCGGCTCGATGGGGATATCCAACGTGTTACGGCACCAGCCACCAGCGAGGTCACGATAGCCATCAAAAGGCGTGCCCACTTCATGCCCAGCGTGAACTGGAGCGTGTGCTCGGCAGCGGTGTAGTTCGGCAGGCTCAGGCGAAGTACGCGGTTGATCACCGTGACGACGACAGCCCACGTGAGGAGTCCTGCGAGGCAGGCGAGAATGGAACGCTTCATCACACATCCGTCCTTTAATATAATTATAATAGTACAATTAGACCAATGAAAGCCGAACTATATATTTTGGGCGTTCTGCACCGCGGCGACTTTCACCCCTACGAGATCAAGCGGCGTCTGACCCAGGCCATGATCGAGTGTTTTACCGATGTAGATGTCGGCACGCTCTACTACGCCGTGCGCCAGCTTGCCGAATATGGCCTGTTAACCGCGGTCGCCCACCAGCGCGTGGCTCGGGGCGGCATGCGTACGGTGTACCGCATCACTCCGCGCGGACGCGACCGCTTTTGTGAACTACTGCACGCGCAATTTGCCGCCGAAGGCGACCTTCGGGAGACTCTTTACGGCCCCATGCTCTTCTTGCATCTCGCCGACCTCAACCTGGTCGCCGAGGCTCTGCGCACCCAAATCAACAGGCAGAATGCGCGGCTGGCGGAGATCCGGAAATTGCATCGGCAATGGGTAACGATGCTGCCCACCGGTAGCCGCCACCTGATGCAGCACATGGCGGAGCAGTGCCGCCTCGATCTACGCTGGCTCCGCGCGGTACTTGCCGATGTGGAGGCCGGACGCATTCGCGATACCCCTGACCCAGCTCGCCTCGCAGCCAAGACCTAATTGTGTTACGACACAGCCAGTTCTTGAGTAGTCGGCTACACGGAACCGACCCACCATCGACTTTCTCCTGCTATGGTGACGCACATCGCTCCCTGCGATATCATCAATAGCGATGCCTGCCTCGCACCCATTCCAGACCGACGATTCGCGCCTCGCCCCGATCAAGGATAAAGTCCTCGCCGGCGAACGCCTGAACGAGGGCGATGCGCTTGTTCTTTACGGGACTGGCGACATCCTGGCCGTGGGGTGGCTGGCCAACTGGGTTCGGGAGCGGATGCATGGCGACAAGGCGTACTTCAACGTCAACCGCCATATCAATCCGACGAATGTCTGCGTGGCCGCGTGTCGTTTGTGCGCTTTTGGCCGCAAGAAAGATACTCCCGGCGCCTATACCATGGCGCTCGAAGAAGCCTTCCAGACGGCCGCTTCCGGTTACACCGAAGCCGTCACTGAGTTTCACATTGTCGGGGGGCTGCATCCCGATTTGCCGTTCCAATATTTTCTCGATCTGGTTGCCGGATTGAAGGAGCGTTTTCCGCAAGTCCACATGAAGGCTTTCACCATGGTGGAAGTCGCGTACCTGGCGAAGCGGTCGAAGCTGACGATCCGCGAGACGCTGGAAAAAATGAAAGAGGCGGGAGTCGATTCGCTGCCCGGCGGAGGCGCTGAAATTTTTGCCGACCGCGTGCGGCACATTATCTGCGATCACAAGATTGACGGCGATCAATGGCTCGATACGGCGCGCCTCGCCCACCAGATCGGGCTGAAATCGAACGCCACCATGCTCTACGGCCACATCGAAAACGACGAAGACCGCGTCGATCACCTGCTCAAACTGCGCGCCTTGCAGGACGAGACTGGCGGCTTCCAGACGTTTATTCCACTCGCCTTTCATCCGGCGAACACGCCGCTACAGCATCTTTTTACGACCACGGGCATGACCGACATCAAGCAGATTGCCGTCAGCCGCCTGGTGCTCGATAACTTCCCGCACATCAAGTCCTACTGGCAGATGATGACCCCGAAGATTGCGCAGATCTCTCTACGCTTCGGAGCCGACGATATTGACGGCACGGTGGTCGAGGAAAAGATCTACCACGATGCGGGCGCAACTACTCCCCAAGGTCTGCGGCGGCACGACCTGGTGCGTTTGATCAAGGAAGCCGGGCGCGAACCGATCGAGCGCGACACGCTCTACCGGCCGGTTACACGCACGGAAACTTCGTTCACTGTGTCTGTGTAAGTGGTAAGTCGTTTACCACAGGGGTCACAGGGGCACACAGAGGATCTTTTCTCGCAGGACTTCCCCTGTGTACCTCTGTGACCTCTGTGGTTGAGCTCTTCTTGACACGAAGGCGGAACTTCCGGCTAGCCAGCACATCTAACGAGCATGGCAAAAGAGCAAATAGCAGTTTTTGGCGGCGGATGCTTCTGGTGTATTGAAGCCGTTTTTCAACGTCTCACCGGCGTCACCCACGTCGAGTCCGGCTACATGGGCGGGCGCGCCGACCAGGCGACTTATCGCCAGGTGTGCAACGGCGACACCGGGCATGTGGAAGTCGTGCGCGTCACTTTCGATCCCGACAAAATCAACTATCGCGAACTGCTGGAGGTATTCTTCGCGGTGCACGATCCGACCACGCTAAATCGGCAGGGAAATGACACTGGCGAGCAGTATCGTTCGGTGATTTTCTACAACGATGAGGAACAGCAGAGGATCGCCGAGAATACCATTGCGGAGTTGACGGCAGCCAAGGCATTCTCCGAACCGATCGTGACCGCAGTCGAGCCGGCCGAGGAATTCCACGTGGCCGAAAACTACCATCAGAACTACTACAACGAAAATTCGCGCCAGCCTTATTGCATGTTCGTGATCTCGCCGAAGCTGGCGAAGTTGGAAAAAAAGTTTGCCGAAAAATTGAGAGCGTGAACCGGAACGCGCGACCTCGCTCGAATACCGGCCGGAATCTATTCCTCAGAATTCCGGTCGGGGCTGGCCGCGGTGGGTTCGGGCCGTTCGTCCAACAGAAGCCGTCGCAAGGTGCGCAGGTCGTTGAGTAGCCGACTGCTGGTCTTCAGGTGTTGTTCCAACTTGTCTAACTTAAATTTCACGATTCGCAGAGCTTCTACCCGGCGTTCCGACCGGGCCGCCGCGGCTGCGCCGAGGTCGGCTTCGATCTCGCCCTTGGCTTCAGCGATTGCCTCGACCAAGAGTCGCACGTATTGGTGGGCATTCTCGACACTGTCAAACGGGGTTTGGAGGGGAGTGTTCAAGAGCGAGAGTTCCTTAGCAAATGGGAAGTATGGCGGAGAGGGTGGGATTTGAACCCACGATACCCGTTAAGGTATGTCCGCTTTCGAGGCGGATCGTTTCAACCGCTCACGCACCTCTCCGGAAAATCAGTTGTCAGTAGAAGCGGACGCACCCTCAGGGGCTAAAGCCCGCGTCTTTTCTGGTCCCGAGCGGCACGGCTGAAGCCGTGCAGTTCCCGAAAACCTAACGACGCCTTCTAAAAAATTCTTGCACCATCTCCGCCGAACGTCCGGCCAGTACCCCGCCCCGGATCTCCATCTGATGATTCAGGCTGGGGTGATTCACCACCTGCAGAATCGAATGGACGGCGCCTGCCTTCGGGTCGTCGGCACCATACACCAGGCGGCGGATGCGGGCATGAACTGCCGCTCCCGCGCACATGGCGCACGGCTCAATTGTAGCAAACAGTTCGCAGTCGCCCAGCCGGTGATTACCGAGGTTTCGTCCCGCCTCGCGCAGCGCCACGATTTCAGCATGAGCGGTTGGATCGTAATCAGTGAGGTTGCGATTCCATCCTCGTCCAACCACGCGCCCTGCGCACACAACGACGGCTCCTACGGGCACTTCGCCCGCCTCCAGTGCGCGCTGGGCGCAGCGCAGGGCTTCTTCCATGCAAAGTTCATCGGAAGAAAGTTCGTCAGAGGAAAGTTCGTCAGCGGAGAGCAATTGTCCGTTACCAGTGGCGGGTTGCCAGAAAGCTAGTTTTCAGTTCTTGGTTTCCAGTTATCAGATGAGAGTCTGGGCCTGCAGCCTGACCAGTCCATTCTAGCGGGTGAATGGTTTTTCGGCGCTTCCCCGGTCTCCAATCTTCTGTGACACATCTCGTATCGGCCTGTTTCCCGTCAGTGTTATCCTATGTGGGTTATGGGAATCACCGAGATATTCCGGAAAGTGTTTTTGGTGGACCTGGTCCAGGGACTTGGCGTGACGTTCCGATACCAGGATCCCAAGGAAATCTATACCGAGCAGTATCCGCTGGAGCGGCCGCAGGTAGCCGAGCGCTACCGAGGCGCGCCGCGGCTGAACGTCAACCCAGACACGGACGAGACGCTCTGCATTTCCTGTGACCTGTGCGCGCTGGCTTGTCCGGAAAACCTGATCGTGGTCACCAGCGAGCGCAATGAAAAGACCCGCCGCAAAGAGCTCACCAACTTTACCTACGACCTGAGCCGCTGCATGTTCTGCGGCCTGTGCGAAGATGCTTGTCCTACCGATGCGCTCGAACTCACCCAGGATTTCGAGCTCGCGAACTACGCCCGCGAAGGCATGATCTGGGACCGCGAGACGCTCGAGAAGGGTCCGCAGCCCACCGTGTACAGAAAGTAGCAACCCCTCCACGAAGTGCAGCCGATTTCGAGCTTCGTCCCCCGCCGCGACGAAGCCGGAGCCCGGGTGTGCTCCTCGACCGATCGGAGGATGACAGCTTCGCAAAGCCAGTTCTGAGTTCGTCCTTCCCGTCAGCGTCGCTCCAGCGCTTTCCCAAGTACGTCTACACGGACATGGCCGAATAGAAGGTCCCCATCTCTTCTCTTGCCAGAGATGTGTTGTCTTTGGGGTCTCAAGCCCGTTTGGGGGGTGCCGATAGCTATGTCTATGCAGGGATGTGTGCGGCGCAACGGCATCGGCCTGGCGATCTGCTAGCGTTCACCGAACATTTCGGTGAAAGGGTATGGGTGAGGTTTGAGGATGGCTGCGGTTCCGCTTTCAAGTTCACTTTGCCTACCGGTCGTCACGATGAGAAGGGGGGAGCCCGGGCGATGAAACATTTGCCTCAGGTCCTTCTCGTGGATGACAACCCGGCCGACGTCGGTCTTGCGCGGGAGGCGTTGGCCGGGGGCAGGCATCAAAGCTGCATCAGCAATGTACCGGATGGCGAGGAGGCCATGGCATTTCTGCATCGCACAGGCCAGTATGCGAATGCGGTTCGTCCCGACTTGCTGATCCTGGATCTGAATCTGCCGAAGAAAGACGGCAGAGCGGTGTTGGCGGAGGTCAAAGCCGACACGGATCTGCGCACCATCCCGATCGTGGTGTTTAGTACCTCGCGCTCGATGTTGGATATAGCGCGCAGTTACGACCTGGGCGGCAACTGCTATGTCAGCAAGCCCGGAAATCTGAAGGATTATTTCTTGGCGGTGCAATCGATTGAAGAATTCTGGTTCGGCTCCGCGAGCCTGCCACGAAAGGAAAAATAAGAATAATGGAACACGAACCTGCTCACGTTTTGCTGATTGAGGACAACCCCGGAGACGCGGACTTGGTACGCCTGCGCCTTGTGGAAAGTAAGTCCGAGGTCCATGTCAACTGTGTCCCCCGGCTCTCCGACGCTCTCGCGTGTCTAGACGCGGAAACACCCTCGCTGGTACTGCTCGACCTGAACCTTCCCGACAGCCACGGCGCAGAAACCTTTCGCCGGATCATGCAGAAGGCGCCGAACGTGCCGGTGGTGATCCTTTCGGGTCAGGACGATGAGGCGCTGGCGATCAAAGCCGTCCACCTGGGCGTTCAGGACTACCTGGTCAAAGGCGACGTCACCAGCAAACAACTGGAGCGCGCCATGCGCTATGCGGTGGAACGGCAGGGGCTGCTGCGCGCTCTGGATATCACCCGCAAGCAGCAACTTGAATTCAAGAACCAGTTTCTATCCCACGTTTCGCACGAATTGCGCACGCCGCTGACCTGCATTCACCAATACGTCACGCTCCTTTTAGACGGGTTGGCTGGTCCCATGGCGGCCGACCAAACTGACCACCTGAAGACCGTCCTCAAGAGTGTGAATCAGTTGCACGCCATGATCCGCGACTTGCTCGAAGCCACCCGTGCCGATAGCGGCAAGCTGCGCATAGAACCGCGCTGCATCGATATCGGCGAACTGATTCAGCAGGCGGTCGCGATGATGCGGCCCAGCGCCGCTGAAAAACACGTCGGCCTCGAAGTTGGGTTGGACCAGACAATCCCCCTCGTCTATGCGGATCCCGGCCGCGCTCTCGAAGTCCTCGTCAACCTTATCGACAACGGAATCAAGTTCACCCCACCCGATGGGTCGGTGATCGTGAAAGCCTCGATGGTGGAGACCGATCCGACTGCCGTCTATCTCTCGGTCAGCGACAGCGGCCGTGGCATCCCTCCAGAGTCGCTTCCGCAGGTTTTTGAACGTCTCTACCAGGACCCCAACGCGGTGGACGGTAACCGGACTGGCCTCGGTCTGGGGCTCTACATTGCCAAAGAAATCGTCACTCTCCACGGTGGGAGGATGTGGGTCGCAAGCCAACCCGGAAGCGGCAGCACGTTCTCATTCACCTTGCCGCTCTATTCCCTGGCCAAGCTCCTGGCTCCGGTGATCACTCACCAGGGACGTTTGCGGGAGGACATTGTGCTGGTGCGCGTGGAGCTGACCCCGCTGTCCAATTCACTACGCGGAAGCTGGAAAGAATCCTGCCAGCGGTGTCTGGAGCGCCTGCGCCTGTGCATCTACGTAGATAAGGATCTGGTTCTTCCACGCATGGGAACCAGCGGCCCCGTCGAAACGTTTTTCGTGGTCGCCTCCACCGACATGAAGAGGGTCAGCATCATGATGGATCGGATCCGCGACCAAGTCGGCGCGCTGCCTCAGTTGAAGGCGAGCGGCACTTTGCGCGCGACGGCCGAGATGATCCCCGGCCCGCCCGCCGCCGACCCGAGGACCTTGGAACAACAAGTCTGGGGCGTTGCCGATTATGTCACCGGAATCATTCAGCAGGGTCTTTGGAGCGGACAACACTTCACCGAAAAGGAGAACCACAAAAATGCGTACTGAGAGTTACAGCGAGGGGCAGCCCATGAATCGAGCAAAGATTATGGTCGTGGATGACGATCCCGATCTCAGACAGGCCCTGAGTTTGCGTCTGCGGGCCAATAACTTCGATACCGTGAATGTTTGCGACGGTTATTCCGCCATCGCTATGGCTCAGAAGGAACATCCCCACCTGATCATTCTCGATCTCGGGCTGCCGGCGGGCGACGGATTTGCCGTGCTGAAAAACCTGCAGCAGTATCCGGCGCTTTCGGACATTCCGGTGATCGTTCTTACGGCTCGCGATCCCGAGTCCAATGAAAAACGTACCCTCGAATCGGGCGCCGTCGCCTTCTTCCAGAAGCCGGCCGACAACGAGGAGTTGCTGGGAGTGATTCGCGCCAGCCTGCAGGCTGGGTGGGGTTGGGGCGGAGGCTTGCCATCGTAGTGGCCCTGAAGGAGAGCGATATGTATGTAGATAGCCGGGGGACGCTGGCCCGTTCTCGGGAGTATCACGTCCGCCGGCGGGAACCGCGCTATGTTTCCAGCATCCCAGTCACGCTGCAGCGCTTCTTGCGCTTCGGACCGTTCGTTACTCGCGGTATGTGCCTCGATATCAGTGTGCGAGGAATGTCGGCGCTGGTCTGTGGCGCGCCGCGGGTGGGCGAAACGGTTGTGATCGCGTTGCCATTGCCAGACGCTCCGATCGAGATGCTGGCGACGGTCCGCCACAGCAGTGATGCCAAGTCTAGATTTGAGTTCTACCCTTTGTCTCTGATCGCGCAACAGGGAATTCAGGACTGGATCCAGGAACTGCGAAAGCCCGAAGAAAAGCTGTTCCCCTATCCGTACGCGCCTGCGGCCAAAGCGGGCAGCGGCTAAGAGTAGCGGCGAGATCGATGCCGACGAGGTGGTCAAAACTCATATTGTAATTTTGTAATTGTGTAATCTGAAAACCTTTTCGGGTTTTGCCTTCAGCCGGGATTTTAAATTACAAAATTACCCGATTACCAATTTACAAAATCCAATCACTCCGGCAGCAGCGGCCGTCCCTGAATATTCCAGGAAATGTGGTGCACGGCGCCGTTGGTGGCGAGGATGGCCGACTTGCCCGGAGCGAACGCCAGTCCGACCAAGCCCTGGCCGGAAACTTCGAGGTTGGCCTTACCTTGAGGAGTGATCTTCACGATGCCGCGTTTGCCGGCGAGAGAGGCGGCGACATAGACATTGCCCTCGACATCAAGAGCTAGGCCCTGCGGACGCCCCAGACCGCGGTAGAACACGGACAGGGTTCCGTGGGGGTCGACTTTGTAGACGGAGTCGAAGCTGGAGGTGCTGGGGCCGGTGACGAACATATCGCCGTGGGGACCGAAGGCGATGTGATAAGCGGAGACGCTCGGCTCCAGCGTCGCAAACACAAAAATCTGCCGGTCGCGAGCGATCTTGAAAATGGTTCCGCTGCGGTCGCCCACGTAGAGATTCTCCGCGGCATCGAAGGCAATCCCGGTCGCGACCCCCATGCCTTCGGCGTAGGACGACATGGTACCGTTCGGCGCCACCTTGTACACGGCCTCGTCATGGCGCGAAGAAACGTACATCTGGCCTTCGCGGTCGAAGGCAATCGAGGTTGCGTTCATCATGTCGCTGAGAAACGGCTTCACGTTGTAGTTCGTGTCGATCTTGAAGATCGACACCGGCACTTTTTGCCCGCGCGATCCGGAGAAAGTTACGTAGATGTTGCCTTCGCGGTCGAGCGCGGGATTGGTAACCGGATGAAGGTTGTCGGCAACGGGGACCGCAACCTTAATGGAATGAGCATTGCTAACGTGCCCGTTGGTGCCCACTACGACCGGCCCTGAAGCCGCTCCCTCGGGCACTCGGGCCACCAGGAAATCGTCGGAACTGATTAACACCGAGCCTTCGATCTCGCCGAAGTGCACGCTCGGGCGACGCAACTCAGGCGGACGCAGGCCCTTTCCGATGATACGAATCTCGCCTCCGGGCAAAGCGAAACTTGGCGCGACCGCTTCGATGTGCGGCTTGCCGTTAACGCTGACGTTCTTTTTTCCCAGCAGGCGATCGGAGATGCTCATAAGTTTGTTCCGGCGGGAGCCAGCGCTACTTCGTTAGAACTCCAAAGTGTAACAAGAGATGCATGAGGGCGAGCGCATAAAGTCCCGCTCCCAGGTCGTCCACTACAATGCCGGTGCCCTCGGGCAGCCGCTCCAGTCGCCGAATCGGAAACGGCTTCCAAATATCGAAGACACGGAAGAGTATAAGGCCCGCGAGAAAAGTTTTCCAAGCCAGCGGGACAGCGATGAGTGTAACCAGTTGCCCGGCAACTTCATCGATGACGACGAATTGCGGATCCTTCAAGCCGGATGCGCGCGCGACGAGCGTGGCGGCGGGAATTCCGATGAGGATCACAGCCCCGGCGGCGACGATCGTCGCCCAAGTGCGACTCGCAACCGGGATCTGGAAACTTGCCAATGCCCACAGAATAACCGTGGCTAACGATCCCCATGTACCGGGACCGGGTTTGAGGCGTCCCGCGCCGAAAAACGTTGCGACCAGTGTGGCCCAGAGCGGAGCACCGCGGTCGGTGGCGATTTCGGGCGGATGATTCATGAGTCTCCGTCCTCGTCGAGGCTGTCTTCGCGGATTGCCTCTTCGGCGTCGTCAACCGGCGACGAAATCACGTACGCGCCGCTGGCCCATTTGCCGAGATCGATCAGGCGGCAGCGCTCGCTGCAGAAAGGGAAGTCCGCGTCGGCGGCCTTTGCCGGCTTCTTGCAGATCGGGCAGCGGAGTTTGATGGGGCGTTTACGCGGCATAAGGGGATTGCGGAGGTTCCTCTATCATCTGACTTCAAACGATTTCCGCCACTAAATCATAATCGTGCGCCGCCGTGATGCGGCAGCGGTAAAACTCTCCCTCTTTCGGTTCGCTTCCGTCGGGATAATCGTTCACGAAGACTTTGCCGTCAATCTCCGGCGCGTGCATTGATGTGCGGCCTTCGAGCAGGAGGTCAGACTCCGTCGAAGCGCCTTCCAGCAGCAGATCGAATTCGCGTCCGATCAGCGATTTCTTCTTTGCCCGGCTGATCTTCTTCTGGATCGACATCAGCGATTTGCGGCGGCTCTCGATCTCGCGCGTGGAAAGCTTTTTGTCATGATGGAATGCGCCCGCGCCTTCCTGGTCCGAGTAGCCGAAGGTGCCCATCCAGTCGAAGGCCGCCTCTTTCACGAAGCCGCAAAGCTCCTCGAATTCTTTTTCGGTTTCGCCCGGGAAGCCGACAATGAACGAAGTCCGTAAAGTAACGCCGGGAACTACACGGCGCATTTTCTCGATTGAGCGCAAGAACAGGTCGGCGCCGCCTCCGCGCTTCATGCGCTTCAGAACGGTCGCCGAGGCGTGCTGCAGGGGAACGTCAATGTACGAACAAATATTGTCGTGGGCGGCGACCGTCGCCAGCAGGCGCCCGGTGATTTTGTTGGGATAAGCGTAGAGGAAGCGAATCCACTGCAGTCCTTCGACGCGCGCGAGCTTTTCCAGCAGCACGGCCAGGCCGTCTTTCAGTCCAAGATCCTCGCCGTAGCAGGTTGTGTCTTGTCCGATGAGCGTGATTTCGCGCACGCCGGATTGTGCCAGCCGCTCGGCTTCGGCAATGACGGATTCGAAACGCCGCGAGCGGAACTGTCCCCGAAGCTGGGGAATGATGCAGAAGCTGCAAGGATGATCGCAGCCTTCGGCGATTTTGATATAGGCGGAATATCCAGGCGTGGACAGCACGCGGGGCGTGTGGTCGTCGTAAAGGTAGTTGGGCAGATCGGCGACGGCGCCGTCCCAGGAATTGCGCGCGAAACGCCCCTGTCCGCGGCGACGATCGCCTTCGGGCCGCGAGGTCGTGACGTTCGAAGCTAGAATGTTGAACGGACCCGGCGTGCCGGGCGTTTCCGCCACTCCCACAGCGGCCAGAATTTTGTCCAACTCGCCGGTACCGACGACCGCGTCCACTTCAGGAATGTTCTTTCGGATCTCATCGTGAAAACGCTCGACCAGGCAACCGGCAACCACCAGTCTCTTCGCCTTGCCGCCCGTCTTGTGGCGGGCCATTTCGAGGATCGTATCGATGGATTCCTGTTGCGCGCTGCCGATAAATGAGCAGGTATTCACCACGATGACGTCGGCGTCCTCCGCGTCGGGAGTAAGCTCGGCGCCAGCCTGGGCCAGCATGCCCATCATCACCTCGCTATCGACGAGGTTCTTGGGGCAGCCGAGGCTCACGAAACCTACCTTGGCCGGGGCAGTCGGCCCCGCAGTCGCGGATATGTTTTTCCTTGCGGGCAATGGGAAATGATCAGCAGGAAACAGATCTAAACAATTCTAGCATCCTGCATTGCCACGACCGCGCCCGCCGGACGCCGGAACCCGAGCACCAAGGAGGATACCGTATGTTTTCCGCCGATTCGGGCGTCCCGTGCTAATCTTATTGAAACAAAACTACATCCCTCAATACTCCGGAGGAGAGATGTCGGCTAAACGTCTCGCAGTTTTAGTGGTGCCAGTTCTAGTTCTCGTGTCCAGCGCGTTGGCGCAAGTGAATGAGCTTTCCATCACGGTGGGCCGAGCTTTCGTCAGCACCCAGACGATCGTGAATGATCCGTATCCGAACGACTTCGATCCCCACATTCATTTCGGCAACGAGGAAATGGTGGAGTTCAATTACGGTCGACTGCTCATGACCCGTAAGATTCTCGGACTGTATGGGGAAGTGCCCGTAGCGATCTATCCGCGGATGGATCTGCACACCGACCAGAACCAGATTCCCAAGGACATTGGGGCCCTGTTCGTGACGCCATCCGTGCGCTTGAATATTTTCTCCGGCGACTCAGTCACCCCGTGGGTCAGCGTGGGCGGCGGCTATGGTCGCTTCCGGGAAGCCCCGGAAAGAAATTTCTACGGACCGAACCCTGGGCAGACCGGCACCAATACCGGCGTAGTCCAGTTCGGAGCTGGATTGGATGTGTGGTTCTGGCATCGGTGGGGCGCGCGGTTCGAAGCGCGCGATTTCTACTCCGGAATGCCTGACTATACCGTTGATACCTCGAGTAGCCGTCAGCACAACTACTACGTAGGGGTTGGCGTCGTCCACCGCTTCTAGCTGGCGGCTGCGCGGTCCGGCGTTCTGGAATTCGCCGTTGCGGCGGTAGTGATGTCCTGGAAAAGCTCGGGCAGGCTTTGGGCGTCGTCCACCGACTTGCCGAAACGCGCAGATTCGTAAGCGCGCGTAAACCGGGCGACCTTCTTCTGCAGTGTTGCTTCCTGAATGGCCGCGACGAAATCCAGCGGTGTCTGCGACGGTGACTTGCGCCAGCCAAGGCGTGCCATGCGGTCCACCATCCGGTCATACCAGAGTGCGGCGGATTCGCGCGGGGCACGCTCCGGATGCGCTCGCAGACTACGGTTACGCAGCCCGCTGATCAGGCGCCGGAGATTCAACAGCGCGATCAGGACTGCCGTGAACGCGACGATCCCGCCCAACCATCGCACAGGAAAATTGGTGAAGTGCTCGTGCGCGCGCCGTGCCGAACGCAGCATGGCGCGATGCTGACGCTCAATCCACCGGCGAGCCTCGTCAAAGAACTGCCGGCTGCTGGTAGCCGCATCCTTCCCCAAAGTGCGTTGGTGGCTGACATCGTAGTTGATAATCCACTCGCGCCAAAAGGATGCGGCCGCATCCACATAGAGCTGCATCCGCGACCAACCGGTCCGCGTCGGCAGGCTTCCCGCCGGAGTCGGATCAAAGCTGATCCAACCGGATCCGGGGAAGTAAGCTTCAACCCACGAATGGGCGTCACTGGCTCGCACCACATACTGGCCGGTGAGGTCATTGAAGTCGCCCCCGCGGAACCCCGTCACAATTCGCGACGGGATGCGCAAAGAACGCAGCATCACCGCCATCGAACTGGCGAAATACTCGCAGTGACCTTTCTTCCTCTCGAACAGGAAATTGGCCAGTGGATCCTGCGCCAGACTTCTGGGCAGTTCCAGCGTGTATCCGAAGTGTGTGGATAGATACTGCTCCAGCGCGACTGCCTTGTCATAGTTGCTGGGAGCTGGCGCGGCGATTTCCTCTGCCAACTTCGAAATGCGAGAATCGAGCGGCGGCAGTTTCAGGTACTCGTCCATGTCTCCGGGCGCGGTGTTCGCCGCCAGGCGAAGCTCGTCGCTGTCGATCTCAGCCAATTGCGACCCGGCTTCGTACCGATTGATCGGATGGTCGGCATCGAGGTTGTAAACGGCTCCCCCGGCGTCCGTACTCACCTGCCGGAAATTTCCTTTGAGACTCTGCGGCATCTCTGCTAGAAAAAAAACGTTGGTTCCAATCGGCTCCATCAGGACGCGATAACGAATGGAACGGCTCGCGGCCGCCGATATGCCACGCGGGTCCACCAAAGGCGCCAGCCGATAGCTCCCATCTCCCGCCGGCCGCAACTGGGTTTGCGCAAACGAATTCGTCCAGACTCTGCCGTCAAAAGCGCTCAGCGCAACCCCACGCCACTTCAAGTCGTAAGCGCCTTGCAGATCGTTCTCGATCTCGATGTGCATGACCACAGCGCTGGACTGCTGAATCTGGCCGATGCGGCCCAGTTGTACGCGATCCGTGAAGCCCGTGGAGACATCGCTGGTCGGAGCGTAGGCGCTCAGGTAGCGTGACGAAACGCGGGGAAGAAAGAAGAAGATCAGAAAACTGCCGGCCAGAATCATCAGCATGAGCGCCGGAGCGATCGCCAGCAGTCCGTAGACCATGCGCTGGGTTGAAGAGACTACGCTAGGAGAGGCAACGCGTGGATCTTGTGCGTGCGTTTGCTCGCTGGCCACCGAGTGCCGCATTTCCATCAGCACAAAAGTGACGACTGCAACCAGCAGGAAGCCCGCAAAAGAAAGCAGGAACACGCTGCCGACCGTAAGCACGGCGGCCGCCAGCACCATCAGAAAGGAAAGCACCGCGAGCATGTAGTGGTCGCGCGTCCGCTGTAACGAGAATAGCCGGACGACCATCGCAAAGAGCACAAGGTGAACGCTTGCTGTCAGAAAGCTGCGCGAAAGAAAAAAGTAGTCCGCGAGGTAGATGAAAACGTAAAGCAGCGTCAGGAAAGTGGTCCAGCGTTCCGGGATGACAAACTCGCGCCCCGTCAGAAGCTGGTATCCGCGGAGCGCCAGCGCAAGTCCCACCAGAACCACTGCCGGCATATCCAGCCCTCCGGTCGAAGCCAGAGCGCCGAAGCCACTGAGCACGAGCAGATAAAGCGCCACATTGAAGTAGCGCTCGATGGCTTTGGCCATGGTGATCCCGCCCCGGTTGATGGAGGCTTCAGTCACGATAAGCTCTATTCTTGGCGAAACCGGCGCGGAAGGGAAGTGTCCGCGGTAACATTTCTGCCGGCTCTGGCTAAGCAGTTGCACCACAGCCTCGCGATCTGATTTCTTTTTTTGGCAATTTGTTTTTGTGTTTACAATACCTGCCTATGGACTACCTTCTGAAAACTGAACCGACTGTATATTCATTCGCGGATTTTGAGCGGGAGAAGACGACGATTTGGGATGGGGTGACGAATCCAGCGGCGGTGAAGCACCTGCGCGGGATGAAGCCGGGAGAGCGGCTGGTGATTTACCACACCGGGTCTGGAACGAAGAAAGACGAGAAGAGCGCGGTGGGGACGGCGTCGGTGGTGGCGGTGGATGCAAGCGATCCCAAGAATCCGCAGGTAAAGATCAAGGTTGGGAAGGCGATCGCGAAGCCAAAGACGCTGGCGGAAATCAAGACGCGCGCGTTTTTTGCGGAGTCGCCGCTGGTGAGGCAGGGACGATTGAGCGTGGTGCCGCTGACGGCGGCGCAGTATGGGTGGCTGGTGGGGGAGTAAGAGGGAGTGCGGAAGTGTGCCCGGCTTGGACAGGCGAGGGCGTCCGTCCCCACACGAACAGCTCCATCCCCATGAACAACGGCTTAGGTCCGGACTACCCGCTCGCCGCAATCGGATTCGGGGCAGGCGTAGGTCACGTGATTGCGCTGGCGATCGAGGCTGATGATGAACATGGGGCGTCCGTGGCGCTCGCAGGTGGGCTGGTTGGGGGCGAGGGCCGGCGCGTCTCCGCGCTTGGGCGTGGTGTAGCCGATGCGCTCGCCGAAACAGCGGTGGCAGAACTTGTCGGTGCAGCGAAAGAATTCGATGGAATAGTCGGCGTTGTAGGGAGCGAGTACGGGCTCCATGGTGCGGTAGTGCTGGTCGCAAAGGGGCAGGAGGTCCGTCCGCATGCGAAGCGAGTTTAGCACTTTAAATCATTAAGTCATTGAATCATTGAGGTATTAATTCATTGATTGAATGACCAAATGATTCAATGACTAAATGACTAAATGATTCAATGCCTGTGCGTCAGCCGATGTGGCGTAGGGCGTCGACGATGCCGAGGTTCGAGGCGCGGTAGGAGGGAATGAGACCGCTGGCCAGCCCTACGAAGGCTGCGACCACCATGGCGACCGCCGCTGTGGAGGCGGTCATGTGCATCGAGACTGGCAGCCCGATTCCGGGTTGCGCCATGAAGAGAATGGCCCCGCTCGCCAGCGCGACGCCAATCAACCCTCCGATTACGGAAATGGCGATCGATTCGCTTAACAGCAACTTGAGGATGCTTCCGCGGGTGAAGCCGAGGGTGCGCAGAACGGCAACTTCGCGGGTGCGTTCGCGGATCGACATGGCCATAGTGTTGGCGCAGACGAGGAGAGTGGTGAAGAGCACTGCTCCGCAGATGCTGAGGATGAATGCTTTGACGTTGCCGAGAGTGGCGATGAAATCGAGTTTGAACGCCTGTTCGCTCTCGCTCTTGGTGGGCACCGGACTGCCGTGGAACATGTCGTCGATGCCGTGCGCCGCCCGGGGCATGTCTTCAGGAGTGTCCACGCGAATGAAGTAAAAGCCGGCCGTGTCTTTGAACCAGTCGACCGATTCTTCCAAGTACTTGGTGTGGAAGTAGAGGTTGCTGGACGGCGGATCGATGGTGTAGATGCCGCGCACGGTCAGGTCGAGATTGGCGGGGAAGATGGTGCCCTGCAGGATGATGTGATCGCCAATTTTCCAGTGGTGTTTTTTGGCAAGTTCAACATCGACGACGCAGCCCGCGCGGTCGCGCTTCCAGGCGGCGAGTTCGTCGGCGGGCATGACTTTGTCGGCGGCGACGTCGAAGTATTCGTCGGGGTCGGTGGCGAACCGAGCGAAGTAGTTTTCCGGCTTGTCGTCTTTATACGTGCCACCGAACCAGGTCATGGGCACGACATGCACGACGCCGGGAATGGTGCGGATCTTGTCGCGATAGTAAATCGGAAGGAAGTTGGCGAGCGACACCTTGTGACGCGTCATGATCCGCAGCGCGGAATCAGGAGCTCCCTTGTCGATGTAAAAGCTGCGCCAGACGCAGAGCATAATGCAGAGCAGGAGCAGAGAAAAGGCGATGCTGGCGACCGTCAGCAGACTGCGCCGCTTGTTGCGAAAGGCGGACTTGGCGACAAAGCTTGTGCGGGTCATGGGGACGAAAAGATTTTACACCGCGCGATACGGTGCAGACTGTAGGAGTGGGGTTTTGGGCTGAGAGTCGCATGTTTGGGAACCGAACTTCGTTCAAGAAAGAACCTTGCGCAGTTCGCGACGCAGGATCTTGCCCGATGGTGTCCGCGGGACGGCATCTACGAAGTGAACCTCGCGGGGCTGCTTGTGGTGGGCGAGGCGGTCGGCGACGAAGTCGCGGAGTTGCTTGGCGAGCGCGTTCGAGGGGGCAAAGCCTTCACGGAGGACGACAAAGGCGCAGGGGATTTCTCCGGCGGCGAGGTCGGGTTTGGCGATTACGCCGCAGTCGCGGACGGCGGGATGTTCGAGGAGCAGGGATTCGACTTCGGCGGGAGCGACGGGGAATCCTTTGTACTTGATCATCTCTTTGCTGCGGTCGATGACGTAGTAGAAGCCGTCGGCGTCCGAGCGCACGATGTCGCCGGAGAAGTACCAGCCATCGCGAAGAACGGCGGCGGTGGCTTGCGGCTCCTTCCAGTATCCGAGCATGATCTGCGGCCCGCGCATGACGAGTTCGCCGGGCTCGCCAGGGGTGACCTCTTTCCCGTTCAGGTCCAGGATGCGGCAGTCGGTGAGGGCCAGCGGTTGTCCGATGGAGGCGGGACGGTACATTTCAGGCGGAGCGATGAAGCCGACGTGGGTGACGGGTGAAGCTTCGGTCATGCCGTATCCCTGGACGACGATGATGCCGGTAAGGTCGGACAGGCGGCGGGCGAGTTCGGGAGCGAGCGGCGCGGCGCCGGACTTGATCCAGCGGACTTTGTGGTTCCTGGGGAAGATGCCGGCTTCGGCGGCCTGGCACAAGGCGTTGATGGCGGGTGGGACCATAGGCATCATGGTGACGTCTTCCTGAATCAGAAGAGCGCACAGCTTTTGCACGTCGAAGCGCGGCACCAGAACGAGTGTGGAACCGAGAGTGAGCGAAAGAGTCAGCGCCACGGTGAGTCCGTAGATGTGGTAGAGGGGCAGGAAGCAAAGCATGACGTCATCGGCTGTGAGAATCGCGGCATTCGGGCCGAGAATCTGATAGACATTCGCGACCAGGTTGTAGTGCGAGAGCATGACGCCCTTGGGCAGTCCGGTGGTGCCGCTGGAGTAGGGAAGAGCGGCGATGGTTTGGGCGGAGTCCTGCGTTGGTTTCGGAAGTGTGGCGTTCGAAGCGCGCAGCAAGTTAGCGAAGTCCTCGCAGCCTGCGCGCTCATGGCGCGTGGTGAAGACGCGACGCAGGCCGGGGAGTCCGGCAAGGTTGATGCCCTCAAGAAGAGGAGCGTCAGTGATGAGGAAAGCGGCGCCGGAGTTTTCCAGTTGATAGCGGATCTCGCGCTCGCGGTAGGCGGGATTGAGAAGTGTGGGGATGCCTCCGGCGAGCGTGGAGGCGTGATAGGTGATGGCGAATTCCCAGGAGTTGGGGAGGAAGATGGCAACCACTTCTCCGGGAGCGACTCCGGCGGAGATGAGACCGCGGGCGAGGGATTCGACGAGGCTGCCATATTCGGCGAAAGTGAAACGGCGATCGCAGGAAGTGTCAATCAGGGCTGTCTTGTTGTTGTTCTGGCGGCAGCTCTGGAGGACAACATCGTGGACGAAGCGGCCGGTGGGATCGGCGTAAAGCTGCGTGCGAAGCATCGGGGGTGATTGTAATGGGAGAGTGCAGAAGTTAAAAGTCAGATGGCAGAAGTTACGGCAGCGGCGGGACGGTCGAGGCGCCCGTCCGTACACGAGCACAAGCTCAAGCGCTCAGTTTGCGCAGGAATTCCTGCTCGTCCATGCGGTATTTAAAAGCTTTGCGGCCGTTGATGAAGACTACGGGGACCTCGTCGTTATAGAGGCGCCGGATTTTGGCGTCGGAGTCTACATCGATTTCACGCCAGGTGAAGCCGCCCCGCTTGTGGAGCTTGACGATGCTCTCTTTGACGATTTCGCAGAGATGACATCCCTTGCGGGAATAAACGATGACTTCGCGAGGCTTCGTCATGCGAGGGAGTGTATCAGTTTGGGTGCAGGGTTTCCAAGACACGGAGGGGCGTAGAATTTTGGGATGACTATGGTGACGACGACCAACGGGCGGGCGCTTTCTGGAAGGACGATGCTGGTGACGGGAGCGGCGAAACGGCTGGGGCGCGCGATTGCTTTGGCTGCGGCCGAAAAGGGCGCGGACGTGGCGATTACTTATCGCGAGTCGGCGCGCGAGGCGCGGGCAGTGGTGGGAGAGCTGGCGGAGCAGGGCGTGGAGGCGCTGGCGGTGCGCTGCGATGTCGCCGATGAGAAGAGCGTCCGGGAGATGGTGAAGGAAGTAGCGAGAGAACTGGGCGGGATCGACGTGCTGGTGAATAACGCCGCGAATTATGAGACCGTCGAGTTTGAGAAGATTACCGTAGCGCAGTGGGATGCGATTTTTGCTTCGAATACGCGCGGACCGTTTCTGGTGTCGCGTGAGGCGCTGCCGTATTTGAGAAAGCGCAGAGGGCGCATCGTCAATATGGGTTCGCTGGGTGGGCTGCGTCCGTGGGCGACGCATGCGCACTATTGTTCGTCGAAGGCGGCGGTACACATGCTGACCAAAGTGATGGCGAAGGCGCTGGCGCCGGAGATTGCGGTGAATGCGGTGGCTCCGGGGATGATTGAGTTGGGAGAGAAATCGGCGGCGGCGTTCATGCGGAAGATGTCGAAACAGACGCCGATGCGGCGGAACGGAACGGCAGCGGACATTGCCGCGGCAGTGATGTTCTTTGCCGCGGCTCCGCAGTTTATTACCGGGCAGGTCCTTGCGGTGGATGGTGGGCTGGGGCTGTAAACTGGCGACTCGTAGTGCAAGTGCGGTTCGTATCAGGGCATGCCTTCAGGCATGCCGTAAGTGCCGCGTTATGGATGCGCCTTCAGGCGCTGAGGCCGGGGATTGGAGTTTTACCGCGGTTCTGGTGATTTGTTTCCTGGCTACTGTTCGCGTATCGTTCCTTTTCGACTTTGACCATATTTATGACACGATCCTTTCGCAGTGCGGGCTTTCTCTTTTGGACCTTGTTACTGACAATGTTTCTAGCAGTTTCTCTTGCGGGTGCCCAAGATCGCCCGGAGGAGGGCGGTCATGAGCTACAGGTTTGGACTGGCGGCGGGCGCTCGGTTCCGGGCGGGACCAAGGATACGAGCGTGTGGAACGCGGGAGTTCGCTATGGATGGATCCTGACAGCTCCGCACGGGCCGGGATTTCTCAACGGACGATTCGAGCTTGCGGTGGACGCGGTGCCGGCGTTTGTTGTGTTCCAGCCGGCAAACACTGCGTACGGGGCGGGAGTGAATCCGGTGGGGCTGAAATGGATTTTCGCCACGCGCGGACATGTTGCTCCGTACATCGAGTTGAATGGAGGAACGCTGTTTACGACGCATGAAGTGCCGGCGGGAACTTCGACGATAAATTTCACGTCGGGCGCGGCATTCGGGCTTTATTTTCTCGGCGATCATGCGTGGTCGGTAGATGTTCGTTACATGCACATTTCAAATGCCGGGCTGACCGTGCCGAATCCGGGGGTGAATACGGTGCAGGTGCGGTTGGGGTTTGGGAAGTTTCTTGGGAAGAAGTAGCGGGTGCGCGGCGGCCAACAGGTCCTCCGTGTCGCTCAGGGCGCTGCCAAGTTTTGCCCGGTCTCTACTTCGCGTCGCTCACGATAACAATTTCAAACCTAACGTTGATGGGATAACGCGGCAGAGGTCTGCCCCGCTTCAGCGCGACGCCCGCAGCAGGGCCCCGGCGGAATGGGGGCGCCGTGGGGGCAGGTGCGCGGGTGGTTGAGGAAGGTGCAGATTTTATCGGTGGCTTCGGGTGAGAGTATGTGCTCGAACTTGCAGGCCTGTTGCTCGATTTCGGTTTCGCTGTCCATGGCGAGCGAATCCGTGAAGAGGCGCTCGGCCAAGCGGTGGCGGCGGATGATGTCGGCGGCGCGCTGGTGACCACGCGGAGTGAGTTCGACGATCGCAGAGCCGTCGCCCGTCGAAAAGCCAGCAGGCTTCAGCGCGTCATGGCAGGGATTGACGAAGGGCTTGTGATCGTGCGCTTGGGGCGGGTGCGGGCGCGTCGTTACCAGTTCCATGGCGGCCATTTTTTCCACGGCGAGGGATACGGGCAGAGCGCCGTGGACTTCCATCCGGCCAATCTCCGCGATTTGGCCGTTCTCTTCCAGGGCAAATAATTCTTCCAGCACTTCGTCGAACTGCTCTTCGTCGGCCATGGCAAAAACTTCCTGGGCGGCGATTTTGCCGTGATGCAATTCAATGCGGCGGTCGGCCAGACGCGCTACCACGGGATCGTGCGTCACCATGACGATGGTGCGTCCCTGCTGGTGGAGCTCGCGCAGCAGGCGCAGGACGATTTCTTCGTTGACCGCGTCGAGGTTGCCGGTGGGCTCGTCGGCGAGCACGATTTTGGGATCGTTGATGAGGGCGCGGGCGATGCAAACGCGTTGCTGCTCGCCTCCGGAGAGCTGTGAGGGCAGGTGGCCGGCGCGGTCTTTAAGGCCGACGCGATCGAGAGCTTCGAGGGCTTCCCGTTCGTCAGTCATGCTGTGAAAGTACTGGGCGAGCATGACGTTCTCGACGGCGGTGAGATACGGAATCATGTGGAATTGCTGGAAGACGAATCCGATAGTTTCGGCGCGAACATGGTTGAGTTCAGAGGCGCTGAGGTTGGCGACGTTTTGTCCGTCAAGCCGGATTTCGCCGCTGGTGGGGCGGTCGAGGCATCCGATGAGATTAACCATGGTGCTCTTGCCCGAACCTGAGGGGCCCATCATAGCGACCCACTCGCCGGGCGCGATGGAGAGAGAGATGTCGTCGAGCGCTTTAATGAGGTTGAGGCCGCCATTATTTTCTTCTTCTCTGGCGGGATAACTCTTGGTGACATTCTTGAGTTGGATCATCCTAATCTTTCCCTTCTACTTTTCCCTTCTACTCTCCCCTCAAAATAATAGCGGGTTGAACGCGGCGCAGCAGCTCGATCGGCAGGATGGCCGAGATGAGGGCCACGGCAACACTGCCGGCGAGCACGTACGGAAAGACGCTGAAGCGCGGGACGACGGGCGCGTGGAAGTTGACGCGCCCGATCCAGGCAGCGACGCCGATGCCGATGAAGAAGCCGAGAATCGCGCCGACTACGCCCAGGGCCGCAGCCTCCGCCGCGAAGAATCCGTTGATCAAACGTTCGGAAGCGCCCAGGGCCTTCATGATGGCGAAGTCGCGGCGGCGGTCGAAGACCCATCCGATGAGCGTGGCGAGGACGCAGAGCGCGGAAGTGAGAACGACTAGCGTGGCGGAGGCGTAGATAGTGGCGCGCGTCTTGTTCAGCACGTTGGCTTCGCCTTCCATGATCTGGCGGACGGGGCGAATATCGGCCGCGGGCAAAAGTGGCGCGAGTTGGCGAATCGATGCTTCAACTTCCGCGGCGGTTCCATTGGCGGCGACTTCGATGGTGGAGGGCGCGACGCCGGTCCAGTTCTGGAATGCAGATTGATCGAGATAGATGCGGCTGTCTTCGCCGGCGCCGGTCTGGAGCATGCCGGCGGGAGCGAGTTGGATCGCTTTGCCTTGGAAAGTGAGTTCGAAGGGCTGGCGATTGGGGCTGACTACACTAGCGGCGCGCATGCCGATTAAGGCTTCGTTTGGCGCGTCGGGCCAATGGCTCACCTTCCACCAGTGGTTCAACTGGCGGGCGCGGGCGAAGTCGGTGCCGACGACGACTACAGATTGTCCGTCTTTGGTGCGAGCGACAGCATAGGAAAAAGGAACGGCCAGCGTCTTAGCGCCGAGAACGGATTCGACTTTGGCCAGTGCGTCGGCGGGCAGGGACTGTCCGTCCTTTCCGACGATGACCACGTTGGCGCCATAATTTCTGAACTCGGTGCGTAGCTTGGCTTGCACGTCAACATAGAGATTCATCATCGTGGTGGCAACAGCGGCGGCAACGACCATAGCGAGCAGGGCAGAGGCGGCGCGTCTGCGGCGGAGGACGGCGGCGCGGAGAAGCATGCGCGCGAACATGGAAGTGTGCGGCGACTGAACACGGCGGTCGGCGACCTGCTTCGGAGTGAGGAGCGTGCCGGGAATGGTGCTCATCCTTCACCTCGCAGGGCAAAGACGGGATCGAACTTTACGGCGCGGCGGATGGCGGCGGCGCTTCCGGCAAAGGTCACGAAGACAGCAATGGCGAGGATGACAGGGAAGAGCACGGGCTCGATGGAAATCTGCGAGTGGAAAATCGACCGGCCGATCTGGCGCGCCAGCAGGGCTCCGGCGGAGAATCCGGCAATGCCGCCGACGAGCGCGAGTAGCAGTGCCTCCGCAAAGAAGATCGCAGAGACCGCGAGATCGCCTGCGCCGAGCGCTTTCATCAGACCGACTTCGACGCGGCGCTCATAGATGGCCGTGGCCATGGCAGCGGAAACGGCGAGAGCGGATGCCAAAAGGGCGGCGAGCGTGACCAGCAGCATGAGTCCTTTGATGCGCGAGAGCACAGTGCCTTCGTTTTGCGCGACCTGGCGGATCTGCTCCGCGTGCGAATGCGGAATGACTTCCTGCAACTGGTAGGCAATCGACTCCACGTAAGGCGAGCAGTACCAGCGGTCGTAGACCTCGGGAGTCATCGTCTTGGGATCGCGGACGGAGAGCGCATCCGGGGGCTTGGTCAGAGCGCTGACGTAGAGGCGGCGCACGGCGCCGGGTTTGCCGAGAATTTGCTGCGCAAGGGCCAGCGGCGAGACGATCTGGTCGTCTTCGGCGGCGCCGGTGGAGAGGATGCCGGAGATGGTCAGTTGGCGGCCGGAGATTTCGAGTGTGTCGCCTGGTTTCTTGACTAGCTTTGCGGCCAGGCGCTCGCCTACGAGAATATTTTGCGAGTTGTCATCCGGCCAGCCACAGTTTGGAGACTCCTTGCCATCCCCACACGACACTTTCCACCATGGATGTGTGATCCGCACGCCGGTGGTGAAGTCTTCTTTGCCGAAGCTGAGCGCCTTATTGAAGTAGGTGCCAACCAGCGTGACATCTTTCGCGTCGCTGCCGTTGCCGAGTTTTATCGTAGCGGGCAGCATGGGCGAGAAGCCGACGATGTTGTGGTGCCAGAAGGTACCGCGAATTTTCGGGAGGTCAGCTTCGTTGAGGAACGCGCCGTCGCTCGGGGGCTTCAGGTTGACGCCGCCTACTTCCACGTCGAGTGTGTCTTCCTGCGGAGTGACGACCAGATTGGCGCCGTAGCTGCGCAGTTCGCGGTTGATTTTGTCGCCGATGTCGGTGGCTACCGCGATCATGGCGGTGGCGACCGCTACGCCCAGCGTGATCGCAATGCCCGCGAGCAACTTGCGGCGCGCTTGGCGGCGAAACGATTCGTAGACGATGCGAGGGAACATTATTTCTGCTCGAAGTAGTGTCTGCCGGCCGCGACGTCGGCCTCGGAGACGATAACCGCGTCGTCGGTGACCTGGGCTTTCAGCGGAACCGGATTGCAGCCGCCGGCCATGCCGATCGACTGCGGGTTCATTTGGGCGGCGCAGTTTTTGCAGATCACGCCCTGTTTGTTCTTGTAGAAGCCTACGGGGCCGCAAATTTCGCAGGCGTCGAAGACGGTCGCGATTTTTCCGTCGGGCTTCTGGTAGAGCCAGAAACGGACTTCGACGCCACCTTCTTTGGCTTCGAAGCAATGGAGTTCGCCGTCGTAAACCTGCTTCAGCGGTATGGAGACTTTACCGTCGACGAAGGTAACTTCCGTTGCGGGCGAGAGCGCGCTGGCGCTCTTCTCGTAGATGAAGCCAGCGGTGACCATCACGATGAAGACGAACGAGCAGATGTAAACCGACGCCATCCAGAGACGTTCGCGGCGGGCCGTCCAGAGCGCTTTGCGGCGGGCGGCTCCGGCGGCCGGCAGCTCGATAGGTTGGCGGCTCTTCATTTCAAACAGCACCATCAGCGCGGCCAGCACGAGGATGGTGACGAAAAAGAAGAAATCGTTGCGCACGATGGGGCCAATGATGGCCATCTCCTGGCGAGAAGAGGGAAGCACGCCGTTCTCGGAGAGTTCGTGCAGGCCGGAGATCAAAAGTTGCCCGGCCACCAGGAAAAGAATCGCGGTGGTGACTTTGAAGAATTTCTGCAGATTGATCTTGACGCTGCCCTTGACGAACATCACGCCGAACAGCACGGCGACGACTATGCCCATGACGGTGCCGATGAAGCTCATCAGTTCGCTGGAGTTCAGAGTGACGGCGGAGAGGATCAGAACGGTTTCGACGCCCTCGCGCATGACCATGAGAAAGACGAAGAGGAAGAGGCCGATCCATGCGTCGCCACGGGCGAACAAGCCGACCTTGCTTTCGATGTTGCCTTTGAGCTTGCGGCCGGTCTTCATCATGAAGACGATCATGGTGACGACGAAGACGGCCGCGACCAGCATGACCCAGCCTTCGAAGATGTCCTCGTTCAACTTGAAGCGGGAGACCACGACGGCGACGCCGATCGACCCGACGAAGGCAGCTGCCAGGGCAACGTAAACCGATTTACGCAGATCGTTGCGGCCGATCTTGGCGAGATAGGCCAGGGTGATGCCGACGATGAGAGCGGCTTCGACGCCTTCACGGAGCGTGATGATGAACGCCTGGAGCATTGAAAAAGGTGCGCTTTCTAATTGAAAATGAAATGCAATTTCAATATCAATAGGATACGGTTTCGGGTGGGGGCGGTCAACGCGGTGAATCACGGATGGATGTGACTTGCATCACACGGGGAAACGGGGCATTGGGCGGGGTTTCTACACCATGCGCAGGAACTTGCGTGCCTGCTCCAGTTCCGGAAACAATTTCTCTTCGGCACGGAATTCGCGCGAGTGGACGCAGCGGCGGTTGCCGCTGAGTTTGACCGGGTGCTTCAGGTGGAGCATCTCGTGGAAAAGGATGTATTCGACGGCGTAGCGGGGGACGCGTGGGTGGTCGAAGACGCGGCTGATGACGATGGCGTTGTGGGCGGGGTCGTAGTGGCCCAGGCTGCTGCGGGCGTGGTTCTGGCTCCAGGTGAGTTGCGGGCGTCCCATGAGTCCGTGGAAGAAGCGACGGTTGAGGTCGTCGAAGATTTCTTCCAGATGGTAGTGGTGGCCGCGGGCGGAGCGGATGTGCTTGCGTCCGCGCATCTGGCGGACGAGCCGGGCTTTGGCGGCAACGTCGTGGCTGGCAACATAGCGGCGATAACGGGCGCTGTGGGCGCGCTCGACCGGCTTGCGATAGAGCTTGGCGAGCAGGATGTGGGCGATCGAGTGCAGCACGGTTTCGGGAGCGCCTTCGAGCAGGTCGGAGAGGCGGATGTAGAACTCTCCCTGGCGGAGGCGGATGGTGTTGTTGATGGAGACGAAAGGATAGAAACGAACGTGCATAGGCGGCGCGGGCGTGCGGGGTCGGAGTTCGCGATAGGCTTCGTGAAAGATTTGCGCGAGCTTTGGGGACACGTTGAGGGAAGAGTAGCACGGCCCACCATCTTGACTGAGATCGCCGAAAGGCAAAAAGCTAACCACAGGGGACATAGGGGTGCACAGGGGGAAACGTAGGGTCCCCCTGTGTACCCCTATGTCCCCTGTGGTTAAGAAGTTTGCTGCGGACGGCGGCGCCTATTTCTTCTTGCGCTTCATGTATTCTCCGACTTCGGCGACGGTTTTGCGGTGGTCGTCGGCGCTGGAGTCTACCGTGTCGAGGGCGTCCGTCAACAGGAATTCGTACTGGTTGGCCTCGGCGGCATTGATGTTCCCGGAGTTCTTGAGGGCGCGCAGCTTGGACTGAAATTCGGTGTCGGCTTCGATGATGACTTTCAGCGGCTTGCGGATGTCGTCCTTGCGGCCGACGTACATGTCGATGTTGTCGTTGAGTTCGTCGTAGACGGCGAGGAAATCTTCCAGCATGTCATGAGTTTGGCGGCCGCGCTCGGTCGTCTTGGGGTCGCTGCGCATTTGCTCAAGTTTTGTCATGCGATCCCGGGAAAACTTCACGTAGAGCTTTAAGCGCTCGTCAGGGTCGAGCATGGCGTCGCGGAGCTGGTCAATCTCCAGCGGATTGAGCGGATCGCGGCGGCGCTGGGCGCAGAGCGGGAGGGCGAGCGGGAGGGCGAGCAACAGGGCCAGACCGAGCGCCGTGCGCCAGCGCCAGTAGACGTCCGGCTTCATTTCTTCTCCTTCCGGTTGTCCTTGGCGAACATTTCTTTGAGCAGGGTGGTACGGACGTCTTCGAGGCGGTGGATGGCCTGTTCGACCGGAGCCTGGTCCTCGAAGGCGATAGTGCGCTTGATGTCACGCAGCTTCTCCGCCATTTTTCGGACATCGATCTCGACATTCTTGAGGTGCTTCTTAGTTTGCGTTGCGGCGTCGCGGGCTTTCTCGGAATAAGTAACGATGTCGTCGACGGCGGCGCGGGCCTGGTCGACCTTGCCATCGCTGTAGAGCTTGTCGGCATCGCGAAGCTGATGTTGTGCGATCCGGATGCAGAGTTCGGGGCGGTCTTCGGGACGCGCGCTTTCCAAGCGTGATTTGAGTTCGTCTACGGTCTCGTCCTTGGCGGCGCCGCACAAGATGAGGGTAAAGGTGATGAGAAAGATCGAAATGGTCAGCCGGCGCATGATCCTCAACGCTTCTTCGGCTCGATCGCTATCAGGCGGTGGGTAGCCTGCCACTCCTGATCAGGATACTTCCCGTTAGCGACATCCAGAAAGTGATGATAATCGACTGCGGCCTGTTTGTAGTCCCGCAAGTGGTCATAAGCGGAGGCCCGAAGAAAAAAACAGATTGCAGGCATCTCCGCATTTAGCATGGCGCGCCCATTGAGGGCTCTAATCGTGAGTTCGTAGTTCTTGTTCTCGCTAGCCGCAAAGGCCAGATCGACGTAGACATCGGGCCAGTCGCGCTTCAGTCGGACCGCCGCCAGAAACTCCTGCTGGGCTTCCGGAAATTTCTTCTGACGCAGCAAAGCCTGTCCCAGGCCACGATGCAATTCGGGGTCCGTCGGTTGGGCTGTGACCAGAGCGCGATATGTGCTTTCTGCGAGATCATTTTTTCCTGCACTCGCATAAAGGTCAGCAATTTCGCGCTGCGCGTCGGAGTCCGCCGGGGCAAGTTTCAGCGCAGACTGGATTTCCACGATGGCATCGTCTTTCTTGCCCTGCGCCGCGAGTACGCGCCCCAGTTGGAGATGAATGCCAGCGTCATCGGGGCGCTCGCCGGCTAGCCGTCGCAGCAGGGGTTCGGCTTCGCCGAGGCGGCCGGACTTCATGTACAGGTTGGTGAGGCCGATGGCGGCTTCCATGGTTTGCGGATCATTGCCGTGCGGATCCGTGGAGTGCGGATCAAGTGTCAGGACTTGTTTGTATTCGGCTTCGGCAGCGGAGAATTCTTTTTGCCGCTCGTGCAGCAGACCGGCGGAGAGATGGGGTTCGGGATCCTTCGGCGTGAGCTCGGAGGCTTTGCGGTAAGCCTGGAGTGCGTCTTCCGGCTTTTTATTTTCGAGTAGATGCGCGAGCGCGAGCCAGGCGCGAGCCTGACCTTCTTCGGGATGAGCGGTGGGTTCAAGCGTTGTGGCAGCGCGCAGGAATTGCTCGGCTTCGGGATTATTGGCGCGGACGAGCATCAAGCCCAGGTTGAGGTTGGATTCAAAAACGTCGGGCTTGGCGGCGACGGATTTGCGATACGCGGCGATGGATTCGTCAGTGCGGGCGAGGCGGTTAAGGACGAATCCGAGATCGAACCACGCCTGATAATTGTTGGGATCTTTATCGATAGCCTTTTTCAGCAGCGCTTCTGCGCCGGTGAAATCGTTTCTCTGGATGGCATCTTCGGCCTGTGCGATTTCTGGGGGTTGGTCGTCGATGCGTTCTTTGTAATGGCGGACGGTGGTGTGGGTTTGCGCACAGGCAACGGCGCAGGCGGTTAGCCAGGCCGTTAGAAAGATGAGCAGCATCGCGTGAGTGACCGGGCGGTTCATGCGTGGGCTGCATCTGCGGGTCGTGCCGGGCGAGAGCCTGTCCTGAGCGAAGTCGAAGGAACGCCCGGCGCTCCACCGGTTGAGTATTCTACTGGTCACCATTGCGTACGCCGTTTCCGTTCAAGACCCGCTTCAGGTACTGTCCAGTGTAAGAGTTTTTCAGCTCCGCGATCGCTTCCGGCGGGCCGGAGCCGACAATGTTCCCGCCGCGATCGCCGCCTTCCAGACCGAGGTCGATGACCCAGTCAGCGGTCTTGATGACTTCAAGATTGTGCTCGATGACGACGATCGAGCCTCCCGCATCGATTAGACGGCGGAAAGCAAAAAGGAGTTTGCTTACATCGTCGAAGTGCAGGCCGGTAGTAGGCTCATCGAAAATGTAAAGCATGCGGCGCTTGCGTTTGGGCCCGTCACCGCCCTCTGCGCGGCGGCTGGCCGGACGGGCGCCGGGCTGGAGATGCGCGGCCAGCTTCATGCGCTGCGCTTCGCCTCCGGAGAGCGTGGTGGCCGACTGCCCGAGACGCAGGTAGCCGAGGCCGACTTCGTCGAGCACGCGCAATTTGTCCGTGAGCCGGGGAACGTCGGCGAAGAACTTGAGCGCTTCGCGAATGGTGAGGTTCAGGACTTCGTGAATGTTCTTGCCTTTGTAGTGTATTTCGAGCACTTGCGGCTTGTAGCGTGTGCCCTTGCATTCGTCGCAGATCAGCTCTACGTCGGCCAGAAACTGCATTTCGACGGTGACGGTGCCATCGCCCTGGCAGTTGTCGCAGCGCCCGCCGGGGACGTTGAAGGAGAAGTGTCCGGCAGGGAAGCCGCGCTTCTTGGCCTCCGGCAGCGAGGCGAAGAGTTCGCGGATGATGTCGAAAGCCTTGATGTACGTGACCGGATTCGAGCGCGGAGTGCGGCCGATGGGGGATTGATCGACGAGGACGACCTCGTCGAGATACTCGTCGCCTTCGATGCTGTCCCACAAAATGGCGCCGGAAACGCCGCCATTCGTTTGCCGCTTGGCCGCGGCCAGCGCCTGATAGAGAACGTTATGGAGCAACGAGGATTTTCCCGAGCCGGAGACGCCGGTTATCGCCACCAACATGCTCAGCGGGATTTCAAGATCGATGTGCTTCAGGTTGTGCGCGCGGGCGCCGGTGATCCGGAGTTTGTGTGACCCCGGCTGGCGGCGTCGCGGTGGAATCTGGATGTGAAGTTCGCCGGCGAGATAACGGCCGGTGAGCGAGTGCGGCATCCTTATGATCTCGTTGTAGGTGCCCGCGCCGACGACTTTCCCGCCATTTTCTCCAGCGCCCGGGCCGAGGTCGAGAATGCGGTCGGCGGCGCGCATGATGTCGGGATCGTGCTCGACAACGAGGATGGTGTTTCCCAGGTCGCGCAGGTCGTGCAGGATTTTGATGAGCCGGTGCGTATCGCGGCTGTGGAGACCGATGGAAGGCTCGTCGAGCACGTACAGTGTGCCGACCAGACGCGAACCGAGAGAAGTCGCGAGCTGAATGCGCTGCGCTTCGCCGCCCGATAGCGTGGACGCGAGACGGTCAAGCGTCAGATACTCGAGGCCGACTTCGTTAAGGAAACGCAGGCGTTCCTGAAGTTCGATGAGAAGCTTATCGGCAATCGCGGCTTGTTGAGTCGAGAGCGTGAGTCGACCGAAGAAGCGGGCCGCCTCTTCGACCGTCATACTGCACACCTGGCAGATGTTTTTGCCATCGATCTTTACCTGGCGTGCTTCCGCGCGCAGGCGAGTCCCGCCGCAAGCGGAGCAAAGCGAGTATCCGCGATAGCGGCTGAGAAAGACGCGGACGTGCAGCTTGTACTTCTTGCGCTCAAGATGCTGGAAAAAACCGCGGACACCGCAGAACCCGCGGTCCCCATCGACGATCAGCCGCTGCTGTTCGGCGCCCAGTTCATACCAGGGCACGTCCAGCGGAATTTCGGCCTGGCGCGCGAAGCGCTTCAGTTCCGTGAACAGCGGCCTGTACTTTGGCTTAGTCCAAGGCTCGATAGCGCCTTCGTTCAGGGTCTTGCCCTTGTCGGGGATGACGAGGTCGAGATCGATGTCGATCGTGTTGCCGAAACCCTGGCAACGTGGGCAGGCGCCATAGGGATTGTTGAATGAAAACAGCCGCGGCTCGGGTTCTTCGTAGCGGCTGCCGTCGTTCTTGCACTCGAAGCGCTGGGAAAAACGCAGTCGCTGAGGAGTTTCGCCGTCGCCATCCCCATTCCCATTTCCATTCCGACGAGCGGTTTCAAAAATGACTTCGCCCGATTCGCGATAGCCGATCTCCACGGCATCGACGATGCGCGAGCGCTGGTCGGCGGAGACGACGAGGCGATCCACCAGACCAAACACTGGTTCGGAAAAGTTGACGTCGAGCAGCGATTCCGGGGTCGAGAACTCGAAGACCTGTCCGTTTTGGAAGAGCCGGTTGAAGCCGCGTTTGCGCAGATCGAAGAGGCGCGCCCTCATCGCGTCCGAGATCGAGCTAAAGATCGCGTTGGAGGGCAGATTGGATTCGACCGGCTTTTTCTTTTCGCGAGACTTCTTAGGGCCCTTCTCTTCAGCAGCGGGTACGTGCGTCTGAATCGGAAAGAACACATGCAAGCGAGTGCCTTCACCCAGAGCGAGCAGGCGGTCGGCGACTTCGTCCACCGTATCTTTTTTCACTTCCTGGCCGCATAGCAGGCAGTAAGTACGTCCGACGCGGGCGAAGAGCAGGCGCAGGTAATCAAAAATCTCGGTAGCGGTGGCCACGGTAGAGCGCGGATTGCGAGTGGAGTTCTTCTGCTTGATGGCAACCGCGGGTGCGATGCCGTCGATCAGATCGACGTCGGGCTTCTCAATCCGCTCGAGAAACTGGCGCGCGTATGCGGACAGCGACTCGACGTAGCGGCGCTGGCCTTCGGCGTAGAGCGTGTCGAAGGCAAGCGACGATTTGCCGGAACCGGAGACGCCGGTGACGACGGTCAGAGCGTTGTGCTCGATCTCAAAATCGATGTTCTTGAGGTTATGAACCCGGGCCCCGCGAACAACAATGCTTTCTGTGGACATCTTTCCCTGAGAAGGTAGTGCCCGCCCTTGGGCGCCGTCTGCCGGCGTCACAGATAGCCTCAGGAGCGCTACCGAATCTCCCTATTATAAAGCGTCGGTAGTCTGTAAAGCGTCGTTGGTCGTTGGCGGTAGCGGACCAGTTTGACATCCCCGCTGGCGCGGCCACTACTTCCGCCGTCCCCCTCCTCGCCGTCCCCTCCCTCTTCCCCCTCCCCTGTGGAAAATGAAACTGGCCCACTACCTCGTTGGCAAAATCCTTGCGGCATCTGGCTCTGGGGCGGAACGGCGAATGGCTATCAGCGAACGACGATCAGCGAACGACAGCTCGCCAACGATTTAACGACCAGCGACTAGCGACCAACGACCGCACTACTGCGCCGCAAACGCGAACAATACAAGGATGTAAATCCACAGTCCCGTCATGCAATGCCAGTACCAGGACGTAATGTCGACGACGATGCGGCGGGTTTCGATAGGACGATGCAGAACAGCCGCGACATTGGCCAATATGAGAGCCAGTACGCCGCCGGCCAGATGAAGGCCGTGCATGGCAGTAAGAATGTAAACGAAGGAACTGCTGGTGCCGCCGACGAGGTGAAAACCTCCGGAGGAAAGCTTGCTCCAAACGAAAAGCTGTCCGGCAAGAAACACCAGACCGAGAACGGTGGTCAGGGCGAGCCAGGGGAAGTGGCGCTCGTCGCCGAGCGAGATGCCGGGAATCGATTGTACCGGGGCAAGCGCGGCTTCTCGCGTAATTTCGCGCCGGGCCAAGTCGATCGTGATGCTGCTGACGATAAGGACGGCCGTGTTGGCCAACAATAATGTCCAGGGCAATTGGACCGGAACCCAGGCTCGTATGTAACTTGCGTTGCTCAGATCGAGACTTAGGAATCCGCGCCGGATGAGGTAGACCGCCGTGAAAGAAATGAAGAGCATGACGATGGGCGTCATGGCGACGGCCAGTCCCATCCGCGCGCGGCGCAGGCGCTCGCCATAGTTAGGAATATAGTCAGGCATGCTGTCGCCGCTGCCGCGGCCGTCGTCACCTCCGCCGGCGCTGGGCGGGAGCGAGGCGCCGTTGTGGCCGGAGGGGCGCGTCGAGAAGGGTGTCAGTCGGGGCATGTGTAATTTGGTAATTTTGTAATCGTGTAATTTGGTAATTTGAGAAGCCAGACGATTTTAGATTACAAAATTACCCGATTGCCAAATTACAAAATTCCCACTCCCACATCCACTTTGTAGTAGATGATCTCACCGGCTTCAAGGCTTGGCAAACGCAGCACGAAGTGGTGATGGCGTTCTTCTATCTGGAGCGAGAGATTTTTTCGGAGGTGGTGAAGGTGGTGCGGCCGGGCGGACTGCTCGTCTACAAGATGCACACGTTAGCGCAGGCGAAGCTCGGGGGCGGACCGAAGAACCCGGCGCACTTGCTGGAGCCGGGCGAACTTTTACAACTGGCGGCCGGCCTGCGCGTATTGCAACTCCGCCGTCGCCTTCTCCGCCACCTCTTCGCGGTAATGGATTCAGGTCGGGATCTGGGGACACTTGCGGAAATCGCGAGCAATTCTCAGTCAGTGAAATCGCCTGGTTACGTCAATTATCCTGCGGTCAGCCTGTAGTCCCTTTGACTTGTATGGATTACTTCCGGTTTTTCCGTCACTCGGCAGGATCGTGTTGTTTTGGCATGGCATCGCAGTATAACAAGTGGACTTGGCGAAAATAAAAAGGGACGCTCACGGGCGTCCCTTCTCAAACAAGCTTCTCCAAGAATGATCAGGCGGCCGCACGGTGCGCGAGCCTGCGCGACACGGAGTGTAACAGGGAGCGCACCACGTCATCGTTGCGCGGCTCACATATGTCGGACGCGCCCAAACTCATGGCCTCGGCCCAGAGTTTGTCGTCCGCCAACCGGTGGGTGCCGACGATGCAGAGGCCGGGAAACTCGCGATGCAAACGGTCAACTTCGTCCGGTCCCGACGTTTCCAGATCCAGTACCAGCGCTTCCGCGCGATGCCGGGCAACAACGGGGCGCACCTCTTCGCAGGTGCGGGCCAAATGAACAGAGTCGAAATGTTGGGAAAGACTAACCGCCAGAACTTGCGCAGTCCTGGGGTCATTCTGATAGAGGACTACACAGAGTGTTTCCATACATCCCCCTGACTAGACCGCGATTCGCGGCGGCCTTGGCTGCGACAGCAAACTGCTAGCACAGGCGTTGTCAATTCCAAGTCGCGACAGCGTTACTTGCGCAACACTTTCTCGGCTGGGGGTTAGAACGACAGTTACAGGTGGACATGGGGTTCTACGGAGGCCAATGCTTGCGTCTGTTCTTCCCAACCCCGATCTAAACCGCGCGACCCCGATGTGGGTCAAGATCGCGCGGCCCTTTTTTGCCGCACCGCAAGAGAAGGCGACTCGGGCCTTTGCCAGCTCGGGGCGGCAAACCCCTTAGAGAATGCTCCGCAGACTCGTCCCTACCAACTTAGTGAAGCTCCGCCAGCACGATCTCTTCCCGAGAGGCATCGAATCCGAACAGCTCCGATTCCGGGGAAACATTCGGAATCTCATGACCTTTCTCACCCTCCATGCGGAATTCTGACAGGTAATACTGCTTCGCATGACGTGTGAACACCAATCGTGCCTTGTAGGGCGAGTCCAGAGACTGCTCCACGAGCTTGGTCACTACGGCCTTGTACACTCGCGGGTCGCTGCTCCGCATTATGATCATGCCGACCTCGCCAGCTTCGCTCGGCCGCCCCATCAATCGCTGAATCTGGTAGCTACCGGCCGGCAGGGTTTGACTGCCGACTACAAACCGAAAAAGAACGTAGGCTTTGAAAGTGGCGGGTTGTGCCACAACCCTCGAATTTGTGAGCGACTGCGCGGCCATCAGGCCCGACAGCAGCACCAACGTCACCGGAAGCATCCACTTTGCACTTTTCATAAATTCCTCCTTGAAAGTCGGTGGGGAAGCTCGGTGAAGAACTTCTCTTTCGTTCCTCACAAAGTTATAGGATGTTGATCCAGATCGTTAAGAATGTCCATAGAGTCAGTCTGAATCGGTATGAATTGAGCTGAAGAATTCCACACTGGACACTGGAGGGGCGAGGATCCTTTCGTTGTTAGCTATGCTCAACATTGGCTTCCCTTAGCTAACTGCTTGTATATTCAACAAGATACATCTGAGCCAAAGCACAGAAAATGCAAAACATGCGGTGCTGTCCTTTGAGATGCACAGATGCGGCCAGGAATGAGTTTGTGCATCTCCCGGTACATATTTAGGCAGGAAGATCGCGGCTGCACAGCGGGCACGGTGGGCGAAGGTAAGGGCGGGGAAGAAGTAGGATGCTTAGAAAACGAGCGGAGCCTGCTGCGAGGCTGCTGCTGAAGCGGGCCCACGCCACCTCTGTTTTCGAAGGGTGTCCGTGATTTCGCAGTAAAATGTCTGAATAGTGCACCCGATCATGTCGTGGTTTGGTGACAAGCTAGTTGCAATGTTATTAGGCGCTGTCGCTGGCGTGCTACTTAAGCGCGCATTCCCGTCGCGCTCACGATTTTCATGGTTCGGACCCGGCCGTCTGTTCGAGTTCGCGCAGTTGTTGCGGCTCGCCCATGGCGATCAGAAAATCGCCGGCTTCGATGCGATCGTCAGGCGCGGGGTTGAAGCGCATGCCCGCCTCGCGCTTGATAGCGAGGATGATGACGCCGCGGTCCTGGCGAATGCGTGACGTCTCGATGGTCTTACCGGCAAACGGACTGCGCGGGGTGACGGGTACTTCGCCGATCTCGAGATCCATGCCGAGATGCGTGGTGGCGGTGTCCAGGAAACTGACCACGTGCGGACGCAGGAAGGAATGGGCGATGCGCTGTCCGGCAAAAACATAGGGACAGACGACCGCATCGGCGCCCGCGCCGCGCAGGTGCTTCTCCGCCATGTCTTCGCTGGCGCGGGCGATGATGCGCAGGCTCGGATTCAGACTGCGGGCGGTGAGCACGATATAAAGATTGGTGGCGTCGGTGGTGGTGGCAGCGACCAGACCGCGCGCGCGGTCGATCTGTGCGTCGCGCAGGGTCTGCTCCTGGGTGGCATCACCGATGACCATGAGCCAGTTTTCGCTGGCGAATTTCTGCGCCTTGGCCTCGTTGCTCTCGATGATCACGAACTGAGCGGGGCGGCGCGCCAACTCGCGCGCGGCACTGCGGCCGACGCGTCCGGCGCCGCAGATGATGTAGTGACCCGTAAGACGGCCTATGTCGCGCTCCATGCGGCGCCTTCCAAAGAAGCTCTGCAGCTCGAATTCTAGCAAAGCCTGGGTGAGGGATCCGATGGCCAGAAACACGAGCGAGACTCCACCCAGGATGATGATGACGTTGAATACGCGCCCGGCATGCGACAGGGGATGTACTTCCTGATATCCGATCGTGGTCAGCGTAATGATGACCATGTAGAAGCCATCGAACCAGGGCCATCCCTCGATGTAGTGAAAGCCCAGCGTGCCGAGGCCGACCACGAAGGCCAGCGCGGCAGCGAGGAATTTGAGATTGCGGGAAGTCCTCATCGTTGCATCGTTCCGTCGTTCCGACGTTCCGTGCCGGGCGAGATGGGCGATCCAGTTTCCCGCGCGACCAGTGAGTATAGCTCTGGCCGTGGTTGAGCGCAGTAACACAGTGGTCTTGCGGGGCACGCTGCGGGTTCAGCGCAAAAGCAGGGCGCACCCGTGCGGATGGCAGACCGCCGAGAGGGCTCCGATGAAAAATCGCTTCCCAATGTCGCGAACGGGCGACATGCGTGTAAATTTAGGCACGTTTTGAGGATGCGGTGGAGAAGCTCAGATACCCCCAGCCTACCCCCAGCACACCCTGGTTCTCGTCTCCCTGCCTCTATCAGTACTGCCTCAGGTTTCAGGTCGCCTCGCCAACGTACGTGCGTACGCGGAACTATGCCCGGGGGCAGTCCTCAGGAGCCTGCGTGGTCGTGGCATCCGGTCGGGCCGGAGCGTACGGACGTGCCCACAGAATGCCCCAGGAGCGACTGTGGGACCCTGAGGCAAGCCGTGAGCCGTCGCGGTGGCTACAACGCAGCGCACGGGGCCGGAAACGGCATCCAGCGCTGGTTTTCAGCGGTCATGCGCCGGGACCCCTTGCTGGGCGTGGACTCTGCGGCGTCCGGTGCTCGATCAAATGCTGATGTCCTCGAAAATCGGCGTTTCCGGGTAGGTACTGCGCCCTCCGCTGTTGAGTAGTTCCCACGCTGCGGTTTCGGTGATGTTGTCTTTCTTTGACAAGACTCTTGCTACGGGTCCGCCCTTCCTGCAGTAGTTGCAAGAGAACGATCCCCTACGGCCTTTCGAAGGTTGGAGCAGGCCCGTGTTGTGTCCACAGTAAGGGCAGTCGATATTGAGCTGACCGTCGCTTTGCTTCCCTTTGATGTCAAAGCATGCTGAGAATGCGAATAAAATTTCTCTCACCATCTCTTGGGTGTTCTGCGTCCAGTTTTTCCTTGCTTGTCTCCCGGCCTCGATGTCCAGCAATTCCTCAGACATCCATGTCTTTTTTGTCGGATCTTGGAACCGAGCGACGTAACGACGGCCTCCGTCACCAAGTTCTGCATCAACTAAATCTAGATCCTCGATGGTTTTGAACGCATCCTTGATTTTCCCCTTGCTCCCGGGACGGCACAATCGGTGTTCCCAGCAGAGAGTGGAGAACAACTGTCTCGACACTGGCCAAGCGAACAGTTTCGCACTTTGCGTAACGCCATGAGCCTTCCTAAGGATTGCGTAGTCCATGCGTGCAGACATACATTCTGCCCCCGTTTGGGAGAAGCTGGGGCTGATGCCTTCGAAATTCAGAGGCTCGCTGGGCACAGCAGCATCATGATCTCTCAGCGCTATGTGCACACTACGCCTGAGCGTTTGGAGTCGGCAATCAGCAGATTGAATCCTCAACCTTCAGAGGTACAATGAAGCGGGCCCCGCTGAAACGCAGGAGAAGCCCGGATGGCGGAATTGGCAGACGCGCACGGCTTAGGACCGTGTGCCGCAAGGCGTGCAGGTTCAAGTCCTGTTCCGGGCACCATCTCAAGAGTGAGACCCCACAATGAAGGCCAAAAGTTCATTGCCTACAATTTGCATACAGCACCAGAGTGGTAACGAGCTAAATGCTTTGCTGCCATCACGAATATGTTAAACATCCCAGACTTAGGATCTGGCGGGGCAACCCGTGGGGGTTCGAGTCCCCCCTTTCGGACCAATAATTTAGGGCTGATCTTGAATCGGCCCTTTTCGTCTTGGGCCCAATTTTTGGGCCCACCTAGGTTTTCGCTGGCGTCGCTTTGCTCAGGCGTTGAGTCCATTCTGGAGGTGCTTGCATGATCTGGGAGTCGTCATTCCGGTGTTCGTTGATTGCAGCCACTCTTCTGGCGTTCGCGCCTGCGATCCACGCTCAGACCTCGCCGCTCACACCTGACATCCCTGCCAAGTATGAGGCTGCAACTGCATCCTACGACTACGTTAAGCGCGACGCCATGATTCCGATGCGCGATGGAGTGAAGCTGCACACCGTCATTGTCATCCCGCGGGGAGCGAAGAATGCGCCAATCATCCTAACTCGTACGCCCTACAACGCGTCGAAACGTGCCGAGCGTGTCCCATCGCCGCACATGCTGGCGATTTTGCCTCAGGGCGACGACGTGTTTGCGGTCGACGGCTACATCCGTGTTTTCCAAGACGTCCGCGGCAAATATGGCTCGGAAGGCGACTATTTTATGACTCGCCCATTGAAGGGCCCGCTGAATTCGACCAATACTGACCACTCCACGGACGCTTACGACACCATCGACTGGCTCGTCAAGAATGTCCCCGAATCCAACGGCAAGGTTGGCATGCTCGGGAGTTCGTATGAGGGTTTCACCGTTGTCATGGCCCTAGTCAACCCACATCCGGCATTGAAGGTCGCAGCGCCCATGAGCCCGATGGTTGATGGCTGGATGGGTGACGACTGGTTTCACTTCGGAGCTTTCAGGCAGACCAACTTCGACTACTTCAGCGGTCAGACCACTGCGAAAGGGGGAGGTCACAGCATTGCACGCCCGGGCTACGACGATTACGACAATTTCCTTCGCGCGGGCTCGGCCGGAGACTTCGCAAGAGTTGCGGGCCTCGATCAACTACCCTGGTGGCGCAAGCTTACTGAGCATCCTGCTTACGATGCGTTCTGGCAGGCGCAGGCGCTCGACAAAATCATGGCTGCACAGCCGTTGAAGGTCCCGACGATGTGGATCCAGGGATTGTGGGACCAGGAAGACATGTGGGGTGCAGTTCACTGCTATTTGGCAACCGAATCCAAAGACACCGCGAACAATATGAACTTCCTGGTGATGGGCCCATGGCGCCATAGCGGAGTCAACGACGACGGATTTTCGCTGGGTCCGCTGAAGTGGAACGGCGACACGGCCCTGCAATTCCGTCGCGACGTGCTGAAGCCGTTCTTCGATCAGTATCTAAAGGAGGGCGCGCCCCAGGTTGACACTCCTCCCGTGCTCATCTATAAGACCGGCGAGAACCACTGGGACCGTCTGAAGTCCTGGCCGCTTGCCTGCGAGAGCGGCTGCGCAGAGAAATCCAGGCCGCTCTATCTGACGGCGGGCTTTAGCCTGTCTTTCACTGCGCCGGCGGAGCGCGATCTCAAGGCTCCGTCAGCCCATGGTTCGTCAGACTATGACGAGTACGTTTCCGATCCGGCCAAGCCCGTGCCTTATCTGCCGCGCCCCGTGAGGTTCGCGGACCACGAGGCATGGAGACGCTGGCTGGTTACCGATCAGCGCGCCGTTGACGGCCGCCCCGATGTGCTGTCGTACGTAACGCCGGTTCTTACCGAACCTGTGCGCATCAGTGGCGCGCCGGTCGTGAACCTCATCGCCTCCACCAGCGGCACCGACAGCGACTGGGTCGTCAAATTGATCGACGTCTATCCCAATGAAGTCCCGAGCCAGCAGGAGTTGGGCGGATACGAACTGGGCATAGCCATGGACATCTTTCGGGGACGATATCGGGAAAGCTTCGAGACGCCGAAGCCGATTGCAGCGAACACGCCACTGACATACAGGTTCATCTTGCCGACCGCGAACCACGTGTTCCTGCCCGGACATAGGATCATGATGCAAGTGCAGTCGAGCTGGTTTCCACTCTATGACCGCAACCCGCAAGCATTCGTACCGAACGTCTTCTTCGCGAAGCCGGAAGACTATGTGAAGGCGACCCAGCGGGTTTACCACGTGGCCGGTGCAGCCAGCTTCATCGACATGCCAGTAGTTTCGGCGCAGTAGTCTGGATGCAACGGATTACTTCTGGATCGCCGACAGTTCGGGAGCTATCGCATGGAAGCTCGAATCATGCCGAGTGCGGTTTCTTGTATGTGTAGGGGCACAGACGCACTCCCTACCTCAGTTGTTGAACCCGGGCAGGTCTACACGTTTCGCAATGTGATCCTTAATCCAGTGGCTGTCCCACCATTCTTTCGGGTCAATCTGGACGCCATCGAGCTGCATGCCGAAGTGAATATGGTCGCCTCCGGCCATTCCGGTCTGACCGCTGGTGCCCATGACTTGGCCTCGTTTCACCATATCGCCTTCGTGCACATCAATCTGGCTAAGGTGGCCGTAGATCGTCTGTAGCCCGTAACCATGGTCGACCACGATGCAATTGCCGTAGATGCCCAGCGGAGCCGCATATACGACCCGGCCATCATTGGACGCCTCCACGCCAACATGCTGCGTAACCGCGAGATCATATCCAAGGTGCACCTGCTGATCGATCTTGTTCCCTTTGTATATATAGTTCCGCGTGTCCGCAAAGCTCGATTCCGCCTGGGAATGAGACTGCCGCATGAAAGGCTGCGACCATAAGAACCTGTCTGCGGTCTTGAAGCGCAGATCCGAAAGCACCTTGTTGTTGGCACGCCGCATCTCGCTATTGATCTTTACAAAACGCGTCACGGGATCGCCCGAACCATTCGGGTCAAGCTCGCCGACTACCTTCTGAATGAACCGGTCGTTCACCTGGAAGTCGTGTACGGTGTACTTCGGCTGCTCCTTTTTGGGAAACTGGAATATGATCGGGCTGGTCACGTCGTTCCCCGCGCCATTGGAGGCGTAAACCAGCGGAACTGTGTTTGACGGCATATCCCAAGCAAAGGCGAAGAGCGAAAAGAAGCCAGGCTTGCCGCCGGGCATAGGCCAGGCCCGAAATGTTTGATCGCCGACACGCACGCCCGCTTCCGTCCATGTACCGGAGACATTGAAGGTCGCCAGATCAGCCATGCCCAGGTATAGGTAGTGTTGGTCGGAATCGACACTGACGATTGGCGGTCGCGTCACCACCGTCACCTCGCGCTCCCAGCGTGCTGTCTTCCGCAGCAGATCGTTCGAGGTAGCTTCAACGATCAATTTTGCCTTGCCCTCTGTGAGCTGCGGCGTGGCGTTGACGCCGGCCGTAAAGTTCCAGGTGCCGTCCGTCACGCGCGAAGGTTGCGCGGCCTCCCAGACGCGATACCGGACGCCGTTTTGCTCGACAAACGCCGCGAGCCTGCGAACGCCACGCGGATCGCGAACGTGGACGGTAATGGGAGTGGCCTGGCCGAGGGTGGTGACTGGAGATGGCAGGTCCACAACGGGCCTTGCCGATAGTGCCAATAGAAGCGCAATCGGCAACAAGACTGCGATAGCAATAACGACAGCAAAGACTTTTCGCACAAGTTATTGTAGCTCCCAATAAGCGATTCGAGGATCGGTGTTTGAACAATTTGGGACCACTTTGTTCTGCCGAATTTCATTCACAAATCACCTGGCTATCTGTTTTACAAGCGGTGACCAGTTGTCGCTCGCGTCGGCGCACCGTACTAGCAACGCTGCCGGACGGTTCCGCCAGTGTCACGGCCCGACTGGGTGTGGGTGGATGCAGTGGGCTCGCGCCGAACCTCCCCGGGCCAGAGTTGCTGATGGGATTGCGAGAGTAGGCAGCGCTACCCAAGCCCTAACTCAGAGCGCCGTGCGGAGAGCCGAGACGCACGAACTCCCAAGCGGAATTTTCACAGCCCGTGTGGCTCGGTTTTGCGACAACAATATTTCCTCGCAATCACTTTCATTACAACCCTAGGCCTTAGTTTGCAGTTCCAATGTGGGAGGAGATCGCGAAGCTGAATCAGGTACTGCATCTGCTCGAAGGCACAAGATTGAAAAAAGCCAAGAGACAGGACAGGCAAAAACACCTCGACGCAAAATATCAGCGGCTGGCAGGCGAAGGATTGCTGCTGCCCAGCGGGCACGCTGGGCGAAGATCAGAGCAGGGAAGAAATAGCGCCTTCTAAACTGTGCCCAGATTTTTGCCCACCACCAAACCCTACCAATTGCTACCGATTGTGTCGGCAAGCCGAAAAGCCTTGCTGGACAAGGCATCCGGGGTAATCCGTCACAAGTGGTCACGCTCCGTCGCGCTCCATCTAAGTTGTTGATTCTTCGATTTGCGAAGGACTCAAAATCCGCCGGGCTTCGGCCCTTGGGGGTTCCGTTGGTAACTTTCGCCCACGCGACTTTCGGCATCTAAGTGAGGAGTTCGGAAAGGCGGTTGGGGAGGACTATGCTGTCACGCCACATCCAGAAAAGGCGGCGCTGGCTGTTCACGCTGGTCGTATTGCTCTCGACTATTGCCCCGTATGCTCGCTCCGCGGCGACTCTTCTGCTGGAAGAGCCTTACGGCAAGATGGGCTTCTTCACTGCGACCGGTCACGCAGGTGTTTATTTGTCCGGCGTTTGTGCTGACTCTCCCGTGATCCTCCGCCGCTGCGCTCCAGGAGAATTAGGCGCCGTCCTAAGCCGCTACGACGGCATCGCCGGATACAATTGGATCGCCACTCCCCTCATCCCCTATTTGTATGCAGTCGAGCGGCCGGAAGATGTGCCACTGTTCGCCGACGCCAAGATGGTCGCCTTTCTCCGCGACCGCTATCGCCGCAAGTATCTGGAAGCCCTCGCTCCCGATTTGCAGAGCGGCGAGACCCCCGGTGGAAACTGGTATGAACTCGTGGGTTCTTCATATGATCGCGCCATCTACGGTTTTGAAATCGAGACCACGCCCGCCCAAGATGCAGCTCTGATCCAGAAATACAACTCCTCGCCCAACCGGTCTCATTTCCACCTGGTCTCGAACAACTGCGCCGACTTTGCGAAAGACCTGATTAACTTCTACTATCCGCATTCCCTGCACCGCAGTTTGGTCGCCGACGTGGGAATGACCACGCCCAAGCAGATGGCGAAAAGGCTGCTCAAGTTCAGCACGCGCCATCCCGAACTGTGGTTCTCAAGATTCGTCTTTCCTCAGGTGCCCGGCACCATGCCTCGCAGTACGACTGTGCACGGCGTGGTTGAATCGTTCTTGAAGTCCAAAAAGTACATCGTGCCCAGCGCTATTGCGAATCCGATCTTTGCCGGGTGCGTCGCTGCGGTCTACGTGGGCACCGGAGCGGGGCATTTTGATCCCGCCAGAAACGCGCTGGTTTTCGACGTCGGCAGCGAGCCTGAGCTGCCGCTCAGTCGCGAGGATCGCCGCGCCTACCAGAAAGAGTTGCAGCGTCTCCTGGCCGAGACTCATCCCGAGACGTCAACTCAGCACGTCGAAAAAGCGTGGGCACGACTGCAATCCCGAGCCAAAGCCGAACTTGACGAGGGCGGGCGGCCGATCCTTCAGATGCAAGTCGGCGAGCAGCAGGTTCGTGTTGGCGCATCTACCGGCAACGTTCTCTCAAGCGACGCGCCTCCGCAGTTGGTGCAGCAACTTCTCGAGGCCAGACTACAGATGGAACTGCGCCGGAAAATGCAACCCCACATCACCGAGAGTGAGGTCGTTCGGGACTGGAGGCTCTTGCAGCAAGCGATGGCTGCGAGCGAAAACGACGTGCAACTGACTGCCCGCTCGTCGCCGCACGCGCTTGAACCGGTTTCCCTTCGGGAGCGTGGCGGCAATAATCCCTAATGAGGGTGCCTGATTTGGAACGGCAACGAACTCAACTGAGTTAGCGGTGCGGAATCCATGCAGTTTCGTCTCACTGCGCTGAAACGAAATCGTTTTCGCGAGTGATGTGTCTCGGCTGGGGCAGTCTCGAATGGATCATGGATTCCACCTGAGTCCAAACCCTGGGATCACACTCAATTTCGGTGTGAGACTTCATGAAGAGACGGTCGTACCATGGGTACTGCTTGCAATGGATCGGATTTGCCTTATAGTCGAAGCGGAAATTTCCGATGATGTGCGTGCGTGTCGGATCGGCAGCGCGGATCTGGGGTTGGCCGTGCAGAAAGCCACTCAGTTGATAGAAATTTGCGGCCTCGGCTACGTTAGCAGGAATGACCCTATCATTCTCGCCGGGCTTGGAGACACTGTCCACCTGAACGGTGAGCAACACTGGAATGCCTTCTCTTTCCAGTTCTCGCGCTAGCGTGACGGCTTCCGAAGCGCCCCAGCTATGTCCGTATAGGATGATGCGGGCGTTCTTCTTTTCTTCGACCGATAGTGTCCCGTCGCGGTCGATGTCCACAAATCGAACGATCTCCGCGTGGGCTTTTTCCCTTTGATGATTCTCAAGAACCTCTACATACACGCCTGACGGGTAGTCTTGGCGCAGATGCCCAGCGACCTGGACCGCGCTATGGGCCATTGCATCGTGCTTGACAAATCCGCCGACGAAACCGATGACGATGACCGGCGTCGTCGTAAAAGCATCGGTCGCACTGACAGGGCGCGCCGAGCCCCCGTGAGTGAGGATGAGGAAAAGAATAAACGAAACACCACGAATTGAAGTCCGAAAATAGTTACTCACAGTCTAGGAAATCATAACAACAAAGGGCGCTGTTTTCGATATGGCAGGCGGACGAACATTCCCACTTGAGGAGGTGGCAATGTCAGTGTCGGGCATTTCCAGCAGCAGTCTCTCTAACTATGACAGCCAGAGTGTTCAGAACCAGATCCAGCAGTTTCAGCAAGCGTTCCAGCAACTTGGCCAGGATCTGCAGTCGGGGAATCTGTCTGCGGCACAATCGGATTTTGCGACCTTGCAGCAGCTCAGACCGCAGAGTACTTCTACGTCGTCGTCGCAGAGCAACAATCCCGTCGCCCAAGCGTTCAGCCAGCTTTCGCAGGATCTGCAATCCGGCAACCTGTCGGCTGCCCAGCGGGACTACGCGACGATTCAGCAGGCATTCCAGAGTCAAGCAACGCAGAGTCAAGCCACACAAGGGCACCACCATCATCACGGTGGCAGCAGCAGCGGAGCGATTGAGGTCAGTCAGTTACTTGACCAACTGGGAACGGCGTTGCAGTCTGGCGACCTCTCGACCGCTGAGAGTACATTCACCACATTGCAGCAGGATTTCCAGCAATTGACCCAAAGCAACGGACAGACGTCATCACAGTCCAGTTCGAATAGCATCTCGGTGACCGCCTAATAAGTAGGGAGATCCCTCGGCTCTGCTGGGGAGGCAGCAGAAGTTTGACAGATCCGGGAGTGCGCTTCCTTTCTGCAATGAGACGACCAGTGAGGGATCTCCTGTGCTGAGACGACCGGAACGGACTCCCATTCTCTTCTGCTACGTTTGGGAGCTTGGGATTTTGACTCTAACCGGTTGGATCAGGCCCCTTTGAGGGGCCAGCAACCGTAATACCTCCGGCTCTCCGGAGGATACTTAATCGCCATCACGCCAGAATGGCATCTAGATTGTTGTTGGAATCGCATTTGCCCTCATTGACTTGACCGGATCGTGAGTGAAATCGCCTTTTGACAGCAGCAATCTTGTTGCGCCGACGATCCTGATTTGAAGGGAAAGAAACGGTCGTAAGCTTGTCGGGTAGCTGTGGGGACGCAGACATTGGCTTCGATTTGCTGAAGCCGGACGGCAGTTGGGAACCAAACCCTATGCCATCCTTACCACACGCGGCAGGCGTTCTCGGCAACCATTGGCTGTCCGGACTTGCATCCAAAGGCCTCCTGGAACGCGGCTGAGTTCTGCACCGCGCCATTCACACGCCAGCGTCCTGGGGAATGCGGATCGGTCAGCACGCGCTTCCGGGCTTCCTGGTCAGTCACGTTCTGGCACCAGATCTGCCCAAACGCGAGGAAGAACCGCTGCAGAGGAGTATATCCATCGATGACTTTTACCGGCATGTTGCCGATGATGTCGGTCAGCGCCATGTAGGCCAGTTTCAGGCCTCCGTTGTCGGCGGTATTTTCACCCAGCGTCAATTTGCCATTGAGCTTTACCTCGCCCTTGTCGTCCTTCACGGAGACAAAGCTCGAATACTCCTTGGCGGTGCAATCGACGCGCTGCTCAAATTCCTTGCCGTCCTCCGCCGTCCACCAATCGCGGAAGTTGCCTTGCGCATCGTACTTACGGCCCTGGTCATCGAAGCCGTGCGTGAGTTCATGTCCGATCACCACACCGATTGCGCCATAGTTCACGGCGTCGTCCATCAGCTTGCCGTAAAACGGCGGCTGCAAAATGCCCGCGGGAAAGTTGATATCGTTCATGGGAGCGCGGTAGTAGGCATTGACCGTCGGCGGAGTCATGCCCCAATCCTTGCGGTCCGTGGGCCGCTCGATCTTCTTGTATTGACGCTGCACCTCGAACGCGCCGGCGCGCATCGCGTTGCCGGCGTAATCGTCGGACTTGATCGCGACGCTGCTGTAATCGCGCCATGTGTCGGGATAGCCAATGTTGTTGACGATGGTGTTGAGCTTCTCATAGGCCTGCTTCTTCGTCGTGTCCGACATCCAGAGCAACTGGTTGAGGTCCCGATGCATTGCGTCCTCGATGGCCTGCACCAACTTCAAGGTGCGTTCTTTGCCTTCCGGGCCGAAGGTGCGGTCTACATAGAGCTGGCCCAGCGCCATGCCCAGGTTGGCGTCGGTAGATTTCACGCAGCGCTTCCAGCGCGGCTCCATCTCTTGCTGTCCCGACATGTACTTGCCGTTGAACAGGAAATCCTCTTCGACGAAAGCTTTGGTCAGGACTGGGGCGTACGCGTTGATCGTTTTCCAGCGCAGATATACCTTCCAGTCTTCGAGTGGCACAGCATTGAGCTGCTCGTTGACCTGCTTGAAGAAATCGGGGTTGCCCACGTTGAGGGAAGTGAACTTGGGCGAGCCATTATCGGCAAAGTAGAGGGTGAGGTCGAAATTCGTGGCCGCGGCGGCGATTTCCGCGACTGTCATTTTATGGTCGCGAGTTTTGGGATCGCGGCGAATAGTGCGGTCCATCGAGGCCTGGGCCAGCCCGGTCTCGACGGCTAACACGATTTTGGCCTCAGCGGCTGCCACTTCCGGCTTGTCCCCGGCCAGTTCGAACATCTTTTGCACGTGCTCCAGATACTTCTGCCGCGTCTCCACCGACTTGGGATCGTCTTTCAAGTAGTAGTCGCGATCGGGCAGCGTGATTCCGCCCTGGTCGATGAGCGCAATGGTATTGGTCGATTCGTGCATGTCGGGCTGGGAATAGAAGGCAAACAGCGCCGGCGTGGAATTGCGGTGCATGTAAGCAACCTGCCCAATAAGATCCGCTTTCGTCTTGATGCCGTGAATCCGTTCCAGTTCCGGCGTCAGCGGAGCACTCCCCTTTTTCTCAATCGTGCTCTCGTCCATGCACGAGGCATAGTAGGCACCCACCATGCTCTCCGTCGAAGTGTGTTTCCCCGGAGCCTGCGCCTCGGTCAGCAGGTCGCGCAAGATATAGAGATTGCGCTCGGAGAGCTCGTCGAATCGCCCCCACCGCGACTTGTCGGGAGGAATGGGATTGTTCTTCATCCAAGTTCCACAGGCGTATTGGTAGAAGTCCACACAGGGATCGATGGTCTTATCGATGGCGGTGACGTCGAAGCTGGGGATTTCCTGGGGAAGGGCGGAGGAAGACGGGCTTGTTTGGGCCGAGCAGAGTACGGCGGTCAGCAGCATTGAAAAAACACAGAGAATGCGAGTCGGCATACTTGCCTCGAGTTGTGAATTGTCGCCGCGCAACTTGCCGATAGCTCGCGCATCGCCTTACGAAGAGTAAGACGGTGCCAATGTAGAGACGGCGGCAAGTCTCCAACCAGACACACTACTACAAAGGGCTTAGACAGGGAAGTTGGGGAGACGCTTGCGCAGCTTCATAACGCAACGCGAGGTCCACGGATAGATTTCGGGAGCTTGGATGGATTGTTGCTGAACAATTGCAGTCACACTCATTGACCGAGTCGTGAGCGCAATCGCCTGTGGGTGTTGAAAAAGGGTGCTGGACAGAGATCTTGTGGGGTTGCGAGTAGCGCAGTGGGATGAGTTTTCTGGCGGCCGTCATATCTAATTCGCCACCGCGAGCGGTGGCCGTGGGTTCGCCACCTCCAAGAGTGACAATTGCATCCTAGAATGGGAATAGGAATAAACGATCACGATGAAGACTACCGGCAACACCATCCTAATCACGGGCGGCGGTTCCGGCATTGGCCGTGGCCTTGCACAAGCCTTCCACACCCTCGGGAACCACGTCATCATCGCTGGCCGCCGCAAGCGGGCACTCGACGAGACCACCGCCGCGAACCCCGGTATGACCTCCCTTACGCTCGATATCGAAGACCCCGCCAACATCCGCTCTTTTGCGGTTCAGATGGCAACGCGCTGCCCGGCTCGCGGTAGCGAGCATAGAATTCAACTGTCGACGCGAAGCGGCCCATTTATCCCCAGTCTTGCAGGTGCCGCTAAGAACTTCAACTGGTCCCCAAGAAATTCGCGTTCGAAGTGGTCAGCCGGGTATACCTTCGGGCACACCGGAGCGGGGAGTCCGCGAAAACCGTCCCGGACTTCTTCACGAGCGCAGAAACTCCAAAGTCAATGCCCACGCCTGCCGCGCCGAGCGCGGCTCATATGATGCACGTTCGTCACAGAAGAATCCATGGTCGGCATGGGAGAACTCGACATTCACATAGATTTTCTGGTGCGCGCTCAAGGCATCGGTCACCGCTTTTCGGTGCTCTGACGTAATATGCTTGTCCAATCCACCCCAGATGAGCAATGACGGTGCCTGCACCTTCGACGCGCGGTCCAGCAATCCGGGAGCGATTCCGCCTCCGTAAAACGACACTGCGGCGCACAGCGGAACCACACTGTTGGCAAGAAATGAAACGCGGCCACCCATGCAGAATCCCACACTCGAAATCTCGTTCGGCTTCACTTGCGCATGCGAACGCAGCCACTCATGGGCCGGCCGTATGTCCATCTCCGCCGTCTCCGTTGTCACCGCCTGGTAGTGCGGCATCACGGCAGCAAAGTCGGTATAGCTGCCCTCAAAACCTGGCGGCGCCGTGCGATGAAACAGCTCCGGAGCAATCACGACATATCCCTCGGCGGCAAACCGCTCGCTCACACTGCGGATGTGCCGGTTAACGCCAAATGCTTCCTGAAACAGGAGTAGCCCCGGATGCGGCCCACCTTGCTCCGGACGAGCCACATAGGCTGCCATTCGTGTTCCGTCCCCAACGGCCAGTTCCACCTTCTCTTTCGCGGTTGCTGCTTGGCTCATACCGCCTCTGTTTTGGACGAGATTTCCTTTTTGACCTCAAGAACGGGAAGGATTGTACACCCGGGTTTGCCCACCTGCGGGCTGCTTGAATCGAGACTCCATCTGAGCTGCCCCCGACTGGCTCGATAAGTACCAGCACGACCCGGAATTCGTTTGTCCAGCTACGACAACTGTTGAAATCGCCGTTGCACGCAATATAAAAAGGCGCCCACTTTTGCGGTAGGTTGAGATTGTTCGCACACCAACCTAGCGAAAAGGAGCGCCTTTATGAGTCAAGAAAAGTATATCGGCATGGACGTTCATCAGGCCACCAT
>JBEKAF010000019.1:0-50758 GCA_050018355.1 Terriglobales bacterium | reverse complement strand
ATGGAATAACCCAGGGGCACGACACCAGACGAGCGTCTTCTATGGTGAGAGGGGCTGGATGGCGCGAACCAAACCTGCGCCTCCGGCGGAGGGAGAAAAATGTTCTTGACATGCCCTTATATAGATCCGGGGTTGACACCGGGAGGGCGAGGTGGGTAGCATCTCTTAAACTGACCGCTCGGTCGGTTCGTTGCCTTCAAACATGATTCAGCATTTCAGCCAACATAGATCATAAGGAGCTTTCCAGTGGCCACAGTCTTTTATCAAAAGGATGCCAATCCTTCCGCGCTGAACGGCAAAACCATTGCCGTTTTCGGGTACGGGTCGCAGGGACACGCGCAGGCGCAGAATCTGCGTGACAGCGGATACGACGTGATTATCGGGCTCGATCCCGGGCGGGGCTCGGCCAAGCAGGCGCGCGCGGATGGAATGACCGTGGTGGCTCCGGCGGAAGCCGCCAAGCGCGCCGACTGGCTACAGATTCTCACGCCGGACGAGACCCAGGCCGAGTTCTACGAATCGGCCATCAAGCCGCATCTGCGCAAAGGGAAGATTCTCGGCTTCTCGCATGGGTTCGCGATTCACTTCAAGACCATCAAGCCTCCGAAAGATGTGGACGTGGTCATGATTGCGCCGAAGAGTCCGGGCCATTTGCTGCGGCGCGTGTATTCGCAGGGCGGAGGCGTGCCCTCGTTGCTGGCCATCCACCAGGATGCGAGTGGACGCGCGCATGAATACGCGCTCAGCTATGCGCACGGCATTGGTTCGACGCGTGCCGGCGTGTTGCAGACGACCTTCAAAGAAGAAACCGAGAGCGACTTGTTCGGTGAACAGGCTGTGCTCTGCGGCGGGTTGACTTCGCTGATGCAGAAGGGTTTCGAGACGCTGGTGGCGGCCGGTTACGCTCCCGAGATCGCCTACTTCGAGTGCGTGCACGAGATGAAGCTGATCGTCGACTTGATTTACGAAGGCGGATTGAGCCGGATGCGCTATTCGATTTCGAACACGGCGGAGTATGGCGACCTAACCCGCGGCGAAATGGTTGTGGGAGATGAGACGCGCAAGGCGATGAAGAAAGTGCTGGCGCGAATCCAGGATGGCAGTTTCGCCAAGGAATGGATTGAAGAGAACAAGAAGGGCGGCAAGAACTTTGCCCGGCTGCGTGAGCGCGCGAAGCAGCACCCGATTGAAAAAGTAGGTGAGCAGTTGCGGGCGATGATGTCGTGGCTGCCCTCGGATAAGAAGAAGGCCACCGAAACAGCCAAGCCCACGGGACCGAAAGTGGTGAACGCGTAAAGGAGAAGTTCTCGGTTTCCAGTTCTCAGTTCTCAGAAAAATTCTGCGGCGCTCACTGAGAACTGAGAACTGGAAAACGAGAACTTCTCCCATTCAGATACACTGTCTGCATTACCCCCATGGACCTCAAGCATCGTAGTCGCAACATTACTGACGGGCGCGACCGGGCTCCGGCGCGCGCCATGTACAAATCCATTGGCTTCACCGACGACGACCTTGCGAAGCCGCTGATTGCTGTCGCCAATACCTGGATCGAGACCATGCCGTGCAACTTCCACCTGCGGCGGCTTTCGGCCAAGGTGAAAGAAGGGATTCGGGCGGCGGGCGGCACGCCGATGGAGTTCAACACCATCGCGATTTCCGACGGCGAGACCATGGGCACCGAGGGCATGCGGGCGTCGCTGGTGAGCCGCGAGGTGATTGCCGACTCGATCGAACTGGTCTGCCGCGGACAAATGTTCGATGCGGCGGTTTGCGTTGTCGGTTGCGACAAGACCATACCCGCGGCGGCCATGGCGCTGGCGCGGATGAACCTGCCCGGTCTGGTGCTTTACGGCGGAACGATTGCCGCTGGGAAGTATCGCGGCAAAGACGTAACCATTCAGGATGTGTTCGAGGCCGTCGGTGCGAATGCGGCGGGCAAGATGAGCGACGCGGATCTGCTGGCGTTGGAAAATGTTGCGTGTCCGGATGCGGGTGCATGCGGCGGGCAGTACACGGCGAACACGATGAGCACGGTGATGGAACTGATCGGACTTTCGCCCATGGGATTCAACGGAATCCCGGCGATGGACCCGCGCAAGGACGAAGTAGCATTCCGCTGCGGCGAAGTAGTGATGAATCTTCTGAAGCAAGGGATTCGTCCGAGCGATATTTTGACCCATGCGGCGTTCGAGAACGCGATCGCGGGCGTGGCCACCACGGGCGGCTCGACCAACGCCGTCCTTCATCTTCTGGCAATTTCGCGCGAAATGGGGCTGCCGCTCGATATCGACGATTTTCAGCGAGTCAGTGAACGCACACCGCTGCTGGCGGATCTGAAGCCTGCGGGAAAATACGTGGCGGCGGATGTGGACGCAGCGGGTGGCATTCCAGTGATTGCCAAGAGGCTGCTCGACGGCAAGTATGCGGATGGTTCGGCGATGACGGTGACCGGGAAGACATTTGCCGAAGAGGCGAACGCAGCGAAAGAAACTGCTGGACAGACCGTGATCGCTCCCTTGAGTAAGCCGCTGAAGGCGACAGGCGGTCTGGTGATTTTGAAAGGGAACCTGGCTCCAGGTGGCGGAGTTGTGAAGATGAGCGGCCACGAACGGCAGTCGCAGACGGGGCCGGCGCGCGTGTTCGATTCCGAAGAAGCGGCAATGCAGGCGGTAACCAGCAAGCAAATCAAGGCTGGAGATGTAGTGGTGATCCGCTACGAAGGTCCAAAGGGCGGACCCGGTATGCGCGAAATGCTGAGCGTGACCGCGGCGATTGTGGGCGAAGGTTTGGGCGAAAGCGTCGCCCTGATCACCGACGGACGTTTCAGCGGTGCAACCCGCGGTCTGATGGTCGGCCATGTTGCGCCAGAAGCAGCGCTGGGCGGGCCGATTGCCGCGATTCGCGAGGGCGACCGCATCACCATTGACACCAAGATCCAGAGGCTGGAACTGGAGATTTCCGACGCCGAGATCGCGCGGCGTCTGGCGGGATGGAAGGCCCCGGCGCCACGGTATAAAACCGGAGTATTCGCGAAGTACGCGGCGCTGGTGAGTTCGGCGGCGGAGGGAGCGATCACGACGCCGTCGCAGCAGTCATAGCACGACTCGATTTTCAGCAAACTGCAGATCCTTCGCTTTGATCGCGATAACAATGCCTCGAGATAACAAAGCATAGAATGGCGCTTTCGCTCTGGGCGCGGGGTTGGAGTTAGACTCTTCTTTCTCATCTTTACCTTTCCAAGGAGAAGAGAACATGTCCAAGTTGATCGTGCGGTTTCTTGCCATCCTGGGAGCTCTGTGGCTGATCGGAATGGTCATCGTGATGGTGGCTGTGATCGGCACGAAGGGGAAAGTTCCATCCAAGACGATTCTCGAAGCCAATTTCGAGCAGGAGTTCATGGAGGACGTGCCGGACACGCCGTCGGCGCAGTTACTGCTGACCGATCGACAGACGGTGCGCGACGTGGTGGACGCGATTGATCGGGGAGCGAGTGACGATCGCGTCGTCGGCATGATTGCCAAGATCGGCGCGGCCCCGATGGGAATGGCAAAGACCCAGGAAATTCGCGATGCTGTCCAAAGATTTCGCGCGCACAAGAAATTTGCGGTCGCATACTCGGAAACTTTTGGTGAGTTTGGTCCGGGCAACGGGGCTTACTACCTGGCGACGGCGTTTGACCATATCTATCTGCAACCCTCGGGCGACGTCGGACTGACGGGCATCATCATGGAGTCGCCATTCGTGAAAGGAACTTTGGCGAAGCTGGGCGTAACCTTTCATGGCGATCACCGCTACGAGTACAAGAATGCGCTCAACTTTTACACCGAGACTAAGTACACGGGGCCGCACAAAGAAGCGATGACCGCGATCATGACTTCATGGTTCAACCAGATGAAGGATGGCATCTGCCAGGCGAGGCAGATTGCGCCGGAGAGGTTTCAGTCAGTGGTGGACGCAGGACCTTATCTGGGCAAAGAAGCTGTCGCGGCGAAACTGGTGGACGTGGTTGCTTATCGCGACGAAGTCTACGGCAAGGTAAAAAGCCAGGCGGGCGACGGAGCGGAGCTGCTCTACCTGGATAAATATTTGCGCCGTGCCGGGCGTCCGCACGATCGGGGGAAGACGGTTGCGCTGGTGTTTGGCGTCGGTGACGTCACCCGCGGTAAGAGCGATTACGATCCCGTGCAAGACAGCCAGAATATGGGTTCGGATACGGTGGCGGGCGCGATTCGAGCGGCTGCGGAAGATAAGGACGTAAAGGCGATCCTGTTCCGCGTGGACAGCCCGGGCGGTTCCTATGTCGCCTCCGATACCATCTGGCGGGAAGTGGTGCGGGCGCGTCAGGCGGGCAAGCCGGTGATTGTTTCGATGGGAAATCTGGCGGGGTCGGGTGGATACTTTGTGGCGATGGCGGCCGATAAAATCGTCGCCGAGCCGGGAACCATCACGGCCTCGATCGGAGTGCTGGGCGGAAAAATGCTGACCAGCGGGTTGTGGGACAAAGTTGGACTTTCGTGGGACGAAGTGCATCAGGGCGAGAACGCCACCATGTTCACCGGAACGCACGATTACACGCCCGCCGAATGGGGACGATTCCAGTCTTGGCTGGACCGGGTGTATGTGGATTTCACGGGTAAAGTTGCCGATGGGCGCAAGCTGCCAAAGGAAAAGGTGCTGGAGATTGCGAAGGGGAGGATCTGGTCGGGCCAGGATGCGAAGAACCTTGGCTTAGTGGATGAACTCGGTGGTTACGATACGGCGCTGAAGCTGGCGAAGAAAGCGGCCGGAGTACCCGAAGGCGACGACGTCAAGATCGTGGTCTATCCACGGCCGAAAACTTTTTTCCAGAGCGTGATTGAGCGCCGGGGTCCGGACAGCAGCGACAAAGAAGCCGTAGGGCAAACGCTCGCGAAGATTCTACAGGTGGTGCAGCCGGTGGCGCGTCAGCTTGATGCGCTTGGGATCAAGGGCAAGGATACGGATCAGGATGATGTGCTGCGGATGAAAGCAGTACCCAGTAGCCAGTAGCCAGTTACAGCTACCCAGAGACTGGGTACTGGCTACTGAGTACTACAAACCCAACTTCTTTACTTCATCGTTGTAATACTTACGGTAGAGGATCGACCATTCCTCGGAGCCCTCGATGATGGTGCGCCGCTGGCTTTCGATTTTCTGGCGCGCGGCCTGGTCGATGCGGGCTTCGTGCATGAGGAGCTCTTCGAGAATCTTGCGGACTTCGAGGCGGATGGTGTTACGGTCCTCGATGAAGTCGACCTCATCCAAGTCGGCTACGGCGTCGGTGACAGCGTGGGCAAGTTTGTTGACTTTGTCGCGGCTCAATCGCACGGCAGGGGCGTCCTCAGAGAATAGCCTTGTATTTTTTCACCAGTTCGGTTTTCACTTTACGGAACATTTCCTGGTAATTGGCGCCGCTCTTCTGCATTTCTTCGGAATACGCCTCAAGGATGACGCGCACTTCATCGTTAATGCGGTCCTCGAGCGCCAGTTCATCGAGCAGAGCGGCGTGCACCTTCTCGGTAAGAGCAGGCATCGCCTTGGTCTCGATGAGACCGCTCGCCACCAGTTTTTTGGAAACTTCGCGGGCCAGATAGCCCACATATTCTTTGGAAAAGAGCATGATAGAAGCGCTTTTTTGTAAGCAGAAAGTTTAACACAAGGAGCGCTGTGGACGGGCGGCGCTTTGTCTAGGGTCGTGGTCTAATTCCGTGTGGCTGAGCCGCGAGCTTCGAGCTGCGAGCTTCGAGCGAACCGGTTGCCCGCAGCCTGCGGCTCGTAGCTCGTAGCGCAGTGGCGGCTGATCGAGTCAAGCCGTACAATGATGGAACTCCATGTCTCCACATTCAGACGACCTGACGGGCATGAAAGACGATATGACGGCCTTCATTGAAGGTCTGGGCATGCGCCGCTTCTTTGGCTACGTCGAGTGCGAAGAAGTTCCTAGCGTACTGTGGGACTCGGGACAGAATCCGGATGGCTGGAAGGATTTCGTGGAGCTGGCCAAGTCCACGGGCGCGCCCTTTCTGACCATGCATTCCTGGGCGCTCGACCGCGAAGAGTTGGACCGCTTGTCCCAGCAGCTCGCCGACAGCGATTACAGAAGCGAAGAAGATCTGGAAGAAAGCCGCTGGCTGAAAAGCTACATCGGTAAAACCGGCTTCGTGCAACTCGGATGGGCGTACCAGGGATGCGTTTTCGTCTATGAAGCTGGCACGGACTGGTACGAACATTATCAACACCTGCGCGAACTGGCGGATGATGGCGGCGGATTCATGATCGATGAGCCGGACCAGGACGAGGAGCGGTAAGGCAGGTCTTAGGTGTCAGGTCTTAGGTCTTAGGAAAACCGTGCGATCAAATCGGCGTACAGGGATTTCCTGACACCTAAGACCTGGCACCTGAGACCTGACCACATGCGATGGATCTCCAATTCGCTGAATTCTCCCAAGGCCAGGGTGCTCGAAGCTGCGCTGCATGATTCCGAACTGAAAATTTCTCCTTCCGCTTTGCCTGTGCTTGCCGATCTGCTTGTCGGCCGTGGGATCGAAGAGCCGGACGCGGCTGCCCGTTTTCTCTCGCCTACGCTTGGCGATCTCCACGACCCGCTGCGGATGAGCGGGATGAAATCCGCTCTGGATCGGCTGGAAGCGGCGTTAGAGCGCAAAGAGAAAGTTCTGATTTACGGCGACTACGACGTGGACGGCACAACGGCGATCGTCATTCTCAAGACGGCCATCGAGCTTTGCGGCGGAGCGGCTGACTTTCATGTGCCGCACCGCATCCGCGAAGGCTATGGCATGCGCGACGAGGTGATCGAGCGCGCGGCTGCAGACGGTGTGCGGCTGATCATCAGCGTGGACACCGGCATCCGCGCGTTCGCCGCCGCCGAAACGGCGCGGCGCACCGGAGTGGACCTGATCGTCACCGATCATCACCTGCCGGGCATGGACGGCGTTCCGCAGGCGCTTGCCGTGGTCAATCCCAACCAGGAGGGATGCGATTATCCCTGCAAGCATCTGTGCGGCGCGGGCGTGGCCTTCAAGTTGGCGCAGGGATTGATGCAGCGGCGGCTGGATGCGAAAGATCAGTCGCGCCTGCTGATGTCGTTCATGAAAGTCGTTGCTATCGCGACCATCGCCGATGCCGTCCCCTTGCTGGGCGAGAATCGCGTGTTCGCGAAGCTTGGATTGCAAGGGCTGCGTTCTCCGGTGAACGTCGGGCTGAAGGCGCTGCTTGAAGTTGCGAAGCTCGGCGACGGGCGGGCGCTGACCGCGACCGAAGTCGCCTTCCGCATCGCGCCTCGGCTGAACGCTGCCGGACGCATGGACGTGGCCCGCGAAGTGGTGGAGCTTTTCAACGAGAAAGATATGGAGCGTGCCAGGAAGATTGCCGGCCGGCTTGACCAGTTAAATGCCGAGCGTCAGGAAGAAGAGCGGCGCATCATGGACAACATCGAGCGCCGGCTGGAAGAAGAGCCCGCGTTGCGCGAAGCGTATTGCGTGGTGCTGGATGGCGAAGGCTGGCATCGCGGCGTGATTGGCATCACGGCGTCACGGGTGGTGGAACGCCACGGGCGGCCAACGCTGGTCATCTCGCGTGAGGGCGACGAAGCGCACGGCTCGGGACGATCGATCCCCTCATTTCATCTGCTGCATGCGATCGAATCGTGTCACGAGCTGTTTTCCCGCTACGGCGGACACGCGCACGCGGTTGGCTTTGCGCTGCCCAGCGCCAACGTGGAGAAACTGCGCGAGCATCTGGATGGCTACACGCGCGCCCGGCTCACTCCCGCCGATTTCGAACCGCAGCTTGAATTCGATCGAGAACTGCCCCTCGGAGAAGTCACGCCGGAACTTCACCAGGCGCTGCTTTTACTGGAACCTTTTGGGATGGAAAATCGGGAGCCTATTTTCGCCGCTCGGGCGGTACGGCTGATGGCGCCTCCGCAGGCGGTGAAAGACAAGCACGTGCGGTTGCGAGTGGCGCCCGCCATCAATGGCACGGTTGCGATCTCGGCGGCAGCAGCGCAAGACTTCACTCCCCGCTGCCATCCCGACGCGGCGGCGATCCCGAAACGAGATGGTGCGGGGACGGGGCTCTGCCCCGCCGTCACAACATCCTCCTGGCGCGACAACATCGCATTCAAAGCGATGGGCTGGGGCCTGAAGGAATCCTCCGACCGCTTGCAGTTGCTGGCCGGGGACTGCCTGGACATCGCCTACTCGCTCAGCATGAACGACCATCCGGAATTCGGCGGGTTGGAGCTGACTTTGCGCGACGTGGCGCGTGTCCGGTGAGTGCACTTTGCTTCCGCAGTCTGCTTCTGCCGTCTTACTTCTTCCTTTTGACAAGAAGCCAATCCATCTTTATAGTGCCGGGTCATGAACGGAACTTTCTTCTGCAACAGGTGCGGAGCGCAGAATACCGCCGGCGCTCAGTTTTGTAATCGCTGTGGAGCGCCCACGAACCCGACGCCAGGCGTCGTCCCGACAGCGGTTTCATCATCGTCCAATCCGGCATCGTCCTACCCAGCCTCAGCGCCTTCGTATCAGGCGGTTGCTCCGATGGTGGGAGTTGGCTACGGAGGGTTCTGGATTCGGGTAGTTGCGGCCATTATTGACGCCATCATTTTGCGGGTCGTGGTGGCTCCCGTGGGCATGATTTTTGGGGGCCTTGGGCTGGCAGGAATAATGATGAGTGGCATTCCCCATGTTGGACTTAGGCTTTTGGGCGGTGGCGTCACCTTCATCTTGTTGATTTTCGGTTCCTGGCTGTACGAGGCCTTCATGGAAAGCTCGTCGTACCAGGCGACGCTGGGCAAGATGATCTTTGGGATGAAGGTTACCGATCTCAACGGCAACCGCATCTCATTCGAACGCGCGACGGGAAGGCATTTTGCAAAGTGGCTTTCTGGGATGATCCTGGGCATCGGCTACATCATGGTGGGGTTCACGGAGCGCAAACAGGGACTCCACGATCTGCTGGCCGGGACGCTGGTGCGGCGGGTATAGACCCTGGGGATAAGTCCGGTAGCGCGAGCACTCCCTCCGACTCGCTGTGCTAGCTCAGGGCAGGCTGCTGGCGCGTGGCCCACGAGTTACACTAGCCTCTGATGGCTCCTCCGGTTTCACGGCTGCGCCACTGGTTCGCCCTGGGCGCGATTTTGATGATTGCGACGGTCGCGGGGATGTATTTCTACGCGCGATTAAGTCTGCGCAAGGCCGTCCACAACATTCCGGCGAGAATCGGCCTGGACATTCAGCAGACCGCCGAGGGCTTTTCGATCTCCAAGTCGGTCGAAGGCCGCACTCTGTTTACAGTGAGCGCTTCCAAGGCGGTTCAGTTCAAAGAGGGTGGACGGGCGGAGTTGCACAACGTCAAGATCGTCATCTATGGCAAGGATGCCGGCCGCTTCGACCGAATTACCGGGGATGACTTCGAGTACGATCCCGCGTCGGGCAATGTGAACGCCAAGGGCACGGTGCTGATTGACCTGGAAGCGAATCCCGAGGGGATGCGGCATTCGGACCAGACGCCTCTGACGCAAACGAGAGAGCCGATTCATCTTGAAACCGACGGGCTGGTCTTCAACAAGAATACGGGGGACGCCTCCACCAGCGGGAAGGTCGTGTTTCAGACGCCGCAGGCGTCCGGTTCGGCGGTGGGCATTGAATATGTGGCCAAGACGGGCACGATGAACTTGCTGTCGGCGGTGGCGATGACCGTCAGTCGACCGCAGCCGGTCCATCTGAATGCCGATCACGGGCTGATTTCGAAGCAGCCCCGGCAGGTCTTTCTCACCGGGGTGCGCATGACCCGGGAGCAGCAGCAAATGCAGTCCGATCACGCGACGTTCTTCCTGCGCGGGGACAACACGGTAGACCGCATTCTTGCCGAGGGCGACGTGGAGAGCGAGCTTCATGGCCGCTCGGAAACACACGAGCGTTCCGATCGCACCGAACTGTTTCTGACCGGAACGCGGAATCAACTCACCACGGCCATTCTCAGCGGGAATGTGCGACTCGCCACCCAGGGAGCGCAGAACCAGGGAGCGCAGCCCGCCGATGCTGCCGCCGGACGGGTGACGCTGCACTTTGCGGGGCAGCAGATGCTGGAGACCGTTCAGGCCGAAGACGGCGTGCGGCTGTCACAGACGAACAGCCAGACTGGAGCTGTGGTGGCGTCGTCGGCACTGTCGTCGCCGTCTTCGTCGCCGACGAAGGGAGACGCGCAAAATCAAGACATCGAGATGACGGCCCCGGTGATGGACTTCATCGTCAAGGACGGCCGTCTGCTGGAGCGTGCCGAGACGAGCGGACCGCCGCAGATCGTGATCACGCAGCCGGGCGCGAATCAGAAGACGGTGGTTACCGCCGCCAAGTTCACGGCGAAATTCACGGAGAAGAATCGCCTGGCCACGCTGCATGGAGAACCAGATGCGAAGATCGTCAGTAGCAAAATTGGCGCGCCGGGACAGTCCGATCGAGTATCGACCAGCAAGATGCTTGATGTCGTCTTCCTGCCAGAGGGCGGCGTGGCGTCGATCACGCAGACAGGTGGTGTCGCCTACGTCGATGGCACACAAAGGGCTTGGGCGCAGCGTGGAGAGTACACGACGGCCGATCAACTGCTGGTGCTGAGCGGATCACCTCGGGTGGTGGACAATGGCATGACGACGACGGCCCAGACGATTCGCATGAACCGGACGACCGGCGACGCCATTGCCGAGGGCAACGTCAAGAGCACGTACTCCGATCTACAAGCGCAACCAGACGGCGGTATGCTCGCCTCCTCCGACCCGATCCACGTGAGCAGTCGCAGCATGACGGCACATCGTTCACCGGCGGTTGCGGTGTACACCGGCGATGCCCGCTTGTGGCAAAACGCGAACGTAGTGGAGGCTCCCACGCTTCAATTTGATCGCGACCACCGATCGTTGGTGGCGCAAGGGGTGGCGCCGGGCACCTTGGCTCAACCGGTTTCGAGCGTGCTGGTGCAAGTAGATAAGAGCGGGAAGGTGACTCCAGTCCGCATCACGTCAGCGCGTCTGAACTACGCCGATGCGGAGCGGAGAATTTTCCTGGATGGCGGGGTGACCGCGAAGGGGTCCGACGCTACGCTGACGGGACAGCAGATGACGGTATTTCTGCTGCCGCGGAGCCAGTCGCAAAGAGGGGCGGGCCTGGGAATGCCTGGGCAAGTGGAGAGGATTGTGGCCCAAGACAAGGTTGTGATCACGCAGCCGACGCGGCATGCGACCGGTGATCACTTGGTGTACACGGCAGCCGATGACAAGTTCGTCCTGACCGGGGGAACTCCTAGCATTTTTGATGCCGAACGGGGCAAAATTACGGGCGATTCGTTGACTTTCTACAGACACGATGATAGGGTGCTCGTAGAAGGCAAAGAAACGTCTCCGACCGTCACTAAGACGCAAGTGGCACGATAAATGCACACGCTGGCCACCGACGAAATTGGGAAGTCCTATCGTGGCCGGCGCGTAGTAAACGGAGTAAGCCTTCAGGTTCGGCAGGGCGAAGTAGTGGGTCTTCTGGGACCGAACGGTGCCGGAAAGACCACCACTTTCTATGCAATCGTAGGTCTTGTTCCTCCCGACACAGGCAGGGTGCTGTACGACGACGAAGATATCACTAGCGTTCCCATGTACTTACGGGCGCGCCAGTACGGCATCAGCTATCTCCCTCAGGAAGCTTCGGTTTTTCGGAAACTAACGGTCGAGGAGAACATCCTGGCCGTGCTGGAAGTCCAGCCCATTTCCTGGCATGAACGCCGGGAAAAGGCGGAGAAGTTGATTGACCAGCTCGGACTGGAGCATATCCGGCAGAATCGCGGGTATGCGTTGTCGGGCGGGGAGCGGCGGCGTGTGGAAATCGCGCGGTCGCTTTGCATCAGCCCGACCTTCATTCTGCTGGATGAGCCGTTTTCGGGAATCGACCCGATCGCCGTTTTGGATTTGCAGAAGATCATTTCCGATCTGCGGGCCAGCGGGATCGGAATCCTGGTCACGGACCACAACGTCCGCGAGACGTTGTCGGTGACGGATCGGGCATACATCATTAACGAGGGCCGGATTTTCCGCTCCGGTACGCCGGAGGAGTTGGGGAGTGATCCGGAGGTACGGCGCGTTTATTTGGGAGAAAGCTTCTCATTGGTGTGAAGCGAGTGTGAGGTTGAGTTAGTTGAGTTACCAGAGCGTGGGCACATTGACCTTTCGTGTCCACACGATCTACCTCGGTGCATGAGAAGCTAATTTTTCCACACTCCGATGTACCGGACAGTCAAGGTGCAGCCGGGTAGGTGGGGAATAATAAAATTCTTGGGGAGTAATGGTGCTTCTTCAGCACAAACTGAACGTCAAGTTGTCCCAGCGGCAGATTCTGACGCCGGGTCTCGTGCAAATGGTCTCCGTGCTCGCGCTCAACAAGCTCGAGCTCAAGGACATGATCAATGCCGAGATGGTCGAGAACCCGGTGCTGGAAGAACTGGAAGATGCCATCCCGCTGCTCGACGATGTCGGACGCCAGGAGGAAGAACGCGACCGGCTAGCCGCCAAGGCGACCGCCGCGACGGAAGAGGGTCCGACCATTGCGGATGAGAAGAAGGATCCTTTTGAGGAGATTGATTTTGGCTCGTTCTTCCAGGATTATCTGGACCCCGGTTATCGCAGCTCGGGAGAAATGGAAGAGATCGAGAAGCCTTCGTTCGAGAACTTCCTGTCAAAGCCGGGGAACTTGAGCGACCACCTGCTGTGGCAACTGGGCGCGATTTCTGTGCGGCCGCCTGTGCACGAGGCCGCTGAGCTGATCATTGGGAATCTGAACGAGGAAGGATACCTGATTGCCACTGACGAAGAACTGCTGGGAATCGCTCCGGTCGCGCCTCCCGAGGCAGTTGTGGAAGTGGCGGCCAAGATCGTTGGTGAAGCGGAGGCGCTCGGGATTGCTGTCGCCGAGCCCACGCCGGAAACTTCCAGCCTCGAGACTTCTGACCTCGAGACTTCCGTTCTCGCGCCCGAGGACCTAGCCGCAGAAGACGCGGGCCTTTCGGAGTTGACGGCGGAAGGCGCTGGAACTAAGTCTTTTGTTGAGCTAGATGTTCACCCAGAGATAGCAGCCGAGGTTCCGCTGCCCAGCGTGGCGAGCCACGGAACGAACGCCACGGGAACAGCGGCCACGGGAGCGGCGGCCACGGGAACAGCGACAGCGCCAGCCCCGATTGCGTCCGTAAACTTCACTGTTGCCGATCTGCACGAAGCGCTGGAAGTTGTGCGCCAGTTCGATCCGCCGGGCATCGCCTGTCGCGACCTGCGCGAATGCCTGCTCTATCAGTTGCGCTACCATCTGGAGCAGTTGCAACTGCACAGAAACGGCAATGCCCTGACCGATCAAGTTGTGAGAGACGCGATTGCCGTCGTCGATCAGCATTTGCGAGCGGTGACGCTGAAACAGTTCAAGGAAATTGCGCGTGCGATCGGGCGTCCAGTCGAGGCGGTGCAGGCGGCGCTCGAGTATGTCCGCACGCTGGATCCACGGCCTGGCTTGCGCTACAACAAAGTTCCGGCCCGTCTGATTGAGCCCGATGTTGCGTTCGTGAAGCATGGCGACGAGTGGCTGGTCATCATGAATGACGAAGACATGCCGCAGTTGCGCTTGAATCCCGCGTACAAGCGTCTGTTGACTCGCGACGGCAACGACCGCGACACGCGTAACTACGTCAAAGATCGCTACAAGTCCGCCATCCAGCTGATCAAGAACATCGAACAACGTAAGCAGACGATCACCAAGGTCTGTTACTCGATCGTGGCGCGCCAGCAGGACTTTCTCGAACGGGGAATCGATTTCCTGAAGCCGATGATGATCAAAGAAGTGGCCGAGGAGATCGGCGTGCATCCTTCTACCGTCAGCCGTGCGGTTGCCAATAAGTACGTTCACACGCAGCAGGGTGTGTTCGAATTGCGGTATTTCTTCTCGGAGAGCGTGCAGGGGCCCGAGGGCGGCGGCACTTCGCTCCTGATTTTGAAACGCCGCGTCAAGAAGCTGATCGAAGAAGAAGATACAAGCCGGCCGTTGACCGACGAACAGATCACCCGCATTCTGCAATCGCAGGGGATCCAGGTCACTCGCCGAACGGTCGCGAAATATCGGGAAGATATGAAGATTCCCAGCACCCATCAGAGGAGGGTGAAGAAATAGCTGCGAGCTGCGAGCTACGAGCTTCGGGGTAACGGTTTTGCTCGAAGCTCGCGGCTCCTAGCTCAGCAGCATGGAATTAGACCATTGGCAAGGATGACTGGATCGTCTGCCGTCGTGATGTTGCTTGTGCAGTCTGACTTCCGACTTTTTACTTTTCAGGAGGGTGATTGATGAACGTGGAATATACCGCGAGGAAATACGAAATTACTCCCACCATCCGCAGGGAAGTTGAAACCGGTCTTAACAAGATCCGCAAAATTCTAGGTGACCGATTCGAGACCAAGGTGATTCTGGCCGTCGAAAAGCGGCAGCACAAAGCCGAAATCACGATCAACCCGCCCAACGGTCCCATCGTGGGGCTGGCTCAGACCACCGACATGGCGTCGGCCGTCAGTGAAGCTCTCGACCACCTGCACAAGCAGGCGCTCAAATATAAAACGAAGTGGCTGAGCAAGAAGCGCAAGGCGGTCAAGAAGTTTGACGGCTAGTCGTTAGAAGACAACCTTGAGGCGGCGCTCGGACTGGCGGTTAATGCCACCGTTTCCGTTCTCGTTCATAAATTTCCATCGGTGGCGCGGACCACCGAAGTGCATCTGGTGCATGCCAGGGACTCGGTTGCGCTTCGTCCGATGACGTTGGAAGAAGCGATCAAAGAGGCGCACTTCCGCGACAAAGATGTTTTCGTCTTCCGCGATCCCAAGGGCAAGTTGATGGTGCTGCACCGGACGCGGGAGGGCAAAATGGAGTTGATCGAAGCCCCGTAGAGAGCTGTCAGCTATCAGTGATCGGCCCGCAAGTTCCGGATCGGCGTTGAAGTAGTCTTCGACACCGTTGCGGAAAAAACGTTCGTACCCGAACACATTCTGCGTGCGGTCAAAAACTGGCTGGCGGGCAACGAAGGCTGCCCCGGCAGCGCAAGCGAGTGCGATGCGGAGGTTTTCTCTCTGGCGGGAGCGGGTTTCACCCCTTTTATATCGGCGTAGCCGGGGCGGAACTTCAGGCGAAGCTGCGGGGCTGTTATCTTCCGGAAAAAATTAAGGATGCAGCGAATGGACTGGTTTCAAAAGGGTTCAGCACCGGCGATATGCAGGAATGCAACACCTTTGCACAGTGAAGGTCCATAGCCCACTTTGGTAATGTCCCGGATGTGGAAAACTTAGGGCACTCCCCCCTTGCGCATTCGGCGGTTTCATGAGTAACATCAAGGTGTTCCCAATGGCCATGCTTCCAGGCTGGCCGTTCGCGCCAAATAAAACTCCAGGCGCCAAGATAGTTTGAACATCGTTCTCGAATAGCATCCAGCCGATGTGGGGTTTGGTCTGCCGTTAGCCGGTGTGCAGTGAGCCACGCGTTGCGCCACACCCTAAACGTGCCGATCACAAGGGAAGACGAAACAATCAGGCCTGTGATCCAGGCCGGGGATTAACAAGAGAAAAAATATGAATGCAGGACCCGGACATTCCTCCGCAGGAGGAGGAAAACACAAACGGCGCCGTGGACGGCGTCCGCCGAGACGAGGCGCGGGTGGCCCGATGGGCCGCGACCGCCAGGAGCACCAGGGCATTTTTACCGCTCCCATGGATCATAGCTACCGCGCCAATATGGGCGGCGACAACGGCAACGGCAACCGAGGACCGCGACGGCCCGGTTTTTCCGCGTCCTACCCGGTGGTCGATCCTGAGCCTCTACCCGCTCCACGAGAAGATGCTGCTTCCCGCGTCTTCGCGTTTGTCGAGGACCTGTTCTTCCTGAGCAAGATTCAGGACACGGGCCGCAAGATGAACGTGAAGGTGGAGTTCGTGAAGAACGAGAAGGAACTCACCGAACGCATGAAGAGCAACGGCGAAGAAAAGCCTTCCCTCATCATCTTCGACTTGAACAACGCCAATGCCAAGCCTTTGACGCTCATCCCAAAACTGAAAAGCAAGCTGAAGAAGGGGACGTCGATCATTGGATTTCTCTCGCACGTGCAGGGCGACCTGAAACAGAAAGCGCACGAAGTGGGCTGTGACATGGTGTTGCCGCGCTCGGCGTTTTCGCAGAATCTGCCGCAGTTGCTGCGCCGGCATGGCGCCATCGAGGCCGATACCGGGGCAGCCGACTAGCTGGTCGGGCGAAATGCAGGCGGCATGCAAGCTGGCTGAGCCTGATACAATTTCGCCGTGTTCCCTCACAAAATTCTGATCATGACGGCGGCCATGGCTATGGCCGCGGTGGCTTCCGCCCAGCAGCCTCCGGTGAAAGTGAACGTCATCAACGTGTGCGCGCCTTCGGCCGACGAGCAGAAGGAATTATCGTCGGCGCTGGCCAAGGTACCGGGCAAGCCGGTGTTCAGCAAGGATTACGAAGTGGCTCGCGGGCATTCCACGCTTGACCAGAGCACTCCGATCCCCGGCATGCAACCCTTACCGCCCGGTGCGGTCTCGGCGGCCGACTGGGTCCGGGTTCGGCGCGAGTTCCCCGACGCCACCCTGTTTAGCAATGTCCAATATTCGTTCAGCGTGGATTCGAAGAATATGGTGGAGACGCTCGTGCTGCGCGTGCGCGAGCCCAAAGATCTAATGCAGGTTTCGATCGAGGACAGTGCGTCGGCGGTTGTTTCCACGACTGCGATGTTGTCTTCCAGTACGCCGGTTTCGCGCGTCAAACTGGAGCGCTTTGGAAAGTCGTCGGTGGCGCTGGCGCGGTGCTCGGGAGAAGAAGGAAGTCCGGTGACGGATCAGAGCGCGTACGAACCGATCTTCCGCGCCGCCTCTTCGATTATGGAGCGTTATCGCGACGCTTTGGGCGCGCGCAAAATGGTGCCGCAGGAACTGGCTCGCCTGGGCGTGGGAATTTCGACCAAGGCGGGCGCCGGCAGCAAGAAGAACCCGTAGTTTGTCCTCGGCTTGCGGTCTGAAGCGAAATCTATATTTTCAGAATCTATCTACTGACATTGTTTCTTTAACACGGTTTCTTACCACTATGGACATACGCAATGTTGTGATCATGGGCTCTGGATGCGCAGGTCACACCGCCGCCCTCTACAGCGCCCGCGCCAACCTCAAGCCGCTGGTGATCGAAGGGCATGAACCGGGCGGACAATTATCGCTGACAACGTTGGTGGAAAACTTTCCCGGTTTTCCCGAAGGCATCCAGGGGCCGGAACTGATCGAGAACATGCGCAAGCAGGCCACGCGCTTTGGCGCCGACTATCGCATGGGCCACCTGGTCAAACCCGATTTGAGCAAACGTCCGTTCGAATTAAGCGTCGGCAAAGAGACCATTCAGACCCGCACGCTCATCATTGCCAGCGGAGCATCCGCGCGCTGGCTCGGGCTGCCGAACGAGCACGCGCTGATCGGCCACGGTGTTTCTTCCTGCGCCACTTGCGATGGCTTCTTTTTTTCAGGCAAGGAAATCGCCGTGATCGGCGGCGGCGATTCCGCCATGGAAGAAGCGACATTTTTGACGCGCTTCGCGAGCAAGGTGACACTCATCCATCGTCGCGATCAGTTTCGCGCTTCGAAAATCATGCTCGATCGCGCCCGGGCTAATTCGAAGATCGCGTTTCTCACCGATACTGTGGTGGACGACGTTCTCGATGTCAGTAAGAAGGAAGTCACCGCCCTGCGTCTTCGCAATCTGAAGAGCGGCGAAAGCTGGGATTTCCCTACGAGCGCAATGTTTCTTGGTATCGGCCACATCCCGAACGCCAAGATATTCGAAGGCCAGCTCGAAACCGATGCCGATGGCTACCTGGTTACGCAGAGGAACGTCTTCACGCGAGTGCCGGGCGTGTTCGCGTGCGGCGACGTGCAGGACCGCCGCTACCGCCAAGCCATCACCGCCGCTGGCTCCGGCTGCATGGCCGCTCTGGAAGTGGAGAAATATCTGGAAGATGAGGGGCTGTGACGGCGGGCCGAGATTTCCCGGGGTCCGGGTGGGCTCGGGTGAAAAACCTTGGCTAAGTCCTTTGTTTTCGATCAAAAGTGTTTCACGTGAAACATAAGGGCGATATTTCGATCTCCATAGTATCTAGAAGATATAGGCAATAACTAATTATATGTCCTAGCTCAACACTTTGCTTGCGCGTGTCAACTGGCAGCGTCTCACACGCGGTCCGCAACACAAGTCGCGGTGCGTTTTTTCGGATCTTCCTCAAGTACGGCACGGTGCGCGTCGGATCGGCCTTGGCCGTCTCGCGCAATAGCCAGCCCAATCCCTTCTGCACCATGTCGTCTTCGTCATGCAGCAATTGATTCGAAAGCCGCACGATCTGTTCAAAGAACCGCTGCTCGCGCGCTCCCCGGATCAGCGCCACACACGCCGCGCGCCGCTGCCAACGATTCCGCGACTTCGCCCAGAGGAAAACCTCGTGGCAACGGGCAGGGTCGGCGGCCACCATCGGCGCTAGCAGATAATGCGCCAGCGCGTCGTGATCGGCCCAGCTCGTTACGCGCTCAAGCCAGGAGGCAAAAAGCTGGAATTCGTTTTCGCCAAAATTCTCCGTCTGTTTTTCGAGCAGGAAAACAGCCATCACCTTCTCTTCAAGAATCCGGCCGGAGAAAAGTTGGTCGGCGACCTGCACCAGGAAATCCATTCCCCGTTCGCGGGCAATGCTACGCCGGAACCGCACCGCAAATTTTCTTAATTCGGCCGTGTACCAGCCGCGCGATTGTACTTCCTCCTTGAAAAAGTGCTGAACATCTTCCGAGTGCGGCGCCGACCTGCCATCCTTCAGCACGCGCCGGATGTGGTCCGCAATGTAGCCGCGCGTGACTTTGCTAGTGGACATGTTCCCCTCATTAGCAACGCGCGTCTCCGCCTGTCAGTTTGCGGAGCAGTGCTCATGATAAAAGGAGCGCCAAGCGAATGCCGTGATCTGGCGTCACAGTGCTCTGGTCGCGGCAGCGCCCGTGGTGAAACTTGAATTCCGAGATCCAGCGCCTGAAGGCACGCCCTGATGCGAACCGCGGTTCCACGCTAACGTCAACTACCCCACCCTAACGTCGAAGAGCACGACGTTAGGATGGGGCACCCGCTGCGTGGCTCGTTCTCAACGTCTTGTCATAAATCCAAAGCAGCGCCGCGGTGGCCAGGCCGACCGCTGTGACGCTCCACCAGATGCGCGCCGGTTGATGAGTGACTTCTCCGAAGTGGTGAACCAGCGTGCCGCCAAACCAGCCACCGATCAGCGAGCCAATTCCGATGGGCAGGAACGCAAAACCCATGTACGTGCCCTGCTGTCCGGGAGGCGCGAGGCGCGAGATGTATTCGTAATAGCGCGGCGCCTGGATAATCTCACCCAGCGCCAGTACAAACAGCGAAAGCACCGCGCCCCAGATCGTCGGTCGAAAGGCGAGGATCAACCACGAAGCGGACGTGATCACCGTGCCCAGAATGACGGCTTGAAACGCGGGGATCTTGCGGGTCAGGAAATTCACCACGAGCGTGAGCGTAATCACGGTCAACCCGTCGGTCACCAGAACGATCTCGGCGTCGGCATTCGCGTTGATGTAGCCGTGAATGTAGACGGGCAGACTGATGTACTGCTGCCAGAACACGATCCAGTAGCCGGTGAAAAGCGCCAGGAACCACATGAAGCGGCTGAGACCGGCGAGCACGAGCGCCAGAAGCACGAACCATATCCACCAAGGCACGCTGTAGCTGGGATGGATCCACAACCCGACGCGCAGCAACAAGGCGATCAGCAATACCGGCAGAACCAGCCGGTAATTGCCCACCACGACGCAGAAGTTGCGCGCGACCGTCGCGATCGAAGGCGGAGGCGCATCTCCGGCCTTGCGCGGTTCCCGGAAAGAGAAGATGACCACGAAGAACATCGCGAAGACGTTGATCGCCGCAATGCGGTACACATTCTCGACACCGAGGTGGCGATGGGACCAAGAGGCGAAATAAGGGCCAAGGGCTCCGCCGATGTTGACCATCGTGTAATAAATCGAGTAGCCGATGGAGCGGACATTCTCCTTTGAGGCTCGCGCCGTGGTGCCCACCACGCAAGGTTTCACCAGCGAGATGCCGAGTGCGGGGAGGATGAGAATGCAGCCGACAAACAACCCCAGGGGCACGACGTTGCGCACCGGCGCCAGCCAGGAAGCTCCAATCGATCCGATCAGGAAATAGGCTGCGGCCAGGATGAGGTAGGCCATCGAAAGAGCGCGGCGAAAACCGAGGCGGTCGGCGGCGGCTCCTCCGAAGATGGCGAGAAACCATACCATGCCACCGAACAAGCCGGTCAGAGTCCCGGTTTGCTCCGTCGAAAAATTCAGCTTCTCCTGCAAATACAGGGCAAGAGAAGCAAAAGCGCCGTAGTAGGAAAGACGTTCGAAAATCTCGCTGATGTTCGCGACCCAGAAGGGTCGTTCGAAGCCGGTGCGGATCTCGTGGAAGCGTTCGGAAAGGGTCAATCGTCACTCCTGAAAGCGCGCTCCTGATGATGCGGCTCCTGATGCCGACTTCAGATTTTCAAACGCTGCCGGACTTCATCAGCCGGCAAGCCCGCCACATGGATCACTTTATTCCGGCTGGTCTGGCCGGCTGCAATAGTAACGGAGGAACGCGGTACCTTCAAAAGTCTTGCGAAGAATTCGATGCAGGCGTCGTTGGCTTTGCCGTCCACGGGAGGCGCGGTGAGTGAGAGTTTCAGCGCGCCGCCCACTTCACCGGTGATGGCATTTTTCTTCGCGCGCGGGTGGACTTTGACCGCGAAGGTGGCGCCGTTGGGCGAATTTTGAATTGCTACCATCGAAAAGCGCTACCACAGAGGGCACAGAGGTACACAGGGGAAAACCTGCAACATTTCTTAGATTTTTCTCTGTGTCCCCTGTGTTTAAGCTTTTGCTCTCTCCCCGAAGATGGCCGTCCCCACGCGCACACATGTTGCTCCCTCTTCAATCGCGACTTCGAAATCGTGCGACATGCCCATGGAGAGAACTGCCGTGCCGATGTTCGGAAGCTCGCGCGCGGCAATGTTGTCGCGAATCTGACGGAGTTGGCGGAAATAGGCTCGCGAGCCTTCCCGATCTTCTGTGTACGGCTGGACGGTCATCAGGCCTTGAATTTTCAGACTTTCCCATCGCGGCGCGCCTTGCAGAATCTGCTCCAGTTCGTCCGAGGCTGGTGCGACTCCGCTTTTTGCCTTCTCGCCACCCACGTTGATCTCGATCAGGACGGATAAAGTCTTGCCCGCGCCGTCGGCGAACGCGTTCAGTTTCTCCGCCATCCGCGCTGAGTCGACTGAATCCACCGCGTCAAACAACTCCGTCGCCTTCGCGGCTTTATTTGTTTGCAGATGTCCGATGAGGTGCCATTCGGTGTCGGGCAAGTCGCGCAGGGCGTTCGCCTTCCCGGCAAACTCCTGCACCTTGTTCTCGCCGAAAACGCGCAGGCCGGCAGCGTAGGCTTCGCGGACGCGCTCGGACGGAAAAGTCTTGCTCACGCCCATCAGTGTGATTTCGCCGGAATTGCGCCTTGCGCGGCGCGCCGCCACTGCGATCCGCTCCCGCACCCGCGCAATATTTTCCGCAATCGACATTTCCTGAGTCCCTAACATGAACGTGGTGGGGCCGAGCTGCGCTCAGCTTGGACGGGCGAGGCGCCCGTCCCCACACAGCATCCCCACACGACCTCACATAATGGCCGTCGGCGGGGCCGGATCTTCGGGCCGTCCGGCGTTGGCCAGCGGAACTCGGATCATGACAATCGCCAGCACCGCTAGCGCGCCCAGCGCCAGAAGAAATGGCGGGGTCCACTTGAACAGGGTTACGTCGTGGCCAGAGCCCACCAGGGCCGCGATGAGCAGGCCGCACAGCGCCTCGCCCGCGATCAGACCCGAGGCCGTTAGGACGCCGGAGTTTTCCACGCGCGCCTTCTGCGCATCGTTTAGGCCACGGCGATCGCGCAATTTGTCGGTGATCCAGCGAATCACACCTCCGAGAAAAATGGCAAAAGTTGTGCCGAGCGGCAAATACATGCCGACCGCGAAGAGCATCACGCTCTTCACCTCGATCATGATCATCGCCAGTCCCAGCAGGATGCCAACGATCACGAGCGGCCAGGCCATGTCGCCGCCCACGATTCCTTTGGAGAGCATAGCCATTAATCCCGCCTGCGGTGCCGGGAGCGCGGGGCTGCCGAAGGTGTACGCCTTGGCAAGGATCGCGATCGGGAAGAACAGGACGAGCGATGCCACGACGATGCCGAAAAGATCTCCAATCTGCATCTTCGAGGGCGTGCCGCCGAGGATGTGTCCGACCTTCAGGTCTTGCAACATCTCACCCGCTACAGCGGAAGAAACGCATACCACTGCCGCTACTCCAAGTACCGCTGCAACTCCGCCAGTTCCGGAAACGCCAAGCGCGACCATCAGCAGGGCTGCAATCACTAGCGTGCACAGCGTGAGCCCTGAGACTGGATTGTTCGAGGATCCGATCATGCCGACAAGGTTGCCGGAAACGGCGGCAAAGAAAAATCCGACGATGATCATCACGCCGGCTGCGACCAGGCAGCCAGATAATATTTGAGAACTGGAGAGCGTGCCTGCTCCGCTGATGAAATAGTAGTAGAGCAGAATCATGGCCACGAATACGACGGCGATACCGGCAAACACTGCCTTGGCGGGCAAATCCCGCTCAGTACGATTCGTGGCGGCTTGCACTGCTGCGGACTTTTTCAGATCGGAGACGGCACGGCCCATGCCGAGTGCCAACTGCTTGCGCATCTTGAACAGGGTGTAGGAGGCGCCGACCAACATGCCGCCAACTGCGATGGGACGCACGATAGAGAAGTAGATGGCTTGCGCCAGCAGGGGCCAGGCGATGGTTTGTCCCTGCGGCATCGAGGCCTGGATGTAGGGACCGAGGGTGAAGGTTAGGAGTGGAACAAGCAGGCCCCATGCCAACAAGCCTCCCGCGAAGTTCAAGGCGGCCAGTCTTGGTCCAATGATGTATCCCACGCCAAGATAGGCAGGGCTAATGTCGGGTGCCGTCAACAGCGTGGCGCCACCGGTAATCGTCGTAGCCACGTTTGGATTCGTGCTGGTGCGGAGCAGCAGCTTCTTTCCGAGGGCGCTGATCTTCACGGGGAAAGTGTTGCTGGGATTGAAAACATTGATCGCTCCCAGCAGATACATGAACGCGCCGAAGCCCATGTTGGCAAACAAAATCTTCGCGGCTTTCGCTCCCTGTTGTCCGGCCTTGTGAATTTCGGAGGCGGCCACGGATTCTGGGAACGGCAGGTCGGGATCCTCGACCATCACGCGGCGCAGGAGCGTCACGAACAGGATGCCTAGTGTGCCTCCGATCATCATCAGGGCAACCGACTTCCAGTATTCGGGTGTTCTGAAATCCGGCGTCAGTGCCGGCCACAGGCCGGCCATGACAAAGGCAGGGATGGTGAATATGGCGCCTGCCGCCACCGATTCGCCGATCGAGCCCACGGTTCGCGCGATGTTCTCTTCCAGCAGCGAGCCTTTCATCAACCGCAGCAGTGCCATCGAGATGACAGCTGCCGGATAGGTCGCGGCAATCGTCATCCCCGCCTTGAGACCGAGGTACGCGTTAGCAGAGCCTAGCAGGGCGGTCAGGAACAGCCCGATCAGTACGGCCCGGAAGGTAAACTCCTTCATTTCCATCGATTCCGGAACATAGGGGCGATGCTTGCGGGGGGCTTCAGTCTTCGCCGCAGGGGTGCTCATAGGGTCCTCGTGGTTTCCAGGATTTCATTGCCGATTCACAGTAGCAGCGACGGCGCACCTTAACACGCCGAAAGGCAGCTTTACAAGTGCAGCTGTCTCTTAGTGTCATACCACATTAGAAATGGTGTGCCCTCCAGTGGGGCTGAAGGTACTGAATCCATAAGTCAATCTCTTCGGTCGTGATGTCCCGACGGCGCGTGGACGCTTCGATCTGCGGTTTGCCGGCGGAGTCCTTACTCAAGCGGGAGTAGGCGTTCCCGCGCGGGGACACCGATGAGGTGTCGATCACGCAGCAGTGTGACTGGGATCACCAGAGAAGGCGCTCGACCCGGTGTAGTTATACTTGGCTGAGGGCCGTCGAGCGCGGTAGTGTGATTTCGCTTCACGGAAACATTGGTGGCTTTTCGGTAGCGGCTGCGCGTCGCCCCTCACAAGGAGCTTGATATGAAGCGATCTTTCCTTCTGTTCTCGTTAGCGATGCGCTTTGAAAATGTCTTACCGACGGGGTGGATTGTGAAGCAACTGACTCTGCTCGCAGTTGTTCTGGTTCTTCTGGTTATCTCGGGATTCGCTCAACAACCGATCACCATCGGATTCACCGTCTCCAAGACCGGGGCCCTGAACGTCGATTCCGTGGAGCAATATCGCGGGTTTGAACTGTGGCGTGACGAAGTCAACGCTGCCGGCGGCATCAAGGCTGGCGGCAAGAGCTACAAAGTTCAGTTCACCAGCTACGACGACGAATCCAACTCCAAGCGCGTGCAGCAACTCTACAGCCGCATGATCCTGGAGGACAAGGCGGACTTCCTGTTCAGTCCCTACTCGTCCCCGCTTACCGCCACCGCCGCGGTAGTGACGGAGCAGTATGGCAAGATCATGCTCACCACCGGTGCGGCCGAACCAAAAACCTACACTCTGGGCAACCAGTACCTGTTCCAGATGTTCGCGCCCGCTCCCGAATATCTGAAGGTTGCCCTCGATGCTCTGAAGACCAAGGACCCCAAAGCCACTGTCGCTTTCGTCTACGAGGACTCCTCGTTCTCGGTAGCGGTAGTGACCCCAGCCAAGGCCTATGCGCAGCAGCTCGGGTTCAACATAGCGTTCAGTGAAGCCTATGCTCCCAACACCACCGACTTCAGCGCCATCATCGACAAGGCGATTGCGTCCAAGGCGACCGTGCTTCTGGGCGGCGGCCACTATGCTGACGGATCGACGCTGGCCCGGCAGCTCTACGGCCACAAAGTTCCTCTGAAGATGCTGACGTTGCTGGTGGCGCCAGACAGCCCGCAGTGGGTCGAACTGGGCGATGCGGCGCTGGGCGTCATGGTACCGTCACAGTGGGAACCGCAGTCGGCGTTTAAGGCGCAGTACGGGCCGAGCGGCGCCGATTTCGCCAAGGCGTATACCGCGAAATACAATGCGCCGCCCAGCTACGAGTCCGCCGGTGGCTACGCGTGCGGGCTGATCCTGCAGCGCGCCGTCGAACAGGCTGGCGGGATTGACTCGGCCAAGGTGGCGGAGGCGCTGAACGCCAACGATGTCACCACCTTCTACGGTCGGACCAAATTCTCGACCGCCGCCAACGAACACGGCTTGCAGGTGGGCCATTCCATGGTTCTGGCGCAATGGCAGAAGGACAAGTCCGGCAAACTGGTAAAAGAAGTTGTATGGCCACTGGCAGGCAAGAGCGCCAACCTGATGTACCCAATCCACTGAGGGCGAGTTCCCTAATCCCTCGTCGATTGTTATCCGGAGCGAAGCGGGGAATCTGCTGTTTTCACCCCAAGCAGACGCGGATTGACAACTCTGGGGATTGTGGTGGGCGGGCATTAGTCATGCGGGCATCGAAAGCCAGGAACGCTGGGGGTGAGATATGTCGGGCGTTTTAGCTTCCATGATCGACGGCCTGCTCGTCGGAGCGGTGTACGGACTCGCGGCGATGGGTTTGAGTCTGATTTGGGGAGTGATGGATGTCATCAATCTTACTCACGGCTCCATGATCGCGCTGGGCATGTTCTGCATGTATCTGCTGTTCGCCGCCTTGAAGATCAACGCTTACGTGTTGTTGCTGCCCACCATCGGGGCCGGCTTGATCATCGGACTTGTTGTCTACTGGATGGCGGTGCACTGGGTGGTGGGCCGCTCCATGTTGATGAGCCTGCTCTCCACGTTCGCGGTGAACATGATGGTCATCGGCATCGGCACAGCGGTGTGGAGCACCAGTCCGTACAACGTCAACTTCGTTCTGCCCGGCATCACCGTCGGAGCCTACACTTTCACAGGGAACCACATCGCCGCCGCCATCTCTGCGGTGGTCATCGCCCTGGCGCTGCAATTGTTCCTCTATCACACACGTACGGGCAAAGCCATCCGCGCCGTCGCCGATAACCGCGAAGCCGCCGAGTTGATGGGCATCTCCTCGACTGTGGTGCTGAGTATCGCTTTTGCGATCGGCATCGCTCTGGCGTGCACCTCCGGGGCACTGGTCTCCACCTTGTTCCCCTTCACCATTCTGTCTGGCGGGGTGTACCAGTTGAAAAGTTTCGTGGTGACCATTCTGGCGGGACTGGGCAAGCCGTTCGGAGCCTTGGTCGCTGGAGTGCTCCTGGGTTTGCTGGAGGGAGTGGTCACGCCGTTCATCGCCGTCAGTTGGATTCCGCTGATCGAGTTTGGGCTGTTTGTGGTGGTGCTGGTCGCGTTCCCGCAGGGCATCTTCGGGAAGAGGGCAGCGGCATGATACTGCGCCGGCCCTTCTTCTGGATTATTCTGCTCGTCGCCGCCGGGTTCATTTACGCGCCGGTGCACGGGAACAACGTTTCCTTGCGTGAAGATCTCATCCTCATCGCCATCGCCATCATCCTGGCCAGCAACTTGAACCTGATGATCGGCTACACCGGCTACGTGAACTTCGGCCACATCGTCTTTTACGGACTGGGCGGTTACGTGGGACTTTACCTGACGACGGCGCGCGGCTGGAATCTGGTGCTGTCGGCGCTGGTGGCCGGTGTGGTGGTCAGTGTCTGCGCGTTCTTGTTCGGATTGGCCATTTTGCGCTTGCGTGGGGCCTATTTTGCCCTGGCCACCATTGGCATTCTCCAAGCCGTACAGGCGTTTGTTTCCAACTTCGATCCGTGGGGCAGATCGACTGGAATGTACCTCTCGTTCAACTCCTACCAGTCTCTGGGGGGCGCCAGGCACGCTCTCTGGATCACCTACTTCCTGATCATTGCGGTCATGACCCTGTCAATGATCGTGAGTCTGGCGATTAAGAATTCCAAGTTTGGACTGGGCCTGTTCGCCATCCGCGAGGATGAGGATGCCGCCGTGGTGCTGGGCGTCAACGCCACCATGTACAAGGCGATCATCTACAGCGTGTCCGCATTTCTGCCTGCGGTCGCTGGCGCGCTGATGTTTTTCAAGAATGGCATGATCGATCCCTCGATCGCCTTCGAGTACATGCTGTCGCTGGAAGGCATCGTAATGCTGATGCTCGGCGGCCAAGGCTCAGTCATCGGCGCGGCTCTGGGCGGGAGCCTTTACGAGAGACTTCGCTCCTACCTGCTCACTTCTCCCGTCCTTTCCAACTTTCACCTGGTGATCGCCGGCGGACTGCTGCTGATGGTGGTGCTGTTCGCGCCTGGCGGCTTGATTGGCTGGGTGTATCGCCTGGTGCCGCGCGCGCGCAAGGTGATCGAATGAACACCATCCTCGAAGTGCGCGGCGTCAGCAAGCGTTTCGGCGGGCTGGTGGCGGTTTCTGACGTCAGTTTCAGCATCGATGAGGGTGAGATCCTGGGGCTGATCGGTCCAAACGGGGCCGGCAAAACAACCTTGTTCAATGTCGTGAATGGGGTCTACAAGGCCAACCAGGGAACCATCACCTTTGCGGGAAAAGACATTACCCGCTGTTCGCCGGACCAGGTGGTTCACCTCGGCTTGGCGCGCACCCACCAGATCGTGAAGCCCTTGAACGACCTTACGGTGCTGGACAACGTCACGGTGGGTGCATGCTTCGGTCGTGAATATCTCGATATGGGCGCCGCACGCAAGGTTGCTTCCGAAGTGCTGCAGCGGGTTGGATTGGAGCGCACCGACATGATGGCGCGCTCACTGACCATCGCCGGCAAGAAACGCCTGGAAATAGCACGGGCGCTGGCGGCGAAACCCAAGCTCCTGTTGCTGGACGAGGTGCTGGCGGGACTGAATCCCACCGAAGTTGCGGCCATGATCGAATTGGTTCGCAAAATTCGTGACAGCGGGATCTCGGTGCTCATGATCGAGCACCTGATGCAGGCGATCATGAGTCTTTCCGATCGCATCGTGGTGCTGAACTTGGGCCGCAAGCTGGCGGAAGGCAAGCCGGATGAGGTGGTACACAATTCGGATGTCGTCGAAGCCTACTTGGGCTTTCCCGATATCGTTGACAAATTGACAAGGATGGAATGATGGACCTGGCCCTTCAACTAGAGAACCTCGAGTCTGGATACGGCGAAGTGCAGGTCCTGTGGGGCATTTCGCTTGAGGTTGCGCGCGGGAAGTTAACCACGATCATCGGAACGAATGGCGCCGGCAAGACCACCACGCTGCGCGCCATCATGGGCAGCCTGCGTGCCTGGAAAGGCAGCGTCCTGCTGCAAGGAGAAGACGTCACACGGCTCCCACCTCATGCCAAAGCTAATCGCGGCCTGGTGCTGGTGCCGGAGGGCCGACAGCTTTTTCCGGACATGTCAGTAGAGGAGAACCTGGAGATGGGCGGGTACTCGAAGCGGGCCCGCAAGCGAGAGAAACAGAACCTGGAACGCGTCTACGCACTGTTCCCGCGCCTGAAAGAACGCCGCCAGCAGAAGTCTTCCACCCTCTCCGGCGGAGAGCAGCAGATGCTGGCCATGGGCCGCGGCTTGATGCAGGAGCCGGAGGTGCTGATGATCGACGAGCTCTCGCTCGGTCTGGCACCGGTGCTGGCGCAACAACTCTTCCTGACTTTGGGTGCGCTGCGGAAACAAGGGCTCACCATCGTCCTGGTGGAACAGAATGTGCACCTCGCACTGGCAATAAGCGACTACACCTACGTGTTTGCCGAAGGTCGAATCAGCATCCGTGGCAAGTCGGACGACGTCGCCAGAATGGATGAAGTGCGGCGAGCGTACCTTGGACTCTAAGAGCGGGAGCGGTTTCGCTGTGCGGCGCTGATCGGCAAAGTTTCATTTCGCCTGCGCGGCCCGTATTTCGCGCTCTGTACCATTGCCTTCGCGGAAGTGTTGCGATTGCCGGCGTGGGGGATCTCCTTCGCTCGGCCTGTCGCCCAAGATCGTCGAGGAAGTTTTCGCCAAGGTGCATCAGGTCGGCAAGTCGGGGGTCACGGTGTTGATCGTCGAGCAGAACGTCGTGGACGGGCTCAGCATTTCAGATCGCGGTTACGTCGTGGAGAACGGCGAGATTACCTTGCAGGGAACTCCGAAAGAGTTGCTCGGCAACGAGCAGATTCGGGTGGCGTATTTAGGTCTGTAGTTCGGCGTCAGTTTTCAGCACTGAAAACCCTCACCTCAGGGTCCCGCTGGGGCCGAAAATTCCCGATTGTAATGGGGTGGTACCGACGTGGGCCCATTGTGAGGTCGCAGAGTCTCGGTCACGCCGGCGCCGGCGATTTCTCCAGCCGCGATCTTCCGGAACAGACGATAGCTCTCCATGCCTGAAACTTTATCTCAACCGTTTTGACAGGCAGGCAAACAAGGGTCAGGCGAAGCACACCACAAAAAGCGCCGTCCCCCTCGACTAGCGCATCAAATAACGACTGTCGCTCAGCCTGCCGCCTGCGATTACGAATCGTCTGACCGTATTGGTATGATGCATACGGACCGCTCGGATTATCTCCGAACTCGGCGCGCGCAAGTGGCGGTGAATTATTCTAATTCGTTGGATTTCTGATCATTGGATTTCTAATCATCGGAGTGGCTATGAACGGATTCTGGGAACGAGTAGCTTTTGCCTTTCGGTGTTTCTTTTCAATCCTGTTCCACGCTGACATTCCCAACGACATCGCACAGAAGCTGGTCAAGCCTGCCGTTCCGGTTCCGCAGGCGCCAGCAGTTGCTGCACCTCCCGTCTCTCGTCTGAAGGAAGTTCAACGGCCAGCCGCGGAAGCGTTCGATCGCGCCGTGCAGATGCTTGCACTGCTGCAACGCGATGGGCGGCTCATCGATTTCCTGGCGGAGAACATCTCCGCCTATCCCGACGCGCAGCTTGGAGCCGCTGTCCGCACAATCCACGACACTTGCCGACAGGTGCTCGACCATTATGTAAAACTGGAGCCGATTCTGAACTCCGAAGAGGATCAACCGGTGACGGTGCCAGCGGGTTTTGACCTGGCCGCCATCAAATTGATCGGCAACGTGGCGGGAGAGCCGCCACTTCGCGGCGTGTTACGACACAAAGGCTGGCGCGTGAAGGAAGTGAATCTGCCCCCGTTGCCGCAGGGCGCCGGCAGGATGGTGGTTGCGCCGGCTGAGGTCGAACTTTCATAACGGCTGATCCACATCTACGCAATAGATGTTGAGTTTGAAAAGGAGATTTTCGTTGGCGGCCAAATACATCGTTGGCATCGACCTCGGGACCACAAATTCGGCGCTGGCGCGCTGCGACGCCACTGCTGCCGAAGAGGAAAGCCGCATCGAGGTGCGCAGCATTCCGCAGCTGGTGAATCCGAACGAAGTGGCGGAACGCACGTTGCTGCCGTCGTTTCTCTACATCCCGGGTGAATTCGATTTTCCTAAGGGCAGCCTCGCCTTGCCATGGGAACCCGAGCCGAAGCTCGTGATCGGCGAACTGGCGCGCAAGCGCGGCGCGGAGAGTCCAGCCCGCCTGGTCGCCTCCGCCAAATCCTGGCTTTCTTATGCTGGGGTGAACCGCACTGCGCCGATCTTGCCCTGGCAAGCGCCTGAGGAGGTGCCCAAGCTCTCGCCGGTCGAAGCGTCATCGCAGTTCTTGCGGTACTTGCGCACCGTGTGGGACAGCGGCGAGGCAGGGGAGCAACTCGCTCTTGCGGAACAGGAGGTGCTGCTCACGGTGCCCGCTTCGTTCGACGAAGAAGCCCGCGAGTTGACCAGGCGCGCCGCCGAACAGGCCGGTTTTCAGCATGTCACGTTGCTGGAAGAGCCCCTGGCAGCCTTTTACGCGTGGCTTGAAAGCCAGGGTGATGCCTGGCGCCGCCGAATCAAAGTCGGCGACCTCGTTCTCGTGTGCGACGTCGGCGGCGGCACCACGGATCTCAGCCTCATCGTGGTTTCCGAAGAGGACGGCGACCTGACGCTGAAGCGCGTCGCCGTTGGCGACCACATCCTACTGGGCGGCGACAACATGGACTTGGCGCTGGCGCGCGTTCTGCAACAGCGCCTTGAAGCCTCGGGCAACCGCATCGATACCTGGCAGTTGCACGGCCTGTGGCATCAATGCCGCATGGAAAAGGAAAAACTGTTCGAATCGCCCAAGACGCAGAAGCGTCCAATCACGTTGCTGGGCAAGGGGACGAAGCTCGTCGGCGGCACCATCAAGACGGAGCTGGCGCGCGAAGACCTCGACCAGGTCCTGGTTGAAGGATTCTTCCCCAAAGTCGCGAGCGGCGAGTTACCTGCGCGGCAACGCCGTGTTGGCTTTCAGGAGTTGGGCCTGCCGTACGCGGCCGATCCAGCTATCACCAAGCACCTGGCGCGGTTTCTGTCGGAGCAAGTTCGCAACAGTCCCGAGGCGGCGGGCATCCGGCGCGGCCCGAGCGGACTGGCATGTCCCACGCACATCCTGTTCAACGGCGGAGTGATGAAAGCGACGGTGCTGCGCGACCGGGTGGTCGAGGTGCTGAACAGCTGGTTGCGACACGAAGGATTCGACGCGCTCGGGGCAGAGCAAATCCTGGAAGCTCCCGACCTGGAGCACGCCGTTGCGCGCGGCGCGGCCTATTACGGGAAAGCGCGTCGCGGTCGCGGGGTGCGTATCCGCAGTGGCGCCTCGCGCACGTACTACATCGGAATTGAAAGCGCAATGCCTGCAGTGCCCGGCATGGAAGCTCCGCTCAAGGCGCTCTGTGTCGTTCCCTTTGGCATGGAGGAGGGCACCGAGGCCACGATTCCCGACCGGGAGTTTGGCCTCGTCGTCGGCGAACCAGCCCAGTTTCGTTTCCTAAGTTCCAGCGTCCGTAAGCAGGACCACGCCGGCAGCCTGCTGGAAGATTGGGGCGCCGATATCGAGGAACTCAGCCCGCTGGAGGTCACCCTCAAACTGGATGGCCAGCAGGGAACCGTTGTACCGGTGCGGATCGAGACTCGCGTTACCGAACTCGGCACCCTCGAGGTCTGGTGCGTATCCCGCGACGGCACGCAGCGCTGGAAGCTGGAGCTGAACATTCGCGAAAAGACCGGGAGGTGAGGTCGTCGGTGCCTTCTCGTTATCTGATCGGCATCGATCTGGGCACGACAAACTCTGTCGTCGCGTACATCGATACGTACATCGATACTCAGGAAGTCGTTGATGCGGGCTCCCCTATAAGTGTGTTCCCCGTGCCGCAGTTGGTGGGACATGGGGAAGTCCTCACGCTCCCCGCACTTCCTTCTTTTCTTTACTTCCCCACCGAAGGTGAGTTGTCTGCCGGGGCCGTGAGCGCCACGTGGGATGAGAATCCGCCAATGGTCACAGGTGTGCTCGCGCGCGAACAGGGAGCGCTTGTACCGAGCCGCCAAGTGTCATCGGCCAAATCGTGGCTTTCCTATGCTGGCGTGGATCGCCGCGCCAAGATCCTGCCGGCGCAAGCTGAACCGCCGCAGCCCATGATTTCCCCGGTCGAAGCGTCCGCGCGCTACCTCATGCATCTGCGCGACGCCTGGAACGGCGCCATTGGGACTGATGCAGAAACGCGTTTTGAGCATCAGGAAATCGTCCTCACCGTGCCCGCTTCGTTCGATGAGGAAGCGCGTGAACTGACGGTCGAAGCCGCCCGCCGTGCCGGACTCGACAAACTCACTCTGCTCGAAGAACCGTTGGCCGCGTTTTACGCGTGGATCGCGGTTAAGATCGCGGCGAATCGAGACGCGCAGGCAGGTGGCGCATCCTCGCGACCGTATCTGGCACGTGGTGGGAACGGCGAAGACCTCCGCGATGGCGAACTGATTCTGATCTGCGACATCGGCGGCGGCACGACCGACTTCAGCCTGGTGCGAGCTCGCTTGCTCAACGGCGAGTTGCAGTTTGAGCGAACCGCCATCGGCGAGCACCTTTTGCTCGGCGGCGACAATCTCGATTTCGCCCTGGCCCGCCGCGTGGAAGACAAACTCGTGAAAGACAAGCTCAAAGACATCCCGCTCACGCTGCGACAGCGTTATGCGTTACGCCGGGCCTGCTGCGCCGCGAAAGAGCGACTGCTGAGTGATTCGTCCTCGGAACTGTCGCGCGTGCCGGTCACGGTCCTGGGCAGCGGCCGTGCCGTCGTCGGACAGGCGCTCAGCGTTGACCTGACGCGCGAGGAAGTCCTGCAGATTCTGACGGCCGGGTTCTTGCCAATCACTGCGTCTGATGAGATGCCGGCGCATGGCCGGCCAACAGGGTTGCGCGAACTCGGCCTGCCCTACGCCAGCGATCCCGCCATCACCAGGCACCTTGCCGCATTTCTGACGCAAGCGGCGGTCGCCATGAACGGTTCGTCGGCAAACCATTCGTCTGCAAACCACCGATCTGCAAACCGAGATTCTGCAAATCAGCGAATGGCTCGACCCAACGCCGTGCTCTTCAATGGCGGCTTCTGTGCGCCAGCGGTGACTCGCGAGAGGATTGTCGAGGCAATTTCCTCCTGGTTCGATGGAGCCCAAAGCGGCTGGAGGCCCAAGCTCCTCAACAACGAAGCGGTAGATAGTGCGGTTGCTCGGGGTGCCGCTTACTACGGCCGCGTGCGACGCGGCATCGGTTTGCGCATCCGTGCCGGCAGCGCGTGCACGTACTACATCGGGTGGCGCTCGGACGACGGTCTGCGGGGCATCTGTGTATTGCCTGCCGGGGTCGAAGAGGGCACGACACTCCCGCTACTCAACCGCGAATTCTCGGTGCTGGCTAACCGCCCGGTGTCGTTCACGCTGTACAGTTCGCGCACACGGCACGATGCGCACGGCGAAGTCGCTGCATTGGACGAAGCGAACGTGCATCGCCATGCTCCGCTAGTGACCTTGTTGCGCTACGGCAAGAAAATGCGCGACGTGTACCTGATTGTAGGTCTCAGAGCCAGTTTCACGGAGGTTGGCACGCTCGAACTCTGGTGTGAATCGCGGGACACGCCGCATCGCTGGCGGCTGCAATTCGAACTGCGCGGCGAAGAGGCACAAGCGCAGCAACTCGATACGGCGAAACCACAGCCCGTGCCGGCACGTTCATCGGCCGTTGCGACTTCCGATGCAACTGTCGAAGCCGCTGCGCAACTGATCCGCAGTGTTTTTGGCGGCTCTGGTGATGGCGACACTCTGGCGCCCGAGAATCTTGTCAGCCAAATGGAAGCGGCGCTTGGCGCGAAGAGAGACTCGTGGCCCATCTCGGCCATTCGCCGGTTCGGCGATGTGCTCATCGAGGTTGCCGCCGGACGCAAAAAGTCTCCGCGCCATGAGGTGCGTTGGCTCAATCTATCCGGCTTCTGTTTGCGGCCGGGGTTCGGTGTACCGGGTGATGCTGGGCGCGTTAACGACCTGCGAACAATCGCGTCGAACGAACTCGTCTTTGCGGACGGTCTGCAATGTCAGGTCGAAATGCTGGTGCTGTTGCGTCGGATCGCCGGCGGCATCAATGCCAGCGAACAGCAAGCGCTCTATCGCAAGCATTCTAGCCGTGCCGGCCGCAAGAAGAAGGGCCGCGTGAACCGGCAACTCGAGTACGAGGAGTGGCGCCTGTTTGCGAGCCTTGAGCACCTGCTCGCCAGCACCCGTGCTTTGCTTGGCCATGAGCTGGTGGCGAAGATCGGAAAAGAACCTGGAGATGCAATTTGGCTGTGGTCGCTCGGCCGGCTGGGCGCCCGCATTCCGCTGTATGGGCCGCTGCACTCTGTAGTGGCGGCTGAAATTGCCGGCGAGTGGCTGAAAGCCCTGCTGGACTCATCCAAGTTCACGGCGGTAACGGCTTCCGCCATCGTACTGCTCGCGCGGCGCACCGACGATCGCTCGCGTGACATCGATGATGCAATTCGCGAGCAGGCAATCTCCCGCCTGATGGCGCTTGGGATTGCCGAAGAAACCATCCAGCTTCTGTCAAAGTACGTCCCGCCCGAACGGGCGGACGCGGTCCGCAGCTTCGGGGAATCGCTGCCGCCCGGGTTGCAAGTTGTCAGCTCTTCGAACTGCTTGCTGTCGGTACCCGCGTTGCACAGTTCTGGTCCGACTTTTTCGAAACCGGCGTGAACCGCAGGTACCAATCGAAACTGAAATCGGGCAGACGCGAAACCGCCGCCATTTTTCATCTGCTCGATTGTCCCATCGGGTTTCAGCGCGAACCTCACGAACGCATCGGTCAGGGCTCGATCTCGCCAGTGGGTCCTTGAACGTGTCGTAGTGCCACTTCATCGAACGAAATCTAGAGTTCCTCAACGCAGGCGGTCAGATGTGTATCGTGCTTCCTCAGGGCCGCCTAAAAAAGCACCAGGGACGAGGCCATTCGAGAGTTCAGTTCTGACGGCGCTCGCATTGTCGGTGCCGTTGGCCTCCACCAGAACACGGGGATTGCCATCGACGACTGGAACAACGAGGGTGACCCGGACATTTTCGTTACCCACTGGATTTACCAGCAGAACGCTCTTTTCGACAACTTGACGTTAGTCGCTATTTTGTTATAGTTACTCTCACGTTTTACTGACGTTGCGGTTGGGGACGTGCCGGTAATCGATGCAGGAGGAAGAGACCATGGCTGGTGCGCTCGCGACACGGAGTGCGGCCGCAGAGACAGTTGGAGAGCAGCCCGAGGTCGGGCTTCGGGAGCGGAAGAAGGCGCGCTTGCGGCAGCAGATTATCGATACCTCGATCAAGTTGTTTCGCAAGCACGGATACGAGGACACCCGGATCGACGACATCGTGCAAATGCTCGAAATCAGCCAGCCCACCTTTTTCCGGTATTTTCCCAGTAAGGACGCGGTTCTGCGCGAGGTAGGAGAACGCGGGTATGCCTGTATTTGCGAGAGGCTGCGTTCGGAGCTTTCGAGCAAGGCGGGGACGGGCGAGCGTTTGCGACGGCTATACGTAACCATGGCGCGGGAGGTGGAATCCGACCGGCAACTGTGGCATGCGGTGGTGTTGTCGGGCGCCATGGATCCGGTGCGATCCGCGGAACTGCGGGGGCACGAGGAGGCTGCCGCCAGCCTGCTGCGGGAAATTCTGACGCAGGGGCAGAAGCGAGGCGAAGTGACGCGCGCGTTTCCGGTCGTGCATCTGGCGGAGTTCATGGAAGGGCTCTACAACACGGTGGTGCGGCAATGGGCGGTGGATCTGACCGGGCCGCATAAGCTCACCGACCGAGTGCGGAGCGCGGTGGAGTTTTTCTTGCGCGGCATCCGGCCGTAAGGTTTTCCGGGATCGCGCCAGCACTTCTTTGTTGGTGATTCATACCTGTTAGAGAGGAGAACACGATGAAGGCCGCCGTTCTGCACGCATTCAAGACACCGTTATCGCTGGAAGAGGTGGCCCGGCCGGAAGCTGGCGCGGACGACGTCCTGATCGAGGTGGAGGTTTGTGGTGTGTGTCATTCCGATCTGCACGTGGCCGAAGGCGACTGGACGCAATTGGCCGGCATTGTAAAGAAACCGCTGATCCTGGGACACGAGATCGTAGGCCGGGTGGTGGAGCGGGGCGCGGCGGTCCAGAATGTCCGGGTGGGAGAACGGGTGGGGGTGCCGTGGGTGCAGTGGACATGCGGGCAATGTGAGTTTTGCCGCGAGGGCAACGAGAATCTGTGCGTGCAGCAGCGCATCACGGGCGTGATGATGGATGGCGGATATGCGGAATATGCGAAGGCTCCCGCCAGCCACGTGGTCAAGATTCCCGACACGCTTCCCTCCGAGCAAGCGGCGCCGCTGCTTTGTGCGGGAGTAACGGTTCATCGCGCCCTCAAGCAGGCCAAGATTCGCGCCGGGCAGCGGCTGGCGGTTTTCGGCGTGGGCGGACTCGGCCACATTGCCGTCCAGATTGGCCGGGCAGCGGGAGCGGAAGTGACCGCGATCGATATTTCCGAAGAAAAGCTCGCGCTGGCGAAATCGCTAGGCGCGGCCCGCACGATGAACGCCGCAACGAGCAAAGTAGTTAAGGAAGTACGCGGCTCCGGCGGGGTGCACGTTGCCCTGGTCACCTCGGCGGCCAAGTCCGCGTACGACATGGCATTCTATTGTGTGCGCCCGACGGGGACGCTGCTGGCGGTGGGATTGCCCGCACAGGATATCGCGTTTCCGGCAATTCTGATGGCGGCTGGCGAGATTCAGATCAAAGCTTCCTCAGTGGGCACACGGGAAGATCTACGCGAGGTTCTGGCGATGGGGGCAGCCGGGACCGTCTATTGCCAGGTGACCACGCGCCCGCTCGCCGAGGTGCAAGACGTTCTGGGGCAATTGAGCCGCGGCGAGGTCTCGGGGCGGGTGGTGCTCCGCCTGCGGGGGTAGTTCCGGGGCGACTGCGCCGGGCCCCTCTCGGCCGGCGAGCGGTTTGAAAATCGCGCAAAATGTGTATTGACGTTAGTGGCTCTAATATGATATTAACTATCACTTTTGCGTGGCGCTGCCGCCCGGAAAGGCCGTTCTCGGAGTGAATGTCAAACAACTTTTCGATCTGACTGGCCGTGTGGCCATTGTTTCGGGTGGCTCGATGGGGCTGGGGCGCCAGATGGCCGAGGGTCTGGCGGAGATGGGCGCGAATCTGGTGCTGTGCGCCCGCAAGAAGAAGCGCTGCGAGGAAGTGGCGGAAGCGTTGCGCAGCCACGGCGTGCAGACGCTTGCGTTGGGATGCGATGTCAAAGAGCGGGCGGCGATTCAGGAAGTCGTGGACGCGACGCTGGCAAAGTTTGGCCGGGTCGACATTTTGATCAACAACGCCGGCGTGTCGTGGGGAGCTTCGGTGGAAGAAATGACGCTGGAGCAGTGGGACAAAGTTCTTTCCACCAACTTGACCGGCACGTTCCTTTTTTGTCAGGCGGCCGGCAAGGCCATGGTCGCGCAGGGGTCGGGAAAGATCATCAACATCGCATCGGTGGCGGGTTTGGGCGGAGCGTCGGCGGAACTGCAGGCGATCGGCTACCACGCGAGCAAAGGCGGTGTCATTGCGTTCACCAAGGATCTGGCGTGCAAGTGGGCGCCGCACAACATCCAGGTGAATGCGATCGCCCCGGGATGGTTTCCGACGCATATGTCGGGCTGGGTGATCGAGCACTGTAAAGATTCCCTGCTGGCGAAGATCCCGCTGGGCCGCTTCGGCGGCGATCACGATCTGAAAGGCGCAGCGGTGTTTCTGGCATCGGACGCTTCGGCGTACGTGACGGGGCACGTGCTGATCGTCGATGGAGGCCAGACGGCCTGGTAAGAGCAAATTTTTATGAATCTTCCCCTGACGCCGGTTCGCTTCCTTCGCTACTCAGAACAGCAGTTTCCCCGCAAGACAGCGGTGGTGTGTCAGGACCGGCGGTTGACCTATGCCGAGTTTGGCGATCGTGTGGGGCGCCTGGCAGGAGCGTTGCGCGGAGCCGGACTGAAGGCGGGCGATCGCGTGGCGTTTCTCAGCCTGAACTGCCATCGGCTGCTCGAAGCCTACTACGGAGTTCTGGAAGCGGGCTGCGTTTTGCTTCCGCTCAATTTTCGGCTGGCAGCGCCGGAGCTTACCTACATTCTGAATGATTCCGGAGCGGCGGTGCTGTTTCTGGAACAAGAGTTTATTGGTCTCGTGGATTCGTTCCGGCGAGACCTGCGCACGGTGCGCTCTTTCCGTCAGCTCGATGGGACGCCGCAAGCGGGGTGGCTCTCCGATCAAACCTACGAGCAGATGCTGGTCTCCGCCACGCCCTACCGCGAAGAACTGATGGCGTTTGACGAGAACTCCGTGGCAGAACTTTTTTACACCAGCGGAACCAGCGCCAGCCCGAAGGGCGTGATGCTCACGCATCGGAACGTGTACCTGCATGCGCTGAGCATCGCTTTGAACCATCACACCCGCTTTGAGCACGTGCTGCTGCACACGATCCCTCTGTTTCACGCCAACGGCTGGGGAGCGGCGCATACGATCACGCTCATGGGCGGAACGCATGTCATGCTTTCGCGCTTCGTGCCGGAGGAAATATTCCGGCTGGTGGAACGGGAGCGGGTGCATGCGCTGACCCTGGTGCCGATTATGGCCGCCGCGCTGGTGAACTCGCCGGCGCGTTCCAAGTACGACCTGAGCAGCGTGGAGTGGGCCACGATCGGCGGCGCCGCATCTTCTCCGACCCTGATCCGGGACGTGGAGCAGACGTTGGGATTCAAATGCTTTTCGGGATACGGACTGACGGAGTGTGCGCCCTCGCTGGCCACCGCCGAACTGAAACCGGACATGCAGTGTGCGCCCGAGGAGCGGTACGTGCTGCAGGCCATGACCGGCTATGCCTTTCCGGGGTGTGAGCTTCGCGTGGTTGACGCGGAAGACAAGGACGTGGCGCACGACGGGGTGACGCTGGGAGAAATCATTGCCCGCAGTGACGGAGTGATGGCGGGTTACTGGCAACAGCCGGAAGCCACCGCCGAAGCTTTGCGGGGCGGATGGTTTCACACGGGCGACATGGCCGTGATTGCGGAGAACGGGTACATCCTGATCGTGGATCGCAAGAAGGACACGATCGTGAGCGGCGGAGAAAACATTTCGTCGCTCGACGTCGAAAAAGTGCTTTCGGCGCACCCTGACGTTTCCGAAGCCGCAGTGATCCCCGTGGCCGACCAGAAATGGGGTGAGGTGCCGAAGGCGGTGGTGGTGGCGAAACCGGGACGCAAGCTCAGCGAAGCAGAATTGATCGAGTTTTGCCGCTCGCGCCTGGCCCACTACAAGTGTCCGCAATCGATTGAGTTTTGCGAGAGCTTGCCCAAGAACGCGATGGGAAAGGTTCTGAAAAGGGAGTTGCGCAAGAAGTACCAGGCTGGACCGACAACGATGCGTACGGATGGTTGAGCGGGCGGTAGTGAGGAGAGCTGGATGGATTTGAATCTGACTGCGGAAGAACAGCGGTTCCGCGATAGGAGTGCCCTATGAACAACCTCGTGAGAGTCAGCAAAGACAATGACGTCGCAATCCTTACCATCGACAACCCGCCGGTGAACGCTCTCAGCCCGGGCGTGCCCGAAGGAATCTGGGCGGCGATCGATGAAATGAATGGCGATCCTGCCATCAAGGCGGCGGTGGTAATCGGCGGCGGCCGTACTTTTGTCGCCGGCGCGGACATCAAGGAATTCGGCAAGATGACCTTGGGAGGACCCCGCAGAAGCCTGCTTCCGCTGTTGCTTCACATTGAGGATAGCGGCAAGCCGGTGGTGATGGCGATCCACGGGACCGCGTTGGGGGGTGGACTGGAACTGGCCATGGCCGGCCATTACCGGGTTGCGGCGCCCACGGCGCAGGTGGGTCAGGCGGAAGTAAATCTGGGTATCATTCCCGGCGCCGGTGGAACGCAGCGTCTGCCCCGCCTGGTAGGTGTCGCCAAGGCTGTCGAAATGTGTGCCGGGGGCAAGCCAGTTTCAGCGCGCGAGGCTGCCACTCTTGGACTGATTGACCGGCTGATCGACGGGGACCTGCTCGCCGGGGCGGTGGCTTTCGCACGCGAAGTCGCGGGCAAGCCCGCGCCAAAAACGCGGGAGCGAGCGGAGAAGCTGGGAACGGTTAGGGAGACCGCGGCGATTTTTGCGGCGGCGCGCGACGCGGCCGGCAAGAAGCAACGAGGGATGAAGGCTCCTCTGGCGGCGATCGATGCGGTGGAGGCGGCGACCAAATTGTCGTTCGAGGAAGGCTGCCAGGCCGAGGCGAAACTTTTCACCGAATGTCTTTTCTCCGATCAGTCGAAAGCGCTCATCCATGTTTTCTTTGGCGAGCGCGAAGTGGCGAAGATTCCCGACGTACCCAAGGAAACTCCGGTGATGCCGGTGAAGCGGGTGGCGATCGTCGGCTCCGGAACGATGGGCGGAGGGATCGCGATGGTGTTTGCCAACGCGGGCATTCCGGTGCTGCTGAAGGACGTCGATGAGGCGGCGCTCAATCTGGGGATGGAAAAAATCCGGAAGAATTACGCCAGCTCGGTGCAGCGCGGGCGTTTCACCCAGGCATTCGTGGACGAACGTCTGCGACTGATCACACCGGTTTTCAACTACGATGCGTTCTCCGGCGTGGACATGGTGGTGGAGGCGGTTTTCGAAGGCATGGCGCTGAAGAAAACTGTGTTTGCGGACTTGGACCGCGCCTGCCGGCGAGGAGCGATTCTGGCGACCAACACGTCGACGCTCAATATCGATGAAATCGCCGAGGCCACGTCGCGGCCGGAAGCGGTGATCGGAACGCACTTCTTCAGTCCGGCCAACGTAATGCGGTTGCTCGAGATTGTGCGCGGAAAGAAGTCGAGCAAAGAAGTGATTGCCACCTGCATGCAACTATCCAAGAAGCTGGGCAAGATCGGCGTGCTGGTAGGAAACTGCCGCGGCTTCGTCGGCAACCGTATGTTTGGACCGTATCGGCGGGAAGCGCAGTTTCTGATGGAAGAAGGGGCGGAGGTGGAGGCGGTGGACAAGGCGCTCGTCGACTTCGGCATGGCCATGGGTCCGCTGGCGACGGGCGACCTGGCGGGCCTCGACGTGGGCTGGCGCATTCGCAAGGAGTACCGCCACCTGGAAAAACCCGGAATCCGCCAGCCCTTCGCCGAGGACCGTCTTTGTGAAATGGGGCGGTACGGCCAGAAAACGGTGAAGGGATGGTACAGCTACGACGAAAACCGGCGCGCGAGCACGGATCCCGAGGTGACCGCCCTGGTGCGGAAGTGGAGCGCGGACGCAGGAATCCCGCAGCGGCAGATCTCCGCCGCGGAGATCGTCGATCGTTGCATCTATGCGCTGGTGAATGAGGGAGCGCGGATTCTCGAAGAGGGATACGCGCTGCGGGCGGTCGACATCGACATCATCTATCTCAACGGTTACGGATTTCCCGCCTATCGCGGCGGGCCGATGTGGCATGCCGACACGGTGGGATTGCAAAAGGTCTACCAGCGACTTTGCGAATTCCACAAACAGCACGGAGAACTCTGGGCGCCGGCTCCTCTGCTGCAGCGCTTGGCGGAAGGGGGCAAGACTTTTGCCGAGTTCGACAAAGAGCAGGTTGCGGCCGCGTAGGGTTCTGAACCTGCAAGGGACAACGCCGCCGAGAGGGAAACTCGCTGTGCGTATGACAAAGACGTAGGAGACCTCATGAGAGAAGCAGTCATCATAGCCAGTTCGCGCACAGCTCTGGCCAAGTCATTTCGCGGATCGTTCAACCTGACGCGTCCAGATGAACTGGCAGCGCACTGCATCCAGGATGTGCTGCGCAAGACACCCCAGCTCGATCCGCGCGAAGTCGAAGACGTCATCCTGGGCTGCGGACAGCCCCATGGTCCGCAGGGACACAACATCGCGAGAGTTTCGGCCATGCTGGCCGGGCTGCCTACTTCGACCGGCGGCGTCACCATCAACCGGTTTTGCTCTTCCGGTCTGCAGTCGATCGCGCTGGCCGCGTACCAGATCGTCAGTGGAGGCAGCGACGCGTTGATCGGGGGCGGCGTGGAGAGCATCAGTCTGATTCCACGCAACTACGATCCCAATCCCCGGCTGCTCGAGCAGATGCCGGGCGTGTACATGGTGATGGGGGACACTGCCGAGATCGTGGCCAAGCGCTACAAGATCAGCCGGCAAGTGCAAGACGAGTACTCGCTCCTGAGCCAGCAGCGCACGGCTCGTGCGCAGCGGGAAGGCTTTTTCCAGGGGGAAATCGCTCCCATGCGCGCGGTGCGCGCGAACCTGGATAAGAAGACCGGCGAAGTGATCGCGAAGGAAGAAGTGTGCGCGGACAAGGATGAATGCAATCGTCCGGACACGACGCTCGAAGGTCTCTTGTCGCTGAAGCCGCACTTTGACCCGACGAGCGGCCAGGGCACGGTTACGGCGGGAAATTCCTCGCAGCTTTCCGACGGCGCTTCGGCCACGCTGGTAATGTCGCGGCAGCGCGCGGACCAGCTCGGCATTTCCTACAAACTGGTTTTTCGCGGTTTCCAGGTGACCGGTTGCGATTCCGACGAAATGGGCATCGGACCGGTCTTCGCGGTACCGAAATTATTGCAGCGCACCGGCGTGAAATTCAGTGACATCGACCTCTGGGAGCTCAATGAAGCGTTTGCGGTTCAAGTGGTCTACTGCCGCGATCGTCTGGGAATCGATCCGGAGAAACTGAACGTGAACGGCGGTTCGATCTCGATTGGGCACCCCTTCGGCATGACTGGGTCGCGGCTGGTGGGAACGCTGGCGAACGAAATGGCGCGGCGCAAGGCGCGTTACGGAGTCGTCACCATGTGCGTAGGCGGCGGGCAGGGTGCGGCCGGGTTGTTCGAGCGCGCGAACTGAGAAGAACGGGAGAGCATGAACCACGACGGTTGCGGTTGGATCAGAAATCTCACGTCCCTAGCTGCTGCCGGGATCGCTTGTCGCGCATGAGCCACATTATCTTGGTGCGCCACGGGCAAGCGTCTTTTCTGGAGCGGGACTATGACAAGCTCTGTGCGAACGGCGACACGCAGGCCAGGTTGCTGGGGGAGTATTGGTCGCGGCGGGGCGTGTTTTTTGGCGGCGTCTATTCGGGCCCACGTGTCCGGCAGCTCGAGACGGCCCGGATCGTTGCGGAAGCGTATCGCAGCGCCGGTCTTTTTTTTCGAGAGACAGTGGTCATGAGCGAATTCGACGAATATCAAGCGGAGGCGGTGCTGCGGGAATGTCTTCCGCAACTGCTGCAGGTGAATTCCGAGATCAAAGAATTGCACCGCGCGTATGAAGATTCCAGGGAATCCAGTGAGTCCGGTGACCGGCGCAAGACTTTTCAGAAGCTGTTTGAGGCGGTGATTAGCAAGTGGGTAGCGGGAGAAGTTACAGCAGGAGGCATTGAATCCTGGCACGAATTCTGTTTGCGGGTGGAGCGAGGGCTGGCGCAAGTGGTGCGCGACACTCCTCCGGCAGCGAGCGCGGCGATCTTCACATCGGCGGGAACGATTGGCGCGGCGATGCGCCGGGCCCTGCATTTGTCTGCCGAGGATACGCTGCGGCTGACCTGGATGTCGCGCAACGCTTCGTTCAGCGAATTCTTAGCTTCGGGCGAGCGTTTCACGCTGAGCACGTTCAATGCGCACCCGCATCTCGACGAGGACGGGTTGCTGACGTACCGGTAGCGGATACAGGAATTGCAAGTATGGTGGCACTTTGCGATCAAGCGGGAATGGTGAGAGCAGGCGAAGAACTTGATCTCGTCCGGCTGCGGCCGTTTCTGCTGGAGCACTTCGGCGACAGCGGACCGGTCTCCGTCGAACAATTTCCCAGCGGCCACTCTAATCTGACGTACTTGGTGCGAGTGGGTAACCGGGAAGTCGTGCTGCGACGCCCGCCCTTTGGCAGCAAGGTGCGGTCCGCGCATGACATGGCGCGCGAGTATCGCGTGCTGTCGAAACTGCACCCCGCTTATCCCGTTGCGCCGCAAGCGCTCCTCTATTGCGACGACCTTTCGATTCTCAATGCGCCCTTCTACCTGATGGAGCCGATTCGAGGAATGATCGTGCGCCGCGATCCGCCTCCTGGCGTGCCCTTTCCGCCGGAAACCGCCCGGCGATTGAGCGAAGCGTTCCTCGATAACCTCGCGCGTCTGCACTGCCTGGACTACGCCGCGATCGGCCTGGCTGATTTGGGCAAACCGCAAGGCTATCTCGAACGCCAGGTCAAGGGCTGGATCGAGCGCTACCACAATTCGAAAACGCACGACCTGCCGGAAGTCGAACGCATTTCCGCCTGGCTCACCGAACGAATGCCGGTCAGCCATGAGACGGCGCTGATCCACAACGACTACAAGTATGACAATGTCGTTCTCGATCCGAACGACGCAACGAAGATCGTGGGTGTTCTGGATTGGGAGATGTGCACGCTAGGGGACCCGCTGACGGACCTGGGCACGACCCTGGCGTATTGGACTGACCCGAAAGATCCAGAAGAGCTACAGGAAATTCGCAGCGCGCCCACCACATTACCAGGCACAATGACGCGGGCGCAGTTGGTTGAGCGCTACGCAGCCGCAACCGGCCGCGATCCCGGCGACATGATCTTCTATCTGACGTTTGCCCGCTTCAAAGTCGCCGTCATCATTCAGCAGATCTACTACCGCTACGCCCAGGGATTGACGCAGGACGCGCGCTTCGCAGACATGCCGAAGAGAATCCATGCTTTGCTGCGCGCCTCATGGCATTGCGCAGAAAGCAGGACGATATGAGTGGGCACTTACTGCAAAGCTCACTGCGGGTAATACCGGATCAGCCACTCGGCGACGCAGCAGGGCTTGGCGGAGGATGGACTCTCGACATGGATGAGGAAGGCGGCGTCCACAAACTCGGGCGATTCCTTCACCGAAAGCAGAGTGACGCGAGCGCGAACCTGCGAACCGGCGCGAACGGCGGAGGGAAAACGAACCTTATTCAGGCCGTAGTTGACGCTCATCGCGATTCCCGAGCGGATATGGATTGCCTGCTTGAGCCAGTAACTCAGCAGCGAAAGAGTCAGAAAACCATGGGCAACGCTGCCGCCGAAGGGCGATTCGCGCCGGGCGCGCTCCGGGTCCAGGTGAATCCATTGCCGGTCTTCGGTGGCGCCGGCAAATTTCTGGATACGATCCTCCGTGAGGACGAACCAGTCTGTCGCGGGAAATTCGCGTCCTTCCCACTGTTTCAAAGAGCTTAGATTTTCAATTTCAAAAGGCGGCATAGGAGTATTTCATGACGACATTAACAGACACCCCGCGCAAAACGACAAGGGGAATGGCGTTTCTGATCGAAGAGTCCGCCCCCCAGGACATTTTCACGCCCGAGGACCTGAGCGAAGAACATCTCGCCGTCGGTCACATGGTGGACGAATTCTGGGCCAATGAAGTGGAGCCGAACCTGCCGGCGATCCGCGAAAAGAAGCCGGGCGTCGCGCTCGGTGTGCTGCGGAAATCGGCGGAACTGGGTCTGACCGGGATGGCAATCCCGGAGGAGTATGGCGGCATGGCAATGGATCTGCCGTCGCTGATGGTGGCGTCCGAACACATGGGACGGGACGGCTCATACGGAGGCTGGCACTCGGCGCACACCGGCATCGGCACGCTGCCGATCGTCTACTTTGGCAACGAGCAACAGAAGCGAAAGTATTTGCCGAAGCTGGCCAAAGTCGAGATGCTCGCCGCCTATGCGCTCACCGAGCCGCTGGCGGGGTCGGATGCGCTGGCGGCGCGGACGCGGGCCGATCTCTCCCCGGATGGAAAACACTACATGTTGAACGGCCAGAAGATGTGGATCACCAACGGCGGCGCGGCCGACTTGTTCACGGTGTTTGCCAAAGTTGGGGGAGAAAAGTTCACCGCGTTTCTGGTCGAGCGGAATTTTCCCGGCGTGAGCAGCGGCGCGGAAGAACACAAGATGGGCATCACCGGCAGCTCCACTACCGCCGTGTATCTCGACAACGTTCCGGTGCCGGTGGAAAACGTGTTGGGCGAGATTGGGCGCGGGCACGTGATCGCCTTCAACATCCTGAACATCGGACGGCTGAAGCTGGGTCCGGCCACGGTCGGAGCCGCGAAAAACGTGCTCGCGATTTCCCTGAAGTATGCCAAGCAGCGCAAGGCATTCGGCTCGACGATCTCAGAGTTCGGCGCGATTCAACACAAGCTGGCGGAAATGGCGATCCGCATTTTCGTGGCGGAGTCGATGGCTTGGCGGGTGGTAGGACTGATTGAAAATCAAATGCACGGCGCGTCTCCGAAATCCGCCGACGCTTCTAGCCAAGAGCTGAAGGCCATCGAGGAGTTTGCCGCGGAGTGCTCGATGGTCAAGGTCTACGCCGCCGAGATGCTGGACTACGTGGTCGATGAAGGAGTCCAGATCCACGGCGGCTACGGATACCATCAGGACTACGCGGTGGAGCGCTACTATCGCGATTCGCGGATTAACCGTCTGTTTGAGGGGACCAGCGAGATCAACCGGTTGGTGATCACGGGCATGCCGTTGAAGCGCGCGGCCCGCGGACTTCTACCTCTGTTCGAAGCCGCCCGCGCCGTCCTGCAGGAGACCGAATCGCCAGCAGCGGCCGGCACGTCCGCCGATGCGGAGCTGAGCCTGGTCCACAAGGCGAAGAAGATCGCCCTGCTGACGCTGGGAGTGGCGCACCAGAAGTATGGTGCGCAGCTCGACCAACAGCAGGAAATCATCATGAACCTATCTGACATCATCATGGAAGTGTTTGCGATGGAGTCGAGCCTGCTGCGCAGCCGGAAACTGGCGGCGGCCGGTGGCGGAGTCAATGCTGCGGATGTCTGCGCCGTGTACTTGCGTGATGCCATCGCCAGGATCGAACTCTCGTCGAGAACGGTGCTGAGCGCCTGCGCACAGGGCGACGAACTGCGGCGAGACCTTTCCCGCTTGCGCGGTTACGCCACTCACGATCCGGTGAATGCGATCGCACTGCGGCGCCAGATTGCACGGCGGCTGCTGGCGAGCGAGCGGTATACGGTCTGAGGGGCGGGATTGGCAACGAAGGAGGCAGCATGGCACTCACCAACCACAAGTTTCTGCTGGCGGCGCGTCCGGTAGGAATGCCGAAGCGCAGCGACTGGACCTACACGGAAGAACCGGTCGGGGAACCGAAGGAAGGCGAACTGCTGGTCCAGTTGTTGTACATCTCGCTGGATCCGGCGATGCGCATCTGGATCAATGATGCGCGTTCGTATATGCCGCCGGTGGGCATCGGAGAGCTAATGCGGGCGCTGGGGGTGGGGATCGTGACGGCATCGCGCAACCCGCGCTTCGCGGTGGGTGATCACGTCTCCGGATCGTTCGGAGTGCAGGAGTACGCGCTGACCGACGGCCGGGGAGTGACGAAGGTCGACGCAAGAGCCGCTCCGCTGCCAGCGTATCTCAGCGTACTCGGCATGCCGGGCATGACCGCGTATTTCGGGCTTCTCGAAACGGGCCAGCCGAAGCCGGGGGAGATGGTGGTGGTCTCGGCTGCAGCGGGAGCCGTGGGCGCGGTGGTGGGACAGATCGCCAAAATCAAGAACTGCCGTGTGGGGGGCATCGCAGGAGGAGCGGAGAAGTGCCACTACATCGCGCATGAGCTGGGCTTCGATGCGGCCATCGACTACAAGTCCGAAGACGTGAGCAAGTGCCTTCGGAAACATTGCCCGGAGGGCATTGACGTCTATTTTGACAACGTGGGCGGCGCGATTTTGGATGCGGCGCTGGCGCAACTCGCGCGGGGCGCCCGGATCGTGATCTGCGGGGCGATCTCCCAATACAACAACACCGGCCCGATTACAGGGCCAAGCAATTACCTGTCTCTGCTGTCGAATCGCGCCACGATGAAGGGGACGCTGGTGTTGGATTATGTCGATCGCTATCCGCAAGCCGGCGCGGAAATGGCGGGATGGATGGCGGCGGGCAAGCTGAAATCGCGCGAGGATATTGTGGAGGGACTCGCAACCTTTCCCGAAACTCTACTAAAGCTTTTCAAGAGCGAGAACTCGGGGAAGCTCATGCTGAAAGTGGGCTAGCCTGACCAAAGGAGGGCCTCTGATGCCATTCATTGAGAATCAAGGGGCAAAGATTTATTGGGACGAGCAGGGGCAAGGAGAACCCGTTCTGCTGATCATGGGCCTCGGCTATACGTCGGCCATGTGGTATCGCACCCGACCGGCGCTGGCGCAACGGTACCGTACGGTGGCGTTCGACAATCGAGGCGTGGGACTGAGCGACGTGCCCCCCGGGCCTTATTCCATTGCGACCATGGCATCGGACGCGGCCGCGGTTCTGGATGCCGCCGGCGTTTCCAGCGCCCACGTTTTCGGGGTTTCGATGGGCGGCATGATTGCGCAAGAATTCGCGCTGCAATATCCGGCGAGGACGCGCTCGTTGATTCTGGGCTGCACCTCGCCCGGCGGACCTTCGGCGGTGCGCGCGGAGAGCAACGTGGTCGACGTGCTGATGGTGCGCGGCATGACGCTGGAGCAAGCGCAAGAAGCCATCCTTCCCTACATCTATGACGCGGCCACGCCGCGGGAGAAAATCGAGCAAGATGTCAGCCTGCGCCAGCGTTGGCTCCCCTCCCCGGAAGGCCACATGGCACAACTACAGGGGATCCTGGCATGGGAAGGCTACAGCCGAATCGCTCAGATCACGGCGGCGACACTGGTCATCCATGGAAAGTCGGATGCGCTGGTGCCCCCCGCCAACGGGGAGGTGATCGCAGGACGGATTCCCGGCGCAAAACTCGTCCTGCTTGAGCACGCGAGTCACTTGTTTCTTACCGATCAGACCCAAGCGGCACACAAGGAAATACTCGCATTTCTTTTGTCGCATGCTGGCGGAGAGCCGGGCCCGGAAAGGGGAAGGTCATAAGCCATTCCCTGGGCGGACGCAAGCCCAAGTCGCCATTCCCGGCAGGCATACCTGGTCATCAAAACAATTCATTTGATGAATTTCGCAAACCCGGATACGCTCGCGCCCATTGCGAAGATGCTACGCTCTGAAACGATACGAGCGGCGGGAATTGTTCGTTCGCATTCAATCAGATCCAAAAACTAGGGTAGCTCGCTCAAAACAATTCCAGCCTGGCAAGCAGTCCGCAGGTTGGAAGAAGCGGTCGGATGCTGGCAGGCGACCGGGCCTCTTGTGTGATTCAGACAAATTCTAAGGTAGGGGGGAGTATGGGTTTTGAACAGAGCAGTCTGGATGGTCGTGCGGCTTCACGCTACTGGGCCCGTTCCTGGAAGCGGGCTTTTGTCTACTCCACTATGAAATCAATCGCGTGTGTTCTCGTCTGCTTCCTGTTCGCAACCTTTATGGCTCACGCTCAGGGCGTCGGCTCATCGGGAGGGATCACTGGGACTGTAACCGACTCTTCCGGCGGTGTTGTGCTCAAAGCTACTGTCAATGTGGTGGATACACAGACCGGTCTGAAGCGCACGGCAATGACGGATAGTACGGGTCAGTTCCGAGTAGCAGGGCTGCCCCCGGCCACTTACGACATCAGTGCGGAAATGCCGGGTTTTGCGACTGAGATTCGAAAAGGTGTCACGGTCGCCATCGGGCAGACAGTCATCTCCGATTTCAAACTGAGTCCGTCAAAGGTGGCGACGATTATCGAGGTGACGGACCGGCCGCCCGTGGTGGAAACTGAACGGTCGAGCCAGGCGGACACAATGCCGCAACAGTACATCGCCGACCTGCCCGTTGACCGGCGCGATTATCTTACATTTACATTGCTCGCGCCCGGAGTCTCCGATTCCACCCGGTTGGCGGGGGACCAGGATTTCAGAGTCAAGCAAACACCGCAAAGCGGGCTGTCTTTCTACGGCAGCAATGGCCGGGGAAACAGCATCACGGTAGACGGTGGCGAGACCTCAGGCGATACCGGTGGCGTGCGCCTGACCGTAGGCCAAGACGATGTGCAGGAATTCCAAATCAATCGCAGCAACTACGGCGCCGACCTGGGGGCAGCCTCCGGTGCGTCGATCAATATTGTGACCAAGTCCGGCACC
>JBEKAF010000018.1:0-57734 GCA_050018355.1 Terriglobales bacterium | reverse complement strand
ATTTGCGGCAAGCCGGCGCGGCCGAAGTTGGGAGATCGTCCGTGCGCGGTGGTGAAGTGGGTGGATGGGACGGTGCTGGATACGGTGTGGCAGGTTAGCTGACGTAGTTTCCGCACGCGGCAACCGGATTAACCGCAGAGATCGCAGAGCGCGCGGAGAAACAGCTTCAGCGCGAACTTGGAATATCCTCCAATCTTCGAAGCCTGCTATTTTTTGCCCGATTTTCTTTTGTGGAGGCGCGAGTGCGCGGGCTGAAAGCGAAACGAATTCTGATCACCGGCGGAGCCAGTGGCATAGGAGCGGCCACGGCAGCGCGATTTCTTGAGGAAGGTTCGGTGGTGTGCGTGCTCGACCGCGACGCGGACGCGCGGCGGAAGATCCTGCACGAACTGCCCTATCTGGCGGGCGCGCTCAATGCCGATGTTTCGAATTTGACGCAGGTGCAGGCCGCCTTTGCTGAAGCGATTCGCCTGATGGGCGGCGTGGATGTGCTGGTGAATAACGCCGGCATCAGCATCCGTCATAACTTTCTCGACATCACGCCGGAAGAGTGGGACAAAGTGATTGCCGTGAATCTAACCGGAGTGTTCTACGTCGCCCAGACAGCGGCACGGCACATGATGGAGCGCGGCGGCGGCGTGATTCTGCAAACGGCGTCGACCAACGGCGTCATGGGATACCCGTTTTATGCGGATTACAACGCCACCAAGGCGGGGGTGATCGAGCTGACGAAGTCGATGGCGCTGGAACTTGCGCCGAAAGTGCGGGTGTGCGCGGTGGCTCCGGGATACGTGATGACGCCGATGCAGCGCGCCGAGTACACGGATGAAATGCTTAAAGAAGTCAACCGGAAGATTCCTTTACGCCGGCACGCTCAGCCGGAAGAGATTGCGGCGCTGTTCGCCTTCCTCGCTTCGGACGATGCGCAAAACATAACCGGCCACGTTTACACGTGCGACGGCGGAGAGACTGCGGGAGGGCTGGCCAGCCGGTAAGCCATGCAGCGTGCAGGGAGAGTTGCAGGAAAAGTTGCGCTGATTACGGGCGGGGCATCGGGCATCGGACGCGCGACGGCACTGCTGTTCGCACGCGAAGGAGCAGCGATTGCCTTGGCGGATTTGAATGCTGATGAGGGCCAGCGTGTCGCTGACGAGATTATCAAAGCTGGCGGTCGTGCCTTCATTGAGCCGATGGACGTGACACGAGCCGCGGATTGCCGGCGACTGGTCGAGCATGCGATTCGCGAGTTGGGCCGAATCGATATTCTGTTCAACAACGCCGGCATCATTCGGCGGGCGACGGTTCTTGATCTCAGCGAAGAAGACTGGGACCGGGTGATGGCGGTGAACGTGAAGTCGATTTACCTGCTGTCGCGCGAAGTGATTCCGCATATGCAGAAAGCGGGCGGCGGAACGATCATCAACACCGCTTCAGGGTGGGGACTGGCTGGCGGCGCAAAGGCTGCGGTTTACTGTGCCTCGAAAGGCGCCGTCGTGCTGCTGACGAAGGCGATGGCCATTGACCACGGACCGCAGAGCATTCGCGTGAATTGTATCTGCCCCGGCGATACCGATACTGGCATGCTGCGCGCCGAAGCGCAGCAACTCGGAGAAGAGAACAACCGCTTTCTTGCCGAAGCGTCAAAGCGTCCGCTGGGCCGGGTGGGGACGCCGCAGGAAATTGCGCAGGCCGCGCTGTATCTGGCGAGCGATGCGTCTTCGTTTGTCACCGGCACGGCGCTGGTTGTCGATGGTGGAGGGCTGGCGGGATCGGTTTGATTGATGCGCCTCGAGAACAAAGTTGCTTTGATCACGGGCGGCACGTCCGGCATTGGCGAAGCCGTGGCCGAGCTGTTTGCGCGCGAGGGCGCGAAGGTTGCCATCACCGGTCGCAATGAGTCTCGCGGCCACGCGGTCACGGCGTGCATTCTTCAGTCCGGCGGGAAGGCAATTTTTCTGCGTACAGACGTTCGCAAATCCGCCGAATGCCAACGGGCGGTGGACGAAACGCTGCGCTCCTTCGGCCGGCTCGACATTCTGTTCAACAACGCGGGAGTCTTTTTTCCCCAGACGGCGCTCGAGTGCTCCGAAGAAGAATGGGATCTGCAGATTGACATTAACCTGAAGGGAACGTTCCTGATGTCGAAGTACGCGCTCGGGCCGATGATCGCCCATGGTGGCGGAGTGATTATCAACAACAGTTCGGGCTGGGGGCTCGTCGGTGGCGACAAAGCGGTGGCATATTGCGCCTCGAAAGGCGGAGTCGTTCTGCTTACCAAAGCGATGGCCGTCGATCACGGGCGGCAGGGCATCCGCGTGAACTGCATTTGCCCGGGCAACGTGGACACTCCGATGCTGCAGGAGGATGCGCGACTGCGCGGCTTGGACTGGAAGACCTATCTGGCGGGTTGCGAGAATCGGCCATTGGGGCGAATTGGGACCGTCGATGAGATCGCGAAAGCCGTGCTGTTCCTGGCATCGGACGATTCGTCGTTTATGACCGGAGCGGCGCTGGTGGTGGATGGCGGCGGTACGGCAGATTAGCGACCGAATTCAATTTCGTAGACTTAAATTTCAACGACTTCAATTTCAATGACCACGAAAACGACGACGAAGACGAATAGGCGCGAGCGGTCGCGCGAATGGTACGAGCGCGCGCAGCAATCGCTGATCGAAGGCGTGAACTCGCCGTCACGCGGCGCAGCCGTGTACTCGCCGGGGCCGGTGGTGCTGGAGCGTGGCCGCGGATCGCGCGTCTGGGACCTCGACGGAAACGAGTATATCGATTTCATGATGTCGTTCGGCGCGCTGATTCAGGGGCATGCGCATCCGAAAATTGTGGAGGTAGTTTCGCAAACGATGGCCGGCGGTTCGCATTTCGCAGCCGCCACTCCGGCGGAGGCGGAAGCCGCCGAGCGCTTCCGGCGCATGGTGCCCACCGCGGAGGCGGTGCGCTTCACCAACAGCGGCACTGAAGCCACGATGCTCGCCTTGCGCCTGGCGCGCGCGCACACTAAGCGAACAAAATTCCTCAAATTCGAAGGCCACTACCACGGCTGGTATGACCCTTACTGTTTGAACGGGCATAGCCATCCGGCGGAGCAACTGGGGCCGAGAGAGAATCCCACTCGATTTCCGGATTCGGAGGGCATTCCGGCGTCGGTGTTCGACGATGTGGTGCTTGCGCCGTGGAACGATTTGGAAACGCTTGAAGATATTCTGCGCCGGCACGGGCGAGAACTGGCCGCCGTGATCACCGAGCCAATCATGGCGAACATGGGTTGCATCCTGCCGCGCGATGGATATTTGCAGAAGGTCTGCGAGCTGGCGCATCAGTTTGGCGCGCTGTTTATTGTGGACGAAGTTGTGACCGGATTCCGCTACGCACCCGGCGGATGCCAACAGCATTACGGCCTGCAGCCGGATCTCAGCACGTTCGGCAAGGCTTTGGGAGCGGGGTTTCCCGTTGGCGCCGTGGCGGGGCCGCGCACGATCCTCGACCACATGCGCTGGGGCAGCGGCATGGTGCTGCACTACGGAACCTTCAACGGCCACCGGCTCACCATGCGGGTGATCGCGGCAAATCTGGATCTGCTCGCGGCGAATGATGGCGCGGTTTACAAGCAGTTATATGCGGTCGGAGATGCCGCCGTCGCCGGTCTGCGCGATGTTTTTCGTCGCAGAAAGATTGACGCCGTCGTTCAAGGTTTCGGCCCGATGTTTCAGATCTACTTCACCGGCCGCGACGCGATTCATGATTATCGCGACTACTGCCAGTACGCCGATACGGCAAAATACTCGCAATTCATTCACGGACTGCTCGATCGCGGCATCTACATGACGCCTTCAAACGGATTGCACTGGATTATTTCGACCGCACATACCGTGCAGGACGTGGAGACGCTCTTGCCGGTTGTTGACGAAGTCTGTGCGGAGTTGGCATGAGCACGGTCGTCTTCCTCGGCGGAGGGCGGATCACCTCGGCGATGCTGGCGGGTCTGCGCCTCGGCAAGACCAGGCACCGCCTCGTCGTGCATGATCGCAATCCGGGCAAGTTGCGTGATCTGAAAAAGCGTTACGCGGTTGCGGTCGAGCCCGACCTGAATCGCGCAGTCAAGCAAGCGGACGTGCTGATCGTCGCAGTTCGTCCGAGTTCGGTTCGCGAGCTTCTTCAGATGGTCGGGAAAGTGATCGGGAAAGTGAACCGGCCATTGCTCGCGGTCAGTGTGGCCGCAGGTGTGCCGCTCCGCGTACTGAGCAAGGTGGCCGGCCCTCCCGTGCAATGGGCCCGTGCCATGCCGAGTCCGGTTTGCCGCAGCGGGCGCGGTCTGACGGCGGTGACCTTTCCCCGGGTTTTGACGCGCGCGGATCGCAAACGCGTCCAGGCTCTTTTCGCCAGCTTCGGCCAGGTCGTCGAAATCCCGGAAAGCAAGTTCGATGCGTTCACCGTGACCTACTCATGCAGCCACGGCTATCACGCACTCGCGACTCTGGCGCGAGCTGCGCAAGAGGCAGGTCTTGATCGAAACACGGCGCTGCTGGCGAGCGCGCACGCGTTGGCGGATGGGATCATCGCCTGGCGCGATGGAAAACATTCACTGGAGTCGCTGCTGGAGGAGGCGGCCACTCCTGGCGGCATTGCGGCGGCGACTGCGATTAAGATGGACGCTGCCGGATACGAGCGCGCAGTGCGGCGAGGCGTTGCTGCCGGACTGCGGCGTACCCATGCGAACGCTGGTGAAGCATGATGACACTACATCCTAGAGGTTGCCGTCTCGCTGGGAAGCTATAATCGGCAGCAATGCGACAGTTTTTTCGCATGCTGCTCTTGGCGCTGGTCCTGATGACGGTGGCGCTGGTATCGGCGCTCACGGCCATGCGGCTGGCCATCCACGGGCGCGAGGTGGCCATCCCGAAGCTGGTGGGCATGAGTCCGTTCGAAGCCGAGCGCGCGGGCGCGGCTTCGGGACTGCTAGTGCTGGTCGAGCGGCAGTTCTACAGCGCCGACGTTCCGGAAGGAAAAATCATGACCCAGATGCCGCCGCCGGGAACGAAGGTGCGGAGAGGCTGGTCGATCCGCGTGGCGCAAAGTCTCGGGCCTCAGCGCGTGGCGATTCCCGACGTGACGGGAGGGAGCGAGCGTGTCGCGGAGTTGAACATACGGCGCCGCGGGCTCAGTCTGGGTTCGATCGCGCACGTCAGTTTGCCGGACGTGCCCCTGGAGCAGGTGATATCGCAAAGCCCGCCGGCGAATGCCAGTGGCGTGTCTGCTCCAAAGATCAGTCTGCTGGTCAGCGACGGTGCCGAGGCAGCAGTCTATGTGATGCCGAACCTCACAGGACAACCGCTCGGCAGCGCGATGCTGGCGCTACAGGACGCCGGCATCCGGGTCGGCAAAGTTAGCGTGCTTCCGCCGCCGTCGCCCGGCGAGCCGCAAACCGCGCCAGTTGCGCCGTCTGCGCTCTCCGAGCCCAGCGCAGCCAGCATGATCGTGACCCAGATTCCGGCGCCAGGACAGAAAATCGCGGCTGGCAGCGCGGTGAATTTAGAAGTTCGCTAGCTGCGCATTCCACTCGCTCATATTTCATTGGATTATTTTCGTTCGATCATTGCGGCGAAAAAGCCGTCGCAAGGATGCACACCTGGAATTGTTCTCAGATAGGGTCCAGCGAGAAGCGACGCAATATCCTTCCAGCCTAGTTCGGAACAAAGATCGCCAGACTGCCGCAGTTGTTTCAGCTCTCCCTTGCAATCGGCGACCTTGAATTCCGCCGTACCGTCGAGGGCAGCTTCCACCACCACTTCATTTTCCTCGCGCTCCAGCGAACACGTGGAATAGACAAGTTGCCCGCCAATCGCAAGCTGGCGAAGCGCGGACTTCAGGATGGCCACCTGCCGCGGCTGAAGATCGAGCAGGTCTTCGGTTTTGAGCCGCCACTTGATCTCGGGGTTGCGGGCCAGAGTGCCGGTGCCGGAACAAGGAACGTCGGCGAGGATGCGGTCAAAGGAGAACGAGAAGGGCAGGTGACGCGCGTCCGCCGCGACTACGTGGACGTTCGGCAAGCGACTGAGGTTCTGCAGCAAGTGCGCGCGGTGAGGATGCAACTCCGTCGCAAACACTTTGGCGCGCGGGTTGCGCCGGGCCAGCAGGGCAGTCTTACTGCCGGGAGCGGCACAACAATCAAGGATCGCGCAATCAAGGGTCGAACGATCAAGGCCCGTTTCTCCACGTCCCACCAGCAACGCGACCAGTTGCGAAGCTTCATCCTGAATGGAGATGCGGCCTTCCTGGTAAGCGCGCGTTCCGGTTACATCGCCCGCAAGAACGCGTCGTGCGGCGGATAGCAGTCGACCCGGCGAGAGCTGCACGCCTTCCTCGGCAAGTTCGGCATCAGATTGGCCGTCGTGAATGTGAATCGCCGTGCCGGGCACCGTCTGATCATGGGCGCAGATCTGCCGCGCCGCCTCAAGCCCATAGCGCTCGGTCCAGCGTGCCACCAGCCATGGGGGATGAGCCGCGGCCTGAGCCAGCGTGATCGAGTCGGGCGATTTGCCGATTTCCGCGAAGATGTCTTCCGCGCCGGTCCCGGCAATTGTCCGGAGAACCGCATTCACGAACGAAGCCGCCGAGCGCTTTCGCGCCGCTTTGACGAGTTCCACACTTTCGAAAATCGCCGCGCGTGTCGGAACTCTGGAGAGGAACAGCAGTTGATACACGCCGAGGCGCAACGCAGCCAGAACCTCGCCATCCAGCCGCTCGATCTTCTGCGACGATGCGGCAGCCAGGCGCTGATCGAGCAAAGACTGCCAGCGGAGAACTCCCATCACCAGTTCGGTGGCGAGCCCGTGATCACGGGAGGAAAGCTTCGCGAGGCGAGCGGAATGGAGCAGTTCGGCGGCGTAGGATTCTTCGCGCTCGACCCGCAGAAGAATTTCGAAAGCCACGGCGCGAGCAGGAGAAACCGCCATCGCAGCCTATTGTCCCAGATGGTCGCCGGATTTGGGCCGGTAGCCGTTGATGAATTCTTGCGCCGTCATGCGGCGCTTGCCCTCGAGTTGAATTTCGATCAGTTCCAGCGCCGTGTCAGTGTCTTTGTCGCAGCCGACGAACAGGCGCGCTCCCTCGACTGCGACTTCTCCGGGCGTCAACCGAACCGCATGTTGCAAGGGTCGAGCGCGGTGCACTTGCAGCGTTTTACCTTTAAAGATCGTGAACGCCCCGGGCCACGGCTGAAAACCGCGCAGGCGGTTGAAGAGATCGTTTGCTGTGCGAGCGAAGTCCATACGGCCGTCTTCTTTTTTCAGAATCGGCGCGAGCGTGGCTTGCGAATAATCCTGCGGAGTCGGGCGAACTTGCCCATTATCGAGTCCGCGCAGAGTCTCGACCATCAGATCCGCGCCGATGGACGCCAGCTTCGGGCCCAACGTCTCGGCTGTATCGTCCGGACCAATCGGAATTTCGCGCTGCAGGAGTATGTCGCCGGTGTCGAGCCCGGCGTCAATGCGCATGGTGGTAACCCCGGTGACGGATTCACCGCTCGCGATCGCCCACTGGATCGGCGCAGCGCCGCGATACTTCGGCAGCAGAGACGCGTGCAGGTTCAGATTTCCGAGCCGGGGAAGATCAATCATCCACTGCGGAATGATGCGGCCATAGCCGACGACGATGATCGCGTCCGGGCCGATCGCCGCAAGCTGGTCGCGGAATTCGGCATTGTTCTTGATGGTGGCGGGTTGCAGCACGGCAATGCCCAGGCGGATTGCCGCATCTTTCACGGGAGAAACGGCCACTTCCATGCCGCGTCCGCGAGGCCGATCGGGTTGCGTCACCACCAGCGGCACGGAATGACCGGCCTCGACCAATCTTTCCAGGGTCGGGGCGGCGAATCGAGGCGTGCCACAGAAAACCAAAGGCATAGGTGTCAGGTCTCAGGTGTTAGGTCTCAGGACTTCGTAAAACGCACAGGGCTACTGTTTCGCGAGCGACCCTCGAAGGCATTAGGCAGCACATGTTTTTCCTGAGACCTGAGACCTAACACCTGAGACCTGCACTTCTACCACTCTCCCGCCTTCGCCAGCTTCTTGATCTTGCGCTTGATGAGGTCGCGCTTCAGCGCGCTGATGTGTGAGATGTACAGCTTGCCGTTCAAGTGATCGGTTTCGTGCAGGAGGGCGCGCGCCAGCAATTCTTCTCCCGTGTGCTCAAAAAACTTGCCGCTCAGATCCTGCGCGCGTACCGTCACGGTTTTGGCGCGCGTTACGTCCTCGCGAAATTCGGGAATGCTCAGGCAGCCTTCGCTGCTCCGCTGGCGGCCTTCTTTGCGAACGATAACCGGATTGATCAGGACCAGCTTGGCGCCGGGATCCTCCTTGAAGGTCACATCCACGACCGCGATTCGTTTCGAAATGCCGATCTGTGGGGCCGCCAAGCCGACGCCGCGAGCCGCGTACATCGACTCGAACATGTCTTCCACGAGCTTCTTGAGCCCGTCGTCGAAGCTGGTCACCACGGCTGCAGGGGTTTCCAGGACCGGATCGCCAAGTTTCACAATTGGGTGAATCATTTTCGGATCAATAGTTCTTTAGTTGTTCCAGATAGCCTTTAAAATTTCGTTTCGTTTCTTTCATCGAGTCACCGCCGAATTTCTCGAGCGCACAGCGCGCCAGCGTGAGCGCGACCATGGCCTCGGCGGCAACGCCTGCGGCTGGTACCACGCATACATCCGAGCGCTCATACGCCGCCTTCACCGGCTCGCGCGTGGCAAAATCCACCGACTGCAATGGACGCCGCAGCGTGGAGATCGGTTTCAGATAACCGCGAACCCGAATCTCCTGCCCGTTGGAGACGCCACCCTCCAGACCTCCGGCATTGTTGCGGGTGCGCGTGAAGCCCGTAAATCCCGTGTCGCGCTGATAACCGATTTCATCATGCACGGCCGACCCGGGCGAATGCGCTGCCTGAATCCCGCTTCCAATTTCTACCGCTTTCACTGCCTGCAACGACATGACCGCCGCGGCCAACAGCGCATCCAGTCGCTCATCCCATTGCGCGTAGCTGCCGAGACCGGGCGGAACATTGTGCGCCACGACTTCGAATACACCACCCACCGAATCGCCCGTGCGCAGAACTTTATCGACTTCTTCCTTCATCAGGCGCTCGGCATCGGCGTCGGCGCAAGCGAGCAGCACCTCGTTCCTGCGCGACAGTGGCTCGATTTGTTCCCACGCGATTTCCCGATCCGCAATCGAAACCGAGCCAACCGCAATCACATGGCTCAGAACTTCCACGCCCAACTCTCGCAGCAGCAGCTTCGCGAGCGCACCAATCGCAACCCGCGCCGCCGATTCTCGGGCCGAGGCGCGCTCCAGAACATAACGTGCTTCCGTGAAATCGTACTTCAAAGCTCCCGCAAGATCGGCATGGCCCGGGCGCGGAGACGCCACGCGCTTGTGTTTGTCCGGATCGCCCGTCTCCACCGGCAGCGACTCTTTCCAATTCTGCCAGTCGCGATTCTCGAGCATCACCGCGATCGGAGAGCCGATCGTCTTGCCGTGATGTACGCCCGAGAGAAAGTGCGCCCTGTCGGTCTCGATCTTCATGCGTCCGCCGCGTCCAAAGCCCTGCTGGCGTCGCCAGAGCTCGCGGTCCACAAATGCCTGATCCACCGCCAGCCCGGCAGGCAGCCCGGAAAGAAACGCAACCAGGGCCTCGCCGTGGGATTCTCCGGAAGTGAAATAGCGCAGCATGTGGAAGAGGCATTGTAAATGAAGAAGAGAAGTTCGGCTCTCCTTGATTCTTGCGTCGAGATTTTTGCGCCGGAGGCGTGGCAAGTGCAGGTACAATTAAGTCTCGCTTTGTACCGGTAGTCGCCGGACGACCCCGGGGTTCCAGACTCATCTCGCACTTCGTCAGAGTACGCGAGGATTTCTCCATGTTGACCACCAAGGCTGGACCATTTGATGCGGAAGGTGCCGATCCCATTCGCTGCGTGATCGCCGACGATCACGAAATGCTGCGCTACGGCGTGCGCCGCCTGCTGGAAGACGCTCCCGACTTTGCCGTGGTGGGTGAGGCGGGCGATGCCGCCGTGGCGCTCAAGTTGGTACTGGAGCACCGTCCCGACCTGGTGCTGCTCGATATCAGCATGCCCGGTATGTCGCCGTTCGAAGCTGGACGCCTCATCGAAGAACACTGCACCGGCACGCGCATCGTGTATCTGACCATGCATGAGGATCGGGAGTATGTGCGGCAAGCCCTGCGCTCGGGCGCCAGCGGGTACCTGCTGAAAGATACTCCCGCTCCGCTTTTATTGCGCGCGCTGCGCGAAGTGTATCGCGGCGAACGATCGTTGAGTCCGCAGATCCAGACGAAATTGAAAGACGATGAGATCCTGCGGAAGCAGGCGGTGCGGGTGCCGCTGCGGAGAAGTACCCTGACTCTGCGCGAGCGCGAAGTGATGAAATTGCTCGCCGAAGGCAATACCGTGAAGAAAGCGGCGGCAGTTCTGGGAGTCAGCGTCAAGACAGTGGAAGCGCACAAGTTCAACTTGATGCGCAAACTCGACATTCACAACAAGGCCCAACTGGTTACGGTCGCGATACAAAGGAAGATTCTTCCGTTGCCGGTCCCGATGTAGGGCAACAGTCTTGCGCACTCGTCATAACTGCCGCGGCGAGGCTGGCAAGATCGGGAACCTCTAGGTCCGCTCGCTTCTCCGAGGCGAGTGCCGCTGAGGCTCGGACCGCGCCAATTCCGGGACGAGCCGACTTCCGGTTCACCCACACCGTCGAGATCCCCAGCGACCGCGCCGGCGCCACGTCGTGATACACGCTCTGCGCGGCGTGCAGCAGTTGGTCCGGAGAAAGCGCAAGCGTGCGCAAGGCCATCTTAAAGTTATTGATGGAAGGTTTGTAGCTTCTCGCCTGTTCCGCCGTGATCACGCCATCGAATTCCACGTCCAGGTGCTTCCGCGTTTCCGCAAATAGATCGTCGTCAATGTTTGAAATCACCACGAGCTTGTAGCGCTTCTGAAGCTCGCGTAGCGCAGGCACCGTATCCACAAAAGGCGGCCACGCACGGACGGATTCGTGCAGCGAGCGGATTTCGGCGGAACTGGCCTGGAAATGGAAGCGATCTGCAAACGCCCGCACAACCGATTGCAGCACATCCCGGTAGCTTTGGTATGGGCCGCTTTCCGCCTCCGCTTCAAATTCCCCGTAGAGTTCAAGAATGGCAGCGTCGGGCAGACTTTGACCATGGTTCGCCGTACCATGGTTCGCGAGCACGGTCCGCAGGGTGGGCAAAATCCCCGACTCCCAATCAATCAAAGTGCCGTAGCAGTCAAAGCTGATGGTGGTGAAGCGTGAGAAATCCATACACAACGTAACGGGACGATTCGACGTCCGGGGGCGGACTCTAGGTTTTACGTTTTCTGTTCGCTGAACAGGCCAAGCACCGGCGTTGCGGAAGTTGGGTGCTCCGCTGGTTCGGGCGTGACCGGCGGCGCGCCGGAATCATCCGCAACAGTTTTCGCCGCCGGCGCTTTCTCGCCTTGCATAAATTTCCGCGAATCGAACAGCGGGCGACCCAGCGACGCGTTATAGCTGGTCCACGGCCCTTCGAGTTCAGCCTCGCGCTCGAAGTGGGCACGCATCGCCTCCATCTTGGAATCCAAATCGTCGAGATAGTGCAGCATGAGCGCCTCGGGAAACATCGGCAGCTTGGGCGATCCGAAGTCGTACTGCCCGTGATGGCTGATGATCATATGTTCGAGCAGAGATTTCAGTTCCGCGGGAAAGCCAGGCAGTTTTGCGAGCTTCGCCTGCAGCATCTCCAGTTCGATGATCATGTGCCCGAGCAACTGGCCGCGCGTGGTGTAGGAAAACGCGCGGTTGTAAGTCAGTTCCTGAATCTTGCCGATGTCATGCAGGAACGCTCCCGTCAACAGCAGGTCGCGGTTGACCTGTGGATAGTTCCGGCAGATGAGATCGCAGGAACGGAACAGGGACACGACGTGATCGAGCAGTCCGCCGATGTAGGCATGGTGAAGGGTCTTGGCCGCGGGGGCATTGCGGTAGCGCTCGGCAATTTCCGCGTCCGCCATGAACAGTTCGATCAGTGACTTCAGGTGGGGATTCTGAAACGTGGCCACAAACTCCGTCAGCGTTCTCCAGAGTTCGCCGATGTCCTTGGTGGTCTTGGGCAGGTAGTCGGTGAAGTCGATCTCGCCTTCTTCCATGCGCCGCAGCTTGTGGATCGTGAGCTGAAAACGATTCTTGTACTTGTTGATGAGCCCCTTGATCTTGAGAAAGTCGTCCTGCTCGAAGGCGAGGATGAATTCTTCGACGTTGTCCCACATCTTGGCTTCGATCTGGCCGGTGCGATCCGCCAGGACCAACGCCAGGTAGGGCTCGCCATTTTTCTTGGCCTTCACCTGCTTCGACGCCACCACGAAGCTGGAGGTGACGATCTTGTTTTCCTGCTGGGAACATTCGGAGATAAAAAACTCTTTCATGAGCCTCCGCGAAATCGGCTTCCCGCGTGGACGCAGACGCCAGCCGGAGCCGGGGTACGCCTGCCGCGAGCACAGCCAAGATTAGCCTAAAACACGCCGAGCTTCTTCTTCTTTTTCAGTTTCTTCGCTTTGGTTTCTTTGTCAGTGGTTTCGACGGGTTTGGTTTGCTTTGCGCTCGCGCCCGAGTCGATGTAACCAGTCTTGATGTCAATGAAGGCTTCCTCGCGCAGCGTGGTCAAATAAGCGCGCAGCGCTGGCTGCAGTTTCTGCATGTACAACGCATCCTGAATGCGCGGCTCAACTTCCTTCAGGGAGGGAATGCCCGCCATCTGATGTTCGACCGCTTGCAGGATCACGTAACCTTGCTTGGTGCGAATCACATCCGTGATTTCACCGGCCTTCAGCGCGAAGACCTTATCTTCCAGCTCTTTCGAGAGTGTGCCGCGCTTGAAATAACTGAGGTCGCCGCCATCTTTCGCCGACGGTCCGTCGGAGTACTTTTTCGCCAAGTCTGCAAACTGTGCGCCCTTGTGAATCTGATCGAGCAGATCCTGCGCTTTGGCCTGGGCGGTGGCCAGCGCTGCTTCCGTGTCAGCCTCCGATGGCGGCTCGGGCTTCGCGTCTGCGCCGGCGGCCGGTTTAGCGGGCGTTTTGGGCGCGATCAGAATTTCGCTGAGGCGAACCTGCTCGGGCTGCTCCATCTCCGCGCGGTGCTGCTCGTAGAACTTCTTCTCCTCATCCTTGTTCATGGCCAGTTTCTGACCCACCTCCTGCCCAATCACGCGCTGCGTGACGATCTGGTTGCGCAGGTTCTGCTTGAATTCTTCATACGAAGCTCCTTGCGCCTCCGCCGCTTTCTCCAGGTCCTCCATGGTTTCGAGGTTCATCTGCTTGCGCATTTCATCGAGGCGCTTGATGAGTTCCGTGTCGCCGGTGATGCCGAGGTCCTTGCCCTTTTGCAGCAGGAGTTGCTGGTCAATCAGATCGCGCAGAACGTCGCGTTGCTTTTCGCCAAAAGCGCGGTCGGCGTTGGCGGGGTCCTGTTGCTGCACTTCCTGCTTGAGCTGATCGCGGCTGCGGACGTATTCCGAACGCGTGACGATTTCGTTGTTCACCCGGGCGATGATCTCTTCGACCACGGTATCGGCCGGCGAAAGAGACGGGAGCAACAGCGCGTATCCAACCGCCAACAGCAGGGGGAGTCTAGCTTTCTTCATTTAGGGCTTTCTTGAAACCCGGGTAACACCCGAGGGAAAATTTGTTTTTCTATTTTACGCCGCAAGCGGCATGGAGGCCAATTGCGCGGGCAGGTCGTCTGGCTAACTTCTGGCTAATTTCCTCGTGTGAGCGTCAGTGCGGTCACGTCGTTGTGCTTCGGAGCCATGTGCATGAAGTCCTGCACGCGTTGCAGGATGCTCCGGGAAAGATCTTTGGCGGAAGAAGGTCCCGCCTGCATGACGCTCTTGACTCCCTCCAGACCAAATTCCGCGTCCTTCGACTCGGCCTCCACCACTCCGCGTGAAACCACCGCCAGCGAGCCCTTTGGTCCCAGGCCGACGATGCGTGCGTCGGTCGGGGCGAGCGAGAACAGTCCGAGCGGCAGGCCGGTCGCGGGCAATTCTACGAGGCTTGCGTCATCGCGCAGCAGGCCGGGTGTGTGGCCTGCATTCACGTAGCAAACCGTGCCCAGCTCTTCGTTGTAGCAGCCGGCGAAGGCCGGGCAACTGCGCACGCCTCCGGCCGCGCGCATGATCTCGAGATTCAGACGGCGCGACAGTTCGATCATCGCGTCCGATTCGTTCAGTTCGGTGGCGGCGAAGAGCTGCTCGCCCGACGAACGGAAACAAGCCTGCGCGGCTTGCAACACGGGGCCGCTGGTTTCGCGTTTGCCGGCCACGTCGAGCAATCCGAAAAGGAAACGGTGCGGGCTGACCCGCAGGAAATCGTGGAAATCGCCTCCAGCGCGCGAGGAAAAATAGGCGACAGCCAAGTCAGCGCCCTGGAGCGCGGGGCTTTCCCCCTGGACGATCTCGGGAACTACCTCCGCGGTTGAGCCGAAACCGAGTTTTGAAAGGAAGCCTGCCATGAGGGGCGAAATTAACACAAACTTTGGGGCGGGGCAATGAGCGGGAAGTGGTGGTGTCCTTCCCCTTGGCTTATTCGCCGTATTTTTCTTTTAGGTTGCGGGTCATTTCGTCGCGGAGTTGGCGGTAATCGGAGTGGATGGTGGCGCGTAAAGCGGCTTCGGCGGAGCTGCCTTGCGAAAGGAGTTCCAGGATGCGCGCGATTTCGCTCATGCCGTAGGCATCGCGGATGTATTCGGCGGCGGCTAGAGATTCGGCGTAAGCGACGGTGGCTTCTGGGGCGGAAAAGCTCATGAAGCTGCCTTCGAGCACATTGAAAGGGATCTCATTCCCGGCGGCGAAGAGCTGTGCTAGTTGGTGCCCGTAGGAAGCGGACGACTTGCCCTCTTCGATCTGTGCGATGCCTTCGTTCAGCCAGGTGGGGCAGCGGTTGCTGGACATCTGTGAGACAAAAGAGTGAGTCAGTTCATGTTTGAGGACGCGGGCTAGCTCGGGCGTGACGCTCGGGACGCCGCTGATCGGGATGCGCAGCTTGCCATCGTTGATGGCGCCGCTCCACGAAGGCGCGCGGGTAACGTCGAAGAACGCCTGCTGCGTGTAAAGCGTGACGGCGATGTTGTTGTGGGGCGAGTAGCCGAGATCGCGCACCAGGTCGTCATACTCGGAGTCGAGGGTGGCGAGCAGGTCGCGGCGGAAGGTCTCGGAGGTGTCTTTGCCTTCGAAGTGGAGATTGAAGTGGCTGCTTTCGCGTTGCGAGAAATCGGATTCGGCGCTCGATTCGCGCTGGGCGCGAGCCAGGTACTGGCTGACGGTGGCATCGGGACGCAGGGTCAGCGACTTTTTCCAGGAGCGAATGGCGTCGGGCGTATGATCGCTGGCGAATTGAACGAAGCCGAGCATGGCGATGGCATCGGGTGAGTCGGGAGCAATGCTGGCGGCGTGTTGCGCGTAGGAAAGAGCTTCGGAGGCATGGCCGGTACGCATCAGGGTGGCGGCGTAGTAGATCAGCAGGGTGGAGTTATCCGGCTGGAAGCGGAGCGCGGATTCGTAATAGCGCTTGGCCTGCGGGAAGTTGCCACGATCGGATTCGTGCTTGCCGGCGAGGAAGTATGCGGTGGCGGCGAGTTCGGGATTGGCCGTTTGTGCCAGGCTGGCGAGTGTATCGGTATCCACCTTGCCGTCGCGGATGACTTTTTCTGCTACATCGGCTTCGTGGCTGAACGAGGGCGCGGGCGGGTTGATGTCGGGCGCATTGATCGATCCTCCGGCGGATGCTCCCGAACCCGCGTGAACGGGGGCGGCGCCGCCGGCATCGATGCGCTCGACGGAGGCTTTCGGGATGGCGTAGGTGTCTTCGCCGAGGTCATACTCGACGCGGTCTTTGGTTTCGCGGACCTGGTCGGCCCAGATGGTGCGTCCATTCTTAAGATGAATGACGTCGGCGGGCGCGGGAAGCGCCGGCAGAAGCACTAGAATGAGGACGAGGGCTCGCACTCGGCTGATTTTAGCAACGGCGCGGAGGGCTCCGTAAGGTGACCAAGGTGCTGGTTTGGTCGCGGCGGATGATCGGGTTGGCAGGGTGCCTCGTGGCCGCTACGGCTTGGGCGCAGGCTACGGGAGCGGGCGCTCAGTGTCCGCAAACGACGAGTGGGATCTACGCGCGGATTCGTTCGGTGGGGCTCGATCCGCAACGCGTGTACCACGTTCGGAACGCCTCGATTGACCGGCCTAATCTCCACCTTGATTTCGACGACGGCACGCTGGCGTTTACGGAAGACATTTGCGGGCGGATTACGGGCGCGATCTTCGAGGGTGAGGGCGAGATACGGCTGCGGCCTCCGAACCGGGTGGAGCGGGGATCGCTGGCGCTGTTCACGGGGATGGCAATTCTGGAAGAGCAGTTCACCTCGGGATATCTGCGCTTCAACGACGACACGGCGGCGGTTTTGCAGCGCTTTCTAACGCCAGCACCGGAGGGCGCGGAATTCATAAAAGAATGGAGCGACACGGGCCGCAGTCTGGCGGAGTTTGACGCCCTGCGCCTGCTGCTGGACTTCAGTCATTTTCTTCCGGCGCCGGGTGGAAACGAGCCGGAGCGAAAATTTCCGCCTTTGCTGCACGCTCATTTGCTGGGCAAGAAACTGGGCGGTTTCGAAGTGTTCTGGGATGCGGCCGGCGCGGAGCCGTTGTGGGCGGGGCAGCCGCGGCTGAAAGACGGCATCCTGTTCTTCGATATCTGGACTTCGTTTGCGCCTGGTGGCAGCGCAGCTACGGCTCCACTGGCCAATGACGCGTCGATCACGGGCTTCCGGATTCGGGCATCAGTGCAGCCTCCGACAAGGTTGCAAGCATCGACGGAGATGAAGGTTCGAGTTCGCAGCGGAGGAGAAAGGACGCTGCTGTTTGAGTTGTCGCGTTATCTGAAGATGGATGCCGTCGAGGCGGATGGGCGGGCGGTGGACTTCATCCAGAACCAGGCGCTCGAAGGAACGCAGTTGCAGCGAAAAGGGAATGATCTGGTGGCGCTGGTGTTTCCTGCTCCGCTTGTGCCCGGGCAGGAATTGAAACTGCGCTTCAGTTATGCGGGCGAGGTTTTGTCGGAGGCGGGGAACGGATTGCTGTATGTGGGCGAGCGCGGCACGTGGTATCCGAATTTCGGTTTGAGTCCGGCGCAGTTTGAGATGGAGTTTCATTATCCGGCGAACTGGACGCTGGTGGCGACGGGAAAACAGATCGCACGCGCGGGCAGCGACGAAGACGAAGCGGGAACGAACCGGGAAGCCGGGGCGGAGAAAGTTTCGCGGTGGACCTCAGAGCGGCCGATTCCGGTGGCGGGGTTCAACCTGGGCAAGTACGTTCGGGCGGAGGCGAGGGCGGGCAACATTCTGGTGGAGGCGTACGGCACGAAGGGGGTGGAGAAATCGTTTCCGAAGGCGCAGGCGGAGGTGATTGAGCAGCCGGTTTTTCCCGGCGCTTCCCCGCAGAGATCGAGATCGATGGTGCCGATCATTGTGACTCCGCCGCCTCCGTCGCCGGCGCACGATGTGCAAGCGGTGGCGGACAGGGCGGCGAAGGCAATCGGGAGTTTCTCGCAGTGGTTTGGGCCGTATCCGTATGGTTCGCTGGCGCTGACGCAGATGCCGGGGAATTTAAGCCAGGGCTGGCCGGGGCTGGTGTTCCTGTCGAGCTTCGCGTTTCTGAGCCCGCAGGAGCAGACGGATCTGCGTCTTGACCCGGTGACTCGTGCGCTCGACACACAGGTTCTGGTGCACGAGACGGCGCATCAATGGTGGGGCGATCTGGTGGGGTGGAAGAGTTATCGCGATCAGTGGATTGCGGAAGGTCTGGCGAACTATGCGTCGCTGTTGATGCTGGAGCAACAGAACCCGGCGCAATTCCGGCAGGTTCTCGAAAAGTATCGCCGGGATCTTCTGAGCAAGAACAAAGATGGAGAGCGGCTGCGCGACGCTGGACCGGTGACGCTGGGGCAACGGCTGGAGTCGTCGCATTTTCCCCGGGGATACGATGCGATCAGCTACGAAAGAGGGACGTGGCTGTTTCACATGCTGCGTTCGATGCTGCGCGATTCCGAAGCGGCATCCCGTTCCCGGAAAGGGCGGGCCAATTCGGGGGCGAGTTCAGAAGAGCCGTTCTTCCGCGCGCTGCGGAAAATCAGGGAGCGCTATGCGGGGAAGAGCATAAGCACGCAGGAACTGATGCAAGTTTTCGAAGAGGAACTGCCGCGCCCACTTTGGTACGAGAATCGTCACAAGCTGGACTGGTTTTTGGAAGGTTGGATCGAAGGGACGGCGATCCCGGAGCTGGAAGCGCGCGAGATTCGTATCACGGAGAAGACTGGGGTGACCACGGTTGCAGGCGTGATCGTACAAAAGGACGCACCCGACGATCTGGTGACGGCGGTTCCGCTGTATGCGACGACGGCGGGTAACGCGCTGGTTTTTCTGGGCGAAATGCTGGCGGATGGCCGGGAGACTGGGTTTCGGCTGATCGCGCCGAGCGACGTGCGCAAGATTGTGCTCGATCCGAAGCAGACGATTCTCAGCGCGCCGAAGTAGATTCCGACAATATTCCGAACGATATTCCGAATGACAGACATTGGTGCGGAGCCCGCCGTTTTTGCGGAGGCGGCGAGGCCATGCGATTGCTAGGAGAAGAGTTGTCAAAGTGAATCGGAGGATGGTATGAATCTTCAGCCCTATGCATACGCGAACGATCGGCCCCGGCGGCGCACTATTCTTCTGGTTGAGGACGAGCCTTTTGTGCGGGAGGCGACTTGCAGCATTCTGGAGAGCGCGGGCTTTGAAGTTCTGCCGGCCGAGGATGCGCGAGATGCCATGCAGGTTTACGAAGAGCGCAAGCGGGGAATCGATCTGGTGATGACGGACATGGTGCTTCCTGGACGGACGGGACTGCAACTGGGGCAAGATCTGCGTGAGCATTCACCAGAGGTTGTGGTGCTGGTGACGTCGGGTTACGGCAACCCGGAGTACGAGACGGAAGCGCCCGAGTCGCGCACGTATTTTCTGGCGAAGCCCTATTCGCGGCGAACGCTGGTCGAGAAGATCGAAAAGATTCTTGGGGCGGTGTCGCTGGGGCGGGCGGCAACGCAAGCGGGCTAGTGTTCCTGAGTCGGAAATTCATTCAATAAAATCAAAGGCTTTGAAAGGGTGCGGCTTCAGCCGCGCCGCAAAGTGTGCTTCAAGATATGGGCTTTAGCCCCTGAGGCACGCGACCTGCACCTCATCGCAGCCTCCCGAATTAATCAACGAACTCTGACTCGGGACACTAGTGAGGTTTGCGGTAACGGAGGGCGGCGAGGATCTGGCGCGGGATATCGGGCAGAGGCACGACCTGGTTCAGCACTCCCATTTCCGCACAGGAGCGCGGCATTCCGTAGACGACGCAGGAGGCTTGGTCCTGGCCGAGGGTGAGTCCGCCCTCGCGGAAGATGGCCTGCATTCCAAGGGCACCGTCGTCGCCCATGCCGGTCAGGATGATTCCCATGGCGGAGGAATGAAAAACTTCGGCGACGGAAGACATCATGACGTCCACCGAAGGAATGTTGAGAAGGTTGCTGGGCAAGAGCGAGAGGCGCAGAGCAACCTCGGAGGAAGAGCGGCGGCGAACGGTGAGGTGCTTGCCGGTCGGAGCAAAGTAGACGTGACCGGCAGTGATGAGGTCGCCTGCTTCGGCTTCATGCACTTTCAGCGGGCAGAGATCGTTGAGGCGCTTGGCCAAGGGTCCGATAAATCCGATCGGCATGTGCTGCACGATGAGGATAGCGGCAGAGAGGTCGGCGGGAAGGGTGGAGAGGACTTCCTGCAAAGCTTTGGGGCCGCCGGTGGAAGTGCCGATGGCGATGATTGAAGGCACGGTTACGGTGGCGGTTGGAGCACGGTGGGCGGGAGCAAGGTGGAGGGGCGGGCAATCGAGGCGGCGGGAGAGGCGAGAAGCGAGCAGGCGGGGACCGGCGGCAGCCTTGATCTTGCTGACGAGTTCGTTCTGAACTTTGAGGACGTCGAGGGAATCGTAGCTGAGCTGCTTGGCGATGCAGTCGAAGGCGCCGAGTTCGAGCGCTTCGAGGGTGTCTTCGGCTCCGCGCCGGGCGGTCGAGCTTACGATGATGACTGGGCGCGGCGATTCGGACATGACGCGCTTGAGGGTTTCCAGACCGCTGAGGCCGGGCATGTCGAGGTCGAGGGTAACGACGTCGGGCTGGAGTGCGCCAATCTTTGCGAGCGTTTCGAGTCCGGTTTGCGCGGTGCCGACGACGCACAGGGAGTCGTCGGATTCGACCATGCGGGAAAGGGCGGTGCGCATGAAGGAGCTGTCGTCCACGATCAGGACTTTCACCGGCGAATGGGAACTGGAGAGGCTCATGAGGCTCCGGAACTGGCGATCCGTTTCATTTGCAGAGTCATAGGTTTCGTCCCGAAGGCTTCAACGCGGAGCCGAATGAGCCCAATGCCACCTCGACAAGAAGCGATTCACGAGAGTCGGGTGGGCGAGTGCGCTCCTCTGTGAATATCGGCGGGAGGGAAGTGGACTTTAGTGAGGAGACGTTCTCATTGGTCATAGACCCGCTACGAGCTATCAGCGATCAGCTATCAGCGAAACCCGCTTTTAGCGGTTGGCACTTAGCCTTTAGCCAAGGGCCAAGAGCCGGTTTTGCTCTAACTGAGAGCTGAGAGCTGACAGCCGAGAGCCGCCCTCGAGCTTCCGCAACGTTTATAATCTTCCGTTCCTAAGTTCGGTTGCTAAGGAGCACGCATGAAATTCGAGGGGCGAGTCGCGCTGGTTACGGGAGCGTCGCAGGGTATCGGTCATGCCTGCGCGCTGGCGCTGGCGCGGGAGGGCGCGAGCGTCGCGGTGGCAGCGCGCAATCGGCAGAAGCTCGACGAACTGGTCGGGCAGATCACGGCGGCTGGAGGCAAGGCGGCGGCTTTCGTCATGGACGTGGCGGAGGAAGAGCAGGTGAAGTCCGGGATCAAGTCGGCGCTTGCGCAATTCGGCAAGATCGACATCCTGGTGAACAACGCCGGCATCACGCGCGACCAACTGGTGATGCGCATGAAGCGCGCCGACTGGGACGCGGTGCTGAACACGAATCTGACTTCCGCGTATCTGTGCATCCAGCAGGCGATTGGTTCGATGCTCAAGCAGCGCTGGGGACGGATCGTCAACATCACCAGCGTGTTCGGGCAGATGGGTCAGGCGGGACAGGCGAACTACGCGGCTTCGAAAGCGGGGCTGATCGGGCTGACTATGGCTATGGCTCGCGAGGTGGCTTCGCGCAATATTACTTGTAACGCGGTCGCTCCGGGATTTATTGAGACCGGCATGACGGCTGTTCTGAGTGACGAATTCAAACAGAATGCGGTGAAGTCGATTCCGCTGGGGCGGGTCGGCTTGCCGGAGGATGTTGCCAGCGCGGTGTGCTTTCTGGCTTCCGACGATGCGTCCTACATCACGGGGCATGTGCTGAACGTCAACGGTGGGTTACTGATGGGATAACATCTGCGTTCGGAATCTGCAATTTTCGCTCATCGGTTTTTACCGGTTTCTTGCGGTACCCCCTACCCCCCCCTTTTTTTCGATATATTAGAATCATAGAGTTAGCGGGAGGTTTCCGTAAAATCCTCAAAAATAAGCACTTATATGGAAAATCCTCAGGAATAAGGGCTTAACTTCGACTCTTCGTGTTTCAGGGCTTCGGCAGCGGGCTGAACGCCCGCTCATCGCCTCACCTTATGTTTATCAAAGAGCCACTGGCAAACGGGCTTGGGCGGCTTCGAGGTCCGTCTCTGGAGACGGACACACTTGCACCTTGTTCTTGCCCTAATCAGGGAACATTGTTGCACCGGTCGGGCTGGATGTCTGTGATGGCTCTCACAGTTTGGGTGTGATGAAAGAAGAGTTCAGCACGCTTGTAACGCGATAGTTGTTATCGAGCCCTTGTCGGAGCCTAGGGGCTTCGACTCTCCGCTCTTGTTGCCGCGACAAGGACGGTGGGAGAATTAGCAATGCCCCATCAAAATAAAGTTTTATCGACCCTGCTCCATGGGCTCAACCTCGGGTCTTCGGTTGCCGAGTCGGACACGCTCCTGGAAGCTGCCAGGATCGAGACCTCAGCATTTTCTGATCTACTCAGCGACCGTGTGGACCTCATCCCCGGCACGAAGGGCTCTGGTAAGAGCGCGCTATTTCGGATTTTCGTGGACTTTCTGCCAGAACTTCTCTTGCGCGAACGAAAGGTGGTTGTGGCCCACGGAATCCAAGCACCGGGCGACCCGGTATTCCACGCCTTTACGGATCGGTTCTCGCAGCTCTCGGAAGAGGAATTCGTTAGCTTCTGGTGCATCTATCTCGTGTCGCTTGCGCACGAACAATTTATAAAGGGTGCACGGTACCGCCAGTTTCTCGAGGGGGCAGGTACAGAGATACAGAAGTTTCGTGTGGCTTGTGCCAACGCGAGAATTCCCGAGATTCAAGCTCGAAAATCCCTCAAGGATATTCTCGAGTGGTCGCTCCATGTTCTGATCTCGTGGCGGCCCAAGCTCAAGTATCACCCCCCAGATGAGAGCGGCGAGTGGGAATTAGACTTGTTCGGTTCAAGAACACTGGGACATTCGCAGAAAACAGACGAAACACCCGAACACTCTCTACCGAAATATGTTAATGACATCAAGGAAGGGCTTGAGGCCGTCCTCGATGCAAGCCAGTTATCGCTCTGGCTTATGGTTGATCGGCTTGATGAGATATTTCCGCGGCGGTCAGACGTGGAAAGGACGGCACTGCGGGCGCTTCTCCGCGCAATGCGTTATTTCGCTTCTGCAAGCATTAGAGTCAAGGTGTTCCTCCGCGACGACATGCTGGAGCAAGTAGTCGCAACCGACGCTGGTTTTACTGCGCTGACGCACGTGACGGTGCGTCAGGCGGACACTCTTCGTTGGGCACAAGATCAGATCCTTGCGATGGTTGTAAAGCGATTTGTTGCTAACGACTCGCTCGCAACGTATCTGGAGATAGATCGCAACAGGTTGGACGCAAGTGCTTCCTACCGTGCGCAGTGCTTCAACAAGATATTTCCTGCCACGGTCTTTAGAGGTTCCAGGCAGAGCCCCACCATTCGTTGGATATGGAACCGGTGCGCTGACGGGCGCGGAGTCGTAACTCCCCGGGACGTCCTCGATTTGCTGATTCGCGCGGTGCAGAGACAACAAGATATTTGCACAGCTGAACCAGAAGGGTCATCCGATCGGATCATTGGCGCGGCAGCAATTGTGTACGGATTTGAGGAACTTTCGAAGCGGAAGCGCCAGACCTATCTTCAGGCCGAGTTTCCGCATCTTTGGAAAGACATAGAGAAATTTTCGGGAGGCAAGACCGATTACGACTCGACTAAGCTCCAGAGCCTTCTCGGTGCGGAATGGAGAGGGATCGTGGCGAACCTTGTGGCCATCGGCTTCTTATCGAAAGGTGCAAAGGTTGGCGAAGAAGTATTTGCGATTCCTTTCCTGTACAGGCCAGGAATGAATGTTACCCAGGGGAAAGCGTGAGGTTTGTCTTCCCGACGGTCGGAATGCGGCTGCCCGCGTAACATCCCCGCCCAAGCGGAGCTTGGGCGGGGCACCCTTCAGATTTCATATGATTGCGATCGGACGGGCTACCCGCCCGAGAATGGCGTTTGCGTTTTAGGGCGAGACGCTGTTGTAACGCTTCAGGATGCTGGGACCTTGAGAAGCGGCGGCGGTTGAAGAAAACGTACCGACCCATCGACCTGAATCGTCCGATATCCTCCAGTCGAAGTCTCCGGACGTTTCCCGACTCACGCCCTGCTCAATGAAGGTAGCGTGGATCCGGGAGCCATCGATCTTCCCTTGGATTCTGATCGGTGCGTGGGCTCGCCCGCTGACCTGCTGCCCAAATTCGGTCCATTTCTCGCCAACTCCAGTAAGATCGGTCCCGCTTTGAGTGAAGGCGATCCTAAATGTGATCTGACCGCCCCGGTAGGGTCCATATGAAGAATGCTCGACAGTGTTCTCGATTATCCAGGTGCCGGACAAATCATATCTTGGATGTTTATCGCGATAGTCTTGGATGGCTATTATGCTAGCTATGGTGCCAAGAATGGCTGCAACTACGGTCGCGGCCCGTTTCCAGTCGAGACTCCTGGCTCGGTTCGGGGTGTTCATATATTGCTCCAATCTGAACACGGGGGTTGCCACCGTATTCGGATTACACTAGGCGCGAATGTGGGCCCGGTAGCCCCCTCTTACGCCCCCTCATATATGCTGCTCCACACAAGAAAAAGGGCCATAGGTTTCCCTATGACCCCCTCGGTCGGGATCATTATCTACCTTTCTCGACTAAAGGTACATAGGCCACTTTGGTGCTGGTTGGGTCGGCGGGTGGACAGATTGCGGCGTCCCGGGAGACGGGGCAAGCCCCGTCTCTACGGTGAAGCGATGGCGCGGCGCGGTTGGCCTCGGCGGCTGAAGCCGCCATTTGATGTTGCGGAACTTACGGCGCGGCTGAAGCCGCGCCCCTTCAAAACAAAATCAAGGCCTGGGTTTTTTCGGAGGCTGAAGCCGCGCCCCTTCAAAACAAAATCAAGGCCTGGGTTTTTTCGGAGGCTGCTGCCGCGCTTCGCTCGGCTTGGACGGGCGGGGGCGTCCGTCCCCACACGAGCGGGATACAGCAATGGTGAATTCGCTCTAGCGAACATCGCGGATGACGAGAATCATTCCCGGCCGCAGGGCTGCTACATTCTGGTTATCGTGCTTCAGGGCTGAGACTGTGGTGTTGTACGAGGTTGCGATTGAATACAGGGTTTCGCCTTGCTTGACCTTGTGATGCTTCATCGCGGGATGGACGACGGCGCTGGAAGTTTCTTTGGACGAGCGGTTGGACGACCGGCTGGACGCGCGGTTGGATGTTCCTACGGACGACCGGCTGGCTGAGGCGGTTTGGGTTCCGGCAGGGTGGTGCGATCCGGCTGAACGCTTCGTGGCGACCTGTGTTTCGCTTGTTCCCCGAGTGACGGGAAGGTGGAGATACAAGACCTTTCTTCCGGCTAAGCTGCTTCCTTTTACTTGGTTCCAACTGCGAATCATTTTGGCGGAGACGCCGAAATTCTGGGCTACCGACTCCACCGTATCGCCTTTGCGCACTTTGTAGTGTGTGATGGCGTGCGCGTAGGTGCTGGTGCCGGTCTGTTTGCCCGCGGCGATTGGGATGATCAGGCGAGTTTCGGGTGCGACCGCGCCGTTGTTCAGTCCGTCATTCAGGTCATTGGCTTCGGCGATTGCTCTTGGAGTCGTGTGATAGGTGCGGGCGATCGAGGCCAGCGTTTCTCCACCTTGCACTTTGTGATAACGCCACCAGACGCGCTTGTCGGCTGGAATCGAGGCGACCGCCATTTGGAATTTGCCGGCGGTCCCGGCCGGTAAGTGGAGCTCGAATTCCCGATCTTTTTCAGTAACTCTCGGAGTGGTCTGCCGGAGCAGGCTGGGGTTCAGGTCGAGCAAGTCGGAGGTGGTGGCATCCACGCACTCGGCGGCCAGGCGGAGATCGATGGGATAGCCGATCTTGACCGTGTCGTAGGGAACCGGCTTTTCCTTCACCACCGAATCTAGTCCGTATTGCGCGGGATTCTTGGCCATGATGGTTACGGCCACGATGATGGGGACGTAGTTGCGGGTTTCCTTGGGCAGCACGTTGCGGCGGTAGAGTTCCCAGAAATCGGCGTAGCCGGTGCGCTTGACCGCGGCCTGGACCGTGCCGGGGCCCGAGTTGTAGGCGGCCATGGCCAGGTACCAGTCTCCAAATTCGTTGTAGAGATCTTTCAAATGTTGAGCGGCGGCACGGGTCGCCTTTTCGGGATCCTGCCGGTCATCGACCCACCAGCTGCGCTCGAGTCCGTAGCCTTTGGCGCGGCTGCCCATGAACTGCCACATGCCGCGAGCGCCGGCGCGGGAAACCGCCAGCGGATGAAAACCGGACTCAGCCTGGGCAAGATAGATCAGTTCCTGGGGAACGCCTTCTGCCCGCAGGGTGCGGCGGATCATGTCTTCGTATCGGCCGGAGCGGGCCAGAGCGCGTTCCAAGGTGCCGCGTCCGCGGGTGGAAAAGTAATTGATGTAGCCGGCAACCTGGTCGGTCATCACCAGCGGGAGGTCGGAATGGGTGGACTTGATCTCGGCTTCGGCTTTCGCCTTGACGTTTTCGTCGACCGGAGGGTTGAGATCGTTGGCCTCGTCGATGGGCGCCGGCTCCGACTTTTGCTCGGCAAAACCGTCGCCTTGCTGCAGGGCGGCGAGTTCGAGGCTGTTGATGCCGTCGAGAATGCGGTCGAGTTCGCGCTCGAGGCGGTCATCGGAACTGGAGCGGAGATCGAATCCGCTGCCGAACAGTTGGTTGAAAGCGGAGTCGAAATTCTGTTTGGCGGCTTGGAGGTGCCCGGCGCGATAGTTATCCTGTCCTGCCTGGTATTGTTTTTCGACGCGGGCGATCAGGTCGCCTACGGGATCGACCTCAAGCGCCTGCGGCACCGGTGGCTTCGATTGGGGCTCAGCGGCGGCTGCGTCGGGCTTTTGCTTGTGCGGATCAGACGGGCTACTGGCCGTGATTAGGGCTGGGGCCTGGGCCTGGGCGGGAGGCATGAAAGAAGGCGGTTTCTGGGCGCTCTGGCAAGCGAGAGTCGCCGCCAACGGGGCGGAGAGAATGATCGCCAGATACGGATGAGAAGAAAATCTCATATTTTCAAAAACTTACCGCAACCGCTTCCGGGCGCAACCCCGCGTTCTTGATTAGATGGTACTATCGCAAAATTCGTTGGGTCAACGCTACAGAGGACCCATTACCCCCGTTACTTTGGGGACCGGTTGGCCATGTTACCCGAGCCTGGCGGGTGATAGCAAACGGGGGCAGTGGCGCTCGGGGCGGAAGCGGCATCGGCTCTTTGCTGAGAACTTTTCCGAGAACTCTGCAGAGAATGGGTTGCCGGCAACGAGTCTTTTGCCTGCCGGAATCATCGAAAGGAAATATGAAAGCCATACAGGTAAAGCAAACAGGTGGGCCGGAAGTGATGGAACTGGTGGACTTGCCGGTTCCGCAGCCGAAATCGAACGAAGCCGTGGTGAAGATACAGGCGGCGGGCGTCAACTTTATTGATGTCTATAACCGCGAAGGCCGTTACAAGGCACCGCTGCCGTTTGTTCTGGGACAAGAAGCGGCGGGCGTGGTTTCGGCGCTCGGCTCCAACGTGGGCGAGGTTGCGGTCGGGGATCGTGTGGCTTACACATCGGTCCCCGGGAGCTATGCCGAGTACGCAGCGGTGCCGGCCGACCGTCTGGTGAAGATTCCGGCGGGAGTGGGAGAGCGCGAGGCTGCGGCCGCCATGCTGCAGGGGATGACGGCGCACTACCTTTCTCATGACACTTATCCGCTGAAGAAAGGCGAGACGGCGCTGATTCATGCGGCTGCCGGCGGAGTTGGGTTGCTGCTGGTCCAGATGGCGCACAACCTTGGGGTGCGCGTGATTGCGACGGTTTCGACCGATGAAAAAGCCAAGCTGGCGCGAGCGGCCGGAGCCGACGAAGTCATTCTTTATACGCAGGCTGATTTTGAGGCGGAGACGAAACGGCTGACCGGCGGCAAAGGCGTGGATGTGGTGTATGACTCGGTGGGCAAGACGACGTTCGACAAGGGTCTGAACTTGCTGCGTCCGCGCGGCATGATGGTGCTCTTTGGAGGCTCAAGCGGGGCGGTCGCGCCGATTGATCCGCTGGTGCTTACGCAGAAGGGATCAATCTTTTTGACGCGGCCTTCGCTGGGGAATTACATTTCTACTGCGCTGGAGTTGCAGCAGCGCGCTGCAGCGGTCTTCGGCATGATTCGCGACGGCAAACTTAAGTTGCGGATTGAACATGTGTATCCGCTGGCCGGAGTGCAGCAGGCGCACCGCGACCTTGAAGGGCGGAAGACGACTGGGAAGCTGCTGCTGCTGCCGAACTGAGCGGCTTGGGAAGGACTCCAGCCGCGCTGGGCGGCATAGAAAAGACCCGGACGTAAGTCCGGGACACCCGATTGCAAGCGACCGAGTCCCGTAGGGACGCCGCTTGGGTTCGTACGCACAGGCGGGGTGCCGTCCCTGGCGGGACTCGCGTTCTCCCACATCGCTTACCCGGCACTCACGTGCCGGGCTTTCCTGTTCCGCCGCTTCGCGGCTGGCGACTGGGTATCACCTAAGCTTCTTTCTGCTGCGCGAGTAGTTCTGTAAGTAGGCGGGCAGTTCCTGCTTGCAGCGGTCATCGGGGATCGGCGTGCCCGAATTCATATCCAGCGGAATTACTCCCGCCCAAGTCGGGAACGAGTAGTCCTTATCGTCGTCAACGGGCGGGCCGACGCGGACTTTCGCGGAAAATTCACTGATCGGAAGGCGCAGGACTGACGTTGTCTTCAGCTCCTTTTCGTTGGGCTGGCGCGAGTCGTCCCAGCGATGGGGGAGGATATGCTCGCTCAGCGCACGCAGGGCGGCGAGTTTTTCTGCCGGATCATCAACCAGCGTTGCCGTGCCGAGAATTACCACCGAGCGGTAGTTCATCGAGTGATTGAACACGGAGCGGGCGAGCACCAATCCATCGACCAGCGTAACTGTAATGCAGACGGGGATGCCCTGATCGAGGTTGCGCAGCATGCGGCTGGCGGGCGAGCCGTGGATGTAAAGCACGTTTCCGTCGCGTCCGTAGGAAGTGGGGATGACGTACGGCTGTCCGTCCACCACGAAGCCGACGTGGCAAACGAAAGCTTCGTCGATGATCTGGTTGACGGCATCGCGGTCGTAAACCGCCCGCTGCGGTTCGCGCACTACGCGCGTGCGTGGAGTTGGAGTGGGATTGCTGGACATGAAGCTGACTTCCTAGGCAGGCGCCAAGAGTGGTGAAGGAGAATTCTAGCAGGTCGGGGGGCAGTACGCGCTCGCTGCTACAGCAGGCCGCCGGTCCGTATCGCTAGACTGTTGAGCGCCATCTCCAGTTTCGTTATGGCCTCGCCGAGTTCGGGATGATCTCCGACCTTCTTTTGCAGGTCCTTCAGAATCTGGTGAGCACTGGCAATATGCTCTGCAGCCTGGACTGGATTTTGTTCGGGCTTCGGTTCGCTCGGTGTTGGCATGGTCATTCGCTCCCTTGCACATCTCAATTCTATACAGGATCGTCGGCATTCTTAGAACCAAACAATCCTAAGAGCTTCTTGAAAAGAACATTTCGTCGGCGTTCCACAGAGCGAACGCGGCTAAGAATCAGCAGTTTTCGCTGATCTCCGGCAAACTGCAGATCCCTCCCCTTCGGCTTCGCTCAGGGTCGGGATGACAATTCCTGAAGTGTTTCGACAAGCTCCTGAGTGGAGATAGTGCGGCTGCGATCACTTACGCCGGCTCTTCCCTGACGGCTTTGGCTGCTCTTCGAGCACCGCGAACTGGATTTTCTTCTCTACAGGATCGATGCGGTCCACCAGCACGCGCACGCGATTACCCAGGCTGTAGGTTTTGCGGGAGCGCTGGCCGATGATTTGGCGGGTGTCTTCGTGATAGGTGTAACGGTCGTCGGCGAGTGTGTTGAGGGGCACCAGGCCCTCGACGAAGAGGTCGGTGAGTTCCACGAAGAAGCCGAACTTGGTCACGCTGATGATGAGGCCGTCGAAGTCTTCTCCGATCCGGTGCTCCATGAATTTCATTTTCTTCCATTCCATCAGGCCGCGCTCGGCGTCGTCGGCGCGGCGTTCGGATTGGCTGGATTCCTCGGCAATGCTGTGGAGTTCTTCCAGCGTGATCGGGCCGCCCAAGGGTTCGAGCGCGTGCTGATGCGCGTCGCGGTCGCGGCGCTTGGACCAGGGCGACGGCGGCGGGCCCTCAGGGGCTAAAGCCCCAGCTGTTTCTGGTCGTTCATTGGCACGACTGAAGTCGTGCCCTTCCCGGTCCTCTCTGTGCGGGCGAGAGGCAGGGGCTAAAGCCGCGGCCTGCAAAGAGGCGCTGGACGCGGCCCTGAAGGGCCGCTCTTCCACGGAAGGGCGCACAGACGAGCGCTCTTCCACGGATCGGGCAGGTGCCGATGACGTTCCGACCGGTACTTCTTCATCCATCTTCTCAGCCGAATCTCGCAGCACTTCTTTCAGTATCCGGTGCACGATCAGGTCGGGATAGCGGCGGATGGGCGAAGTGAAATGGGTGTAGGTGGTGGCGGCCAAGGCGAAGTGTCCTCGATTTTCTTCGGAGTAGCGGGCTTGTTTTAGCGACCGCAGCATCAGGAAACTCAGGATCCTCTCTTCCGGCTTGCCTGCAATCTTCTCCGTGAGTTTCTGATACATGCGCGGGGTGATGTGGATTTCCTTGGGCACTTCGATTTCACGGACACGTTTGCCGGTGCCACGGGCGTCGCGGCGATCGGCTTTGAGTTGCATGCGCTGGATGGGCAACGCGCCTACGCCGAGCGAGTATCCGAAAGTGGCGGCGATGACTTCGAAGTCGTACACACGTTTAGCGTCGGGCTTTTCGTGGATGCGGTAGAGCGAGGCGATGCGTTTATTTTCGAGATAGTGCGCTACGCACTCGTTCGCCGAGAGCATGAATTCTTCGATGAGCCGGTGGGCGACGTTGCGCTCCGATCTTGTGATGCTTTTCATCATTCCGAGTTCGTCAAACTCGATGATCGCTTCGGGGAGATCGAAATCGATCGATCCTCGACGTTTGCGCTTGCGGTTCAGGATCATTGCAAGATCGCGCATGCGTTCGAAGTGCTCGATTTGGGCTGCGTATTGCCGGCGCGCGGCGGCGTCTCCTTCGATGACGGCATTCACGGCGGTATAGGTCATGCGGTCGGCGGACCGGATCACGCCCTCGTTGATTTCATAGCCAGCGATCTCGCCGTGGTGGTCAATCTCCATGGTGCAGGAGAGCACGAGACGGTCCAGTTGCGGGCGCAGGCTGCAAATGTCGGTCGAGAGTTCGAGCGGCAGCATGGGGACGGCGCGGTCGGGGAAATAGACGCTGGTGCCACGCAGACGTGCTTCCTGATCGAGCGGCGAGTTGGGGGTTACGTATTCGGCGACGTCGGCGATGTGGACCTGCAGTTCATAGTTGCCGTTTTCCAGTTGACGGACGTGGACGGCGTCGTCGAAATCGCGAGCGGTTTCGCCATCGATGGTGACGATGGGAAGCGCACGGCAGTCGCGGCGGTGACGCAATGCGTCGGCGGGAATGTCGGATGCGATGGCTTGGGCTTCTTCTATCACTTCCGGCGGGAAGCGATGAGGCAGGTGAAACTTGCGGATCATGATCTCGACGTCGACGCCGAAGTCGTTTTCTTCGCCGAGAATTTCGATCACGCGGCCGCGCGGATTCTGCGTGGCGCTTGGCCAGTCGGTGATTTCGACATCGACGACTACGCCGTCGAGATCGTGCCAGTCGGTGTGGCGTGCGGCTTCGTCGCCGATGACGCGATCCAGAGATTTCTTTTTCTGTGCCCTCTGTGTCCCCTGTGGTTGGGATTTTTCTGAGTGAACCGCAGGGGGCACAGAGGACACAGAGGATTCCGGATACTCCATTCCCGGCGGGATGACGATTTCCTGCGTCACTTTTTCGTCGATGGGCTTGACGTAGTTGTGGCGGTTTCCGTAGTGGAAGATGCCGACGACGGTCGGATGCGCACGCGACAGTGAGCGGATGATGCGGCCTTCGGCGCGGCCATCGGTGCGGACGGCGGAGACTTCGACCAGGACGCGGTCGCCGTGCATGGAGGATCCGGTGGCGTGCGGAGGAATGAAGACATCGCCGGCGAGGCGGGCCTTCAGACTGGCATCAAGCGAAGTGGCTTCGGGAATCACGAAGCCGAAGCCGTCGCGATGCATGGTCAGGCGGCCGACAAGCAGGTTGCGTCCCTTGGCGGCCTGCGGAATGGCGTAGCGCTCGGAGTCGACTTGCAGCAGTTCTCCTTTGCTGACGAGTGCGTACAGGCGGTCGGTTAATTCACGGCGCGCCTCGCCTTTCACGCCGAGTTCGCGCAAGAGCTGCTTATGGCTCGCCGTCTGCTTGGGCTGGCGGGCGATGTGGCGGAGGATGGCGGAGTCGGAGAGCGGAAAACTCATTTTGTAATTTTGTAATCGGGTAATTTGGCAATCTGAAAGCCTCGCCTTCAGCCGGGTTTTAAATTGCAATATTACCCGATTACCAAATTACAAAATCTCTATTTCAAATACTTCTCCTCAATAATTCTTCGATGATGCAGTTCGTGTCCGGCGATGATGCAGGCTAGGGCGCGCACCGTTACCTCGTTCTTGTTGGCGACGCCGCGGCGGGTCCAGGCGGCCTCGTCGAGATTGCGAAACAGCGAAACGGTGGCGCGGCGCACGGCGATGTAGTCCTCGATCAAGTCGGCCAGCAGACGGCGCCCGAACGGACCATTGCGGACGTAGTCGTCCTGCTCGAAGCCTTCGATCGGAGTCGCGTCGCCGCGCGAAATGCGCAGGGCACGGTAGCTCATGATGCGCTCGGTATCGTTGATGTGGCCAAGAACTTCTTTCAGGCTCCACTTCTCGGGCGCGTAGCGGAGATCGCCGTCGGCCTCGGTGCAGCCCGAGAGCAGCAGAACCATCTGGCGGCGCTGTTCGTCCAAAGTGACAAGAATGTCATTGCCCTGGATCAGGGAGAGATATTTCTCGCAGTAGGGATCGTATTCTCCGGGCTGGGGCCGGAGGGAGGCGGTCGCGGTTGAAGTCGTCGCGGTTAAAGTCATGGATTCCTCGTCAGGGATGGCACACGGTTTGGTTGTGCCCCACGGCACCATAGTATCGCGATAGAAGAATTACCGCAGGGCGGGCAGGCCTTACACAATCGGAGGCACGGGTGATGGTGCGGTCGCTGAGGGAGCCACGGGGGGAACTATGAAAATCAATAAGGAAAGCTGGATTTCCACAGGGCAGGGCGTTTACTGAGGAGTACAATTCAATTTGGCCCCCGAAATGCGGCGGTGATTCAGAATCCCTTAATAAAGGAAAGGATTTCGACGACAATGTGGAAGCCCACGAATCAACCTGCGACACCTGGCCGGCCAACTGAGCCGGAGCGTCCGAGCACGGCGGCGACGACGGCACCGAGCATGAATATGAGCACGAGCGAGCCCGCGGCTGTGCCGCGCCCGGTTACGACCACTACTTCGGACCAAGCCACGATTGGCAAGTCGCTGGTGATTAAAGGTGAAGTCACCGGTTCCGAGTCTTTATATATTGACGGCCGGGTGGAGGGATCGATCAACCTCTCCGGCAATCGCGTAACGATCGGCCGCAATGGAGTGGTCGCGGCCAACATCAACGCGCGGGAAATCGTGGTGCTCGGCAAGGTGCGGGGCAACCTGACCGCGAGCGACCGGGTAGATATTCGCAGCGACGGTTCGCTCACCGGCGACGTGGTGGCGGCGCGCATCTCGATTGAAGACGGCGCCTTCTTCAAGGGCGGAATCGACATTCGCAAAGCGGGGAAGGCTGACGCGAAGCCGGAAGAAGTGACGAAGAGTGTTGCGACAGCGTCGCCGGAACCGGCGATTGCGGCGCGGGCGTAGAACCGCTGTTCGTCGTTCGCGTAATACCGCTATTCGGCGTTCGCTGTTCGCTGATGGATGATCGGCGGCAAAGATGGTTAGGAGACGGGCCTCATTTGGGGCCCGTTTGTTTTGTCCTCTGCAAAGCGCTGCGAAATCGCATAGCGAACGACGAATAGCGAACAGGGAACGACGAACAGCGCGCTCACGGTTCTTTGCCGGTAGCCATGGTTTCCGCGGCTTGGCCTTCGGCGAGGCTCGGGAGAGTAGCGGATCTTTTCCCGCGCAGATCTGCCGGTAATTCCGAACGCAACAACCAGAGTCCTGCGGCAACGGCTGCAGCCCAGGTCAAGGTGCCGAGCGCGAGCGCTAGCAGATCGGCGCGGCGGCTGCCATCGAGCGAGATGGTACGCATGACTTCATAACTCAAACCGCCGGAAACAGCGCCCACGAGAGCAGCCTTCGATAATTCTTTCCAGTTCATGCCTCCGAGCGGTACCATGCCGCGAATATGCAGGAGCAGCGCTATGGCCAGGGCGTTGGCGGTGATTCCGAAGTCGGAGGCGATGGCCAGTCCGGTGACCGACAGCGTCCGAAAAAACAGCGCGTACATGGGTAGAGAAGCGAGAGTGATGAGGCTGGTGGCGATCATCGGGGTCAGCGTGTTGCCCGAAGCATAAAACGCGCGGGCATAAAGTGCTTGACTGGACCACAAAGCCAGCGAGAGCGAAAACCAGAAAAAATAAAGGGCGGTGGATTCGGAATCCGCCAAGGTGAAGTGCCCGCGGCGATAGACGAGGTCGATGAGAGGGACGGCAATGGCCATCATCCAGCCGGTCAGGAGCAGAGAGGCGGCCGTGATGCGATAGACCGAACCGTTCACGGTGGCGGCGAATTCCTCGAACTTTTTTTCTCCGAACAGGCGCGAGAAAAAAGGGAGCGACGCCTGGCCGGCAGCCTGTCCGAGAATTGCGATGGGAACTGCGAAGAGACGCTTGGCATAGTTCAGCCGCGCGATGTCGCCGATCCCGCTCGATGCAAAGTAACGGAGGATCCAGTCGTCGGCGGTGACCAGCGAGACGCCCAGCATCAGCGGGATGGAAAGCCGCACCCACTCGCGGAATGCGGGATTCTTCAGATCGAACGACGGGCGGTATCCGGTGCCAATTTTGGCGGCGCCGAGCGCGTTGATCAGAAATGGTCCCGCGATGCTGCCGGCGAGCGCGCCGAAGGCGAGGGACGCGATCCCCATCTGGCGCCCGGCGATCACTCCTCCGGCGATGATGAACACGTTGTAGATCAGCGGACCGAATGCCGGCAACAGGAACAGACGGTGCGAGAGCAACACCGCCGAAACGACTCCTCCAACATAAAAGAAGATCTGCGCCGGCAGCAGGATGCGCGTGAGATGAACGCAGAGCCGCATCTGCTCCGGCGTGAAGCCGTGGAACATCCAACCGGCGAACTGAGGCGTGAAGATCTCGGCCAGGATGGTGCCAGCGACCAGCACGGTGGTCATCACGGTAATGATGATTGAGAATGTTTTCTGCGCATCCTGCTCGCGCTTGTCCGCCAGAAACCGGGTATAGATGGAGATAAACGTGATCGAGGCGGTGCCACCGGCGACGATGTAGTTGAGCCAGTCGGGCAGGGTGAAAGCGGCGACGTAGGCGTCGGTTTGCTGTCCGGCGCCGAAGGCGTAGGCGATGTAGGCCTCGCGGATGTATCCGATCACGCGCGAGAGCGTGATGGTCGTCATCAGCAGCAGCGTCGCCGAAAACGCGGTGTGCTGGTGTGATGGCCGGAAAAAACGCAGCAGACGCATCCTTCGCAGATTAACGCATCTTGCGGTTGGTGGGAGAGTTATCCGAGGGCTGGAATCGGGAATGGCAATTGGCGGACGTTGAAACGCGGGCGACCACCTGCTGATTGCGCCTCCGGCTTGGATAGCCGGGGGCGGCCGTCCCTACGTGGTTCGTGGCGATCAAGTCGGCTCCGTGGAGGCGTCCTTTTGGGGGTTACGCGGTGATCAAACCCGAGATATAATGTTAACAGTTGCTATGCGCTCGAACGGCTACATTTCGCCTCTCCAGACGTGCTGGATCGAGGGACGCGCTTGTCCCCGCCGGTACCTTTCCGTTCTGCCTTCCCACGTGCGCGCCAATCTCTTTGGCTGCGACTAATTATTGTTTCCTCTCCTGGCTTCGCTAATCGCTCTGTGTTGTTCGCTCTTCGCTGTTCGCTTTTAGCCTTTGCCAAAGCAGCTTATCTCAGGGGACACTGGCCCTGAAAAATCGCTGAGAACCGGAAACCGAGAACTACGAACCGATCTGGAGGATCTCATGACCACCAAGACTTTGACTGTCGGTCCCAAGCTCAAGACTGCGATTCCTGGCCCTAATGCCAAGCGCATTCTCGCGGGCGATGAGAAGTACATTTCACCTTCCTACACGCGCTCGTATCCGATGGTTGCCAAGCGCGGCCGCGGCATTGTAGTCGAAGACGTGGATGGCAATGAGTTCTTCGATTTTTCCGCGGGGATTGCCGTGACCTCGACCGGCCATTGCCATCCGGAAGTGGTTGCCGCCATTCAGAAGCAGGCGGGCGAACTGATCCACATGTCGGGCACCGACTTCTATTACGAGGGCATGGTGACGCTGGCCGAGCGGCTGTCCAAGATCGCGCCGATGCCGGGGCCGCATAAGATTTATTACGGAAACTCCGGCGCCGAAGCTATCGAGGGCGCTTTGAAGCTGGCGCGGTATCACACCAAGCGGCAGCACATCATCGCCTTTCTGGGCGCTTTCCACGGACGGACCATGGGCGCGCTCTCGCTGACGGCCTCAAAGCCGCAGCAGAAGCGCCGCTTCTCGCCGCTCGTGCCGGGAGTTACGCACGTGCGCTATCCCGATGTGTATCGGGGCTGTGCGGGCGGTCCGCAGGATGCCGAGAAATTGGCTCTCGGTTGCGCACGCTTCATCGAAGACAAACTGTTTAAGACCCTCCTTGCGCCGGAAGAAGTCGCGGCCATTTTTGTCGAGCCGATTCAGGGCGAAGGCGGATACGTCATCGCTCCGACGATCTTCATGCAGGAACTGCGCCGCATCTGCGACAAACACGGCATCCTGCTGGTGCTGGACGAAGTCCAGACTGGCATCGGCCGCACCGGCAAATGGTTTGCGGTCGAACACACTGGCGTGCATCCCGACATCGTTTGCATCGCGAAGGGCATTGCCTCCGGGATGCCGCTCGGCATCACCATGAGCAAGGCCGACATCATGGACTGGATTCCCGGCTCGCACGCGTCGACTTTCGGCGGCAACCCGGTCTGCATTGCCGCGGCGCTGGCCACGCTCGATGTGATCGAAAAAGAAGGGCTGCTCAGGAACTCACAGGAGGTCGGCGGCCACATGCTGAAACGCATGGCGGACTGGCCGAAGAAGCACAAGATCGTCGGCGACGTCCGCGGACGCGGCCTGATGATCGGCGTCGAGATCGTGAAAGATCAGAAAACACGCGAGTACGGCGCCAGCGAACGCGATCGCATCGTGGAGCAGGCGTTCGAGCGCGGCATTCTGTTTCTAGGCTGCGGTCCGAGCACGATTCGCATCGCGCCGCCGCTGATCGTTACCAAGGACGAAGCCGACGTTGCCATCGCTGCGCTGGAAGAGTCGATCGCCATCGTCGAGAAGGGCGCGTAATCGCCGGAGGTGCGCAATGTGGAACGGAACTGTGGAATCGATTCATATCGCCTCCGCTGCTCAAGGGCCGCCGCAAGCTGTTGCTCAAGCGGTGGCGATTCCGGGCGCGGGGCTTGAGGGTGACCGATACGCGCTGAAGCTGGGAACTTTCTACAAGCCCGAGCCGGATTACGAACTCACGCTGATTGAGGCGGAGGCGATTGAGGCGCTGCGGCGGGACTATCACGTCGAGCTTACTGCCGGTGAAGCTCGCCGCAACATCGTGACTCGCAACGTACCGCTGAATCACCTGGTGGGCAAGGAGTTTGCCATCGGCGATGTGCGCATTCGTGGCATCCGACTGTGCGAGCCCTGCGATCACTTGCAGAAAGTGACGGGGAAGCCGGTGCTCAAGGGCCTGCTTCACCGCGGGGGATTGCGGGCGCAGATTCTCACGCAAGGTACGATTCGCGTCGGGGATGTGGTTAGCTTCATGCCGTAGAGACGCGGCTAGCCGCGTCTCTGTGCGAACGACCGAATTGTACCGGACGCGCGGTGATGAGGATCACATAACGTGCGGTGTGGTCCAAGCTAGGATGAAGATGGAGTTTTCCATGTTTGGCGGACGCCCGACGCAAGTCACACTACGCGCACTGGACTGGCTGGCAGCAAGAACGCTTGCGCCGGAGGACACGCCAGCGCACCAGCGTACCGGCCGACGCGGCGAGGAGGACGCTTATTTCTACCTTCGCCGGCGCGGCTACACGATCATCGCGCGCAACTACCGCTCCCCGCACCATCGCGGTGAACTGGATCTCGTCGGCTGGGATCGGGACGTCCTGTGTTTTATCGAAGTGAAAACTCGGACGACGCGCTACGTCAAGCCCGCCGAAGCCGCCGTAGATCGCGCTAAACAAAGGGAGTTATCGCTGGTCGCCCGCGACTTCCTGCGGCAGATGCCCCCTTCGTGCCAGTGGCGGTTCGACGTGCTCGCCGTATACTATGAGCGTGGCCGCAGCCGACCGGCATTCGAGTTGTTTCAAAATGCGTTTTCCGTATCGTACAATCGTGGATTCGCAGACTCCTCCTGAAAGGATTTAGTACGTGCCTGAACTGAGAAAAGACCCCATCGTGGGCCGGTGGGTGATCATTTCCACGGATCGCGCCAAGCGGCCTACCGATTTTGTGCGCGAGCCTGTGAAGATCAAGGGCGGATTCTGTCCCTTCTGTTATGGCAATGAAAGCAAGACCCCGCCGGAGATCCTGGCGTATCGCCCCAGCACCAACGGCAATACTCCTCAGAAAGACAGTCCGGGTTGGACGGTCCGCGTCGTTCCGAACAAGTTCCCGGCGCTCGGCATTGAAGGCAATTTGAATAAGCAGGCCGAGGGCATGTTTGACAAGATGAATGGCATCGGCGCCCACGAAGTCGTCATCGAAACGCCCGACCACAATGCCACCCTGGCCTCGCTTCCCGCGAAAAGAATCGAAGACGTTCTATGGGCCTTCCGCGATCGCATTCTCGATCTCAAGAAAGACCGGCGCTTCAAGTACATTCTGCTCTTCAAGAACCACGGAGAAGCAGCCGGCGCCTCGCTCGAGCACGCCCACTCGCAGCTGATCGCGTTGCCGATTCTGCCCATTTACGTGGCTGAGGAACTGGAGGGAGCCAAACAGTATTACATCTACAAAGAGCGCTGCGTCTTCTGCGACGCCATCCGCCAGGACATCGACAACGGCACCCGAGTCGTGGCTGAGAACGAAGATTTTCTGACTCTCGCCCCCTATGCTCCGCGGTTTCCGTTTGAAACCTGGATCCTCCCCAAGCGCCACGAATCTGCCTTCGAGAACTCGTCGTCGCAATTGTTTGAAAATCTCGCGAGAGCGCTCAAGCTGCTGCTGATGAAAGCGGACCGCGTGCTCGACAACCCACCGTACAACCTGGTCGTCCACACGTCGCCGGTGCAGGAGCCGACCAACGAGTACTATCACTGGCACATCGAATTCATGCCCAAGCTGACCAAGACGGCGGGATTTGAGTGGGGAACCGGTTTCTACATCAATCCCACACCGCCCGAAGAGGCGGCCAAGTTTCTACGCGCGGCGAGCGTGGAAGATGCGGCTCCGAGTGTGGTGGCCGTCCGCTGAGTTTGCGGTGCTGGGCTTTTGAGGCTATCCCTGCGTTCGGTCGAGAACCTCCGCATGCCACGCCATCTGGATTGCTTCCAGCTTGGCTTCGTTCGACGTCGCGGGGTCGTCTTTGAAGTCGGGGAGAGCGATCACATATTTGTGCAGGTCGGTGAAACGGACCGCGAGCGGGTCCAGTTCCGGATGGGTTTCAGAGAGCAGAATCCCGATGTCGTCAGAATCGCTCCAGGTGAGTTCTTTTGGCATGAATGGCTCCAAAGCGAGGTTTCAAAGTTTCAAGGGTTCAGAGTTTCAAAAATTCGTCACGGTTCGGATCGCCGAGCTTTTGCTAGTTTCTTTGAAACCTTGAAACTCTGAAACCTGGCTCTTAATGCTCTTCCGAAACGTAATTCCGGTTCCACGCCGGAATCTCCACGACCACCTTGCCCGGCTTCTTGATCACGGTCTGGCATCCGAGGCGCGAGTTTAACTGAAGATCGGCGGCCATGTCGAGCTTGTCGGCTTCGTCATCTTCCATCTCCGAGATCAGGTCTGCGCCTTCTCTTACCCAGATGTGGCAGGTCGTGCAGGCGCAGTTTCCTCCGCAAGCATGATCGAGATGAATGCCGAAGTTCAGCGCTACATCGAGCAGAGACTCTTCTTTGCCATGGTCTTTATAAGGCAGCTTGCCGTGTTCGAAGGTCACCGTCTTGCCTTCCGGAAGGAAGGTGACCTGAACCGTGTTTTCATCGGGAGCATCCACTGTGGTTGTTCCGGTTCCCTGCGTTTTTTCTTCAGACATGTTAGAACCCCATGTTTCAAGGTTTCAATGTTTCAAAGTGGCAAGCGAGGGTTTTACGTTGAAACATTGAAACATTGAAACCTTGCAACGTTGGAACCTATTCAAATTCGGCTTTCGCCATCGGATGGCCGGACTGCGGCCCTTCCGCCAGATCGGTGTCGTCCATGGCTTTTCCCTTGAGCGCGGTCGAGACAGCAGTATCCATCATCAATTCCGCCAAACGCATCGTGGCCTCGTTCAGCGCGTCAATGCCCCCGCGGATCGCGTGATAGTCATCGCCATCCTTTACCGCAAAAAGAGCGTTCTCCAGCGTCTCGACGTTGCGGCGTTCGTCGTTGGTGAGTTCCTGCCAGGCCTGATTCTTCTTTCCTTTCGCGAGCGCCGTCAGGATCGTGTCTGCTTCGCGCCGCGCTTCAATGACCTGCCGTTGCCGGAAATCTTCTTCCGCGTAGTCGAACGATTCGAGCAGCATGTTCTCGACCTGATCGTCGGTGAGGCCGTAAGTGGGCTGGACGTCGATTTCAGCTTCTTTTCCGCTGCGCTGCTCGCGCGCCGAGACGCGCAAAATGCCGTTGGCGTCGATCAGAAACTTCACTTCAATGCGCGGCAGGCCGGCGGGCATGGGTGGAACGCCCTTCAGGTCGAATCGCGCCAGCGACCGGCAATCCCGCGCCAGTTCGCGTTCGCCTTGCAGCACGTGAATCGCGACGTTGGTCTGGCCATCTACCTGGGTCGTGTAGTACTGCGTTGCCGAAGCTGGCACCGTCGAGTTGCGCAGAATGATTTTATCGGTCACGCCGCCGGCTACTTCAATTCCCAGAGAAAGCGGGGTCACGTCGAGTAACAGCATCTCTTTCGTGATTTCGGAGCCGCCGCCTAGAATGTTCGCCTGCACGGCCGCGCCGAGCGCAACCACTTCGTCCGGATTCAAATCCGTGTGCGGCACGCGTGCAAACAGATCCTGCACCAACCGCCGCACCTTTGGAATGCGCGTGGAGCCCCCGACCAGCACGACCTCGTCGATTTGTTCGGGCTTCAAGCCTGCGTCTTTGAGTGCCTGCTTGCAGGGACCGACGGTGCGGTCAATGATCGGTTGGATCATCTGCTCGAAAACTTCGAGTGAAATCTCGCGCTGATACTTCTTTCCGCCGGGCAAATCGACATTGAGCTTCGCCGCGGGCTGCGACGAAAGAGCAATCTTGGCCTCAATAACGGCCTGGCGGATGCGCTGCACGGCTTCGCCGCTGCGCCGTACATCGAGTCCCAGTTCGCCGCGAATGTCGTCGAGCGCGATCGCGATCAGGAGATTATCGATATCGTCTCCGCCGAGATGCGTGTCGCCGTTGGTCGAAATCACCTCGAAAATGCCGTCGTGCAGCTTGAGAATCGAGATGTCGAACGTGCCGCCGCCCAGATCGTAAACCACAATAATGCCGTGCTTCTTCTTGTCCAGCCCGTAAGCGAGCGATGCTGCCGTCGGTTCGTTGACCAGTCGCAGCACATTCAGCCCGGCGATGCGACCGGCATCTTTCGTCGCCTGGCGCTGCGCGTCATTAAAATATGCGGGCACGGTGATGACCGCGTGGGTTACGGGCGCTCCGAAAAACCGCTCGGCATTGCGCTTCAGTTGACGCAGGATGAAGGCCGAGAGTTCCGGCGGCGTGAATGTTTTTTCACCCAGCTTGATACGGATAACTTCCCCTGACTGCAAGTCGTCCGCCAACTGGAACGGGAACAGCTTCAGTTCGTCCTGTATATCCTCGACGCCGCGCCCCATGAGGCGCTTGATCGAGTAAACCGCCCGCTCCGGCGTTTCGATCAGATACCTGCGCGCGGCGTTACCCACTATGATCTGGTTCTTCTCGTCGAGCGCCACCACCGAAGGCACAAGGTTCAGTCCGTCTTCCCCGGGGATGACGACAGGCGTATCCCCCTGCATGTAGGCCACGAGCGAGTTCGTGGTGCCGAGATCGATGCCGACGATGTGGTCAGTAGCCATTTGGTAATTTTGTAATCGGGTAATTTGGGAATTTGAAGGCAATCGGCTTCAGCGAGTTGTAAATTACCCGATTACCAAATTACCAAATGCTATTCCAATGCCTCATTCACGTCCCGTACCAGGTTCCGGACATAGTTCCTGCGGTTCAGCACATCCAGCATCGCGTCGAGGACCTTCCGCCGGTCGGCTTCGGTTCCGTTGTCCACGGATTTGTCCCACTCGTTCCACTCGGTCTTGAGCTCGTTGAACAGCGCGTCGTATTTTTCTTCCAGCGAAAGCTTGGCCTTGCCGATTTCCTCAAGCAAAGCGGGGTCGTCTTCGCCCTTCTTTTTCTGGTCTCGGAGTTCTTCCAGATGCATGTTGAGTTCGAAGAGTTCCTCCAAAAGATCGGGAGGCACGACCTGCTTCTTCAATTCCCCGGTAGCGCGAGCCTTTTCCGTCGCCTGTTTCGATTGCTCTTCCAGTTCGACGCCTTCGAGCCGCAACAGGTACTCCGTGCGCTTGATCGGATCTTTCAGCGTGCGGTACGCGTCGTTGAGCATGGAACTTTGTTCCAGGCTCCAGGCACGTTCCTGGGTGCCAGCCTGCCCGAATACGTCAGGATGGAGCCGGCGGCTCAGCGCGTAAAACTCTTTTTCCAGTTCGGCTGTGTCAAGGTTGAGCTTGCGCGGAAATCCGAAAAAGGTGAAATAGTCCACCGGGACTGGCGGCTGCACTTTGCCGCACGAACTGCAGAAGTGCACCGCGCGCATGGTGCCGCAGGACCAGCAACTTGGGGTTGCCTCTCCGGGCGCTTGTCCGGGAATGATCAACGACGATTTGGATTCCGAATTTGCCATACAAAATTTAGGGCGAGCGCCCGGCCCGCCCTCACCATCCAGCCTGATTCCTCGGCAGACCTGTTCGCGGGCGAGGGGCCGCTTCGACTACGCTCAGGGCAGGTCCGCGCCACACTTCTGCGCCACACTTCTACTACGAGAAAGAACTCCCGCAGCCGCAGGACTTGGTCGAGTTCGGGTTCACGAACACGAAGCCCTGCTGCATCAGGGTTTCCTGGTAATCGAGGGTCATCCCGTGCAGATAGATGAAGGACTTCGGATCCACAAAAACCCGCACATCTCCGAACTGAAAAACACGGTCGCGCTCGCGCGGCTGCGTATCGAACCGTATGTTGTAAGTCAGGCCCGAGCACCCGCCGCCCTGCACGCCCAAACGAAGCCCACCCTGCTCCGGCGAAACGTTTTCTTTCACCATCGCGGAGCGAATCCTCTTGAGTGCGTTGTCGGTCACCTGGATGCCCTTGGCCGGAGCCGTGGGCATGGCAGGTTTGACTGCTTGATCTTTGGCTGCCTCGTCTTTTACTGCTTGATCCATGGTTTGATTTTAGAAGCTTCCAGCCTCGGGCTGCCAGCTACGAGCTACGAGCAAGCTTGCTTGCCGGTAGCCAATCGCCAACCTGGCCCGCCACGAGCTGATTTACTGCGCCGCCTGCACTTCCGCAGGCTTCGCGGCTTCCTGCTTCTTCTTCCAGTCGCCGATCGCGGCTCGGATCGCGTCCTCGGCCAGCACCGAACAGTGAATTTTTACCGGCGGCAAGGCCAGTTCCTTCACGATCTCGGTGTTCTTGATCGTGAGGGCCTGGTCAACCGTCTTGCCCTTGACCCACTCGGTCGCCAGCGAAGACGACGCAATCGCCGAGCCGCAACCGAAGGTCTTGAACTTGGCGTCTTCGATGATGTTGGTCTGCGGATTGACCTTGATCTGCAGCTTCATCACGTCGCCGCACTCGGGCGCGCCGACCAGGCCGGTGCCCACATCGGTATCCTTTTTGTCCATTGAGCCCACGTTTCGTGGATTGTTGTAGTGGTCGATCACTTTATCGCTGTATGACATCCGTAATCTCCTTGGAAAATCTAAACTTAAACGCGACCCCTCAGGGGCTAAAGCCCCAATTCACCCGGCTCGAAACGGCGCGGCTGAAGCGCGCCCCTTCAAAGATCTAATGCGCTTCCGCCGCCCACTTTACACTCTTCAAGTCCACGCCCTCTTTCGCCATTTCGTAGAGTGGCGAGAGTTCGCGCAGACGCAGTACCGTCTCGACCACGCGGTCGGCCACGTAATCGACCTCGGCCTCGGTGTTGAATCGCCCGATGCCGAAGCGGATCGAACTGTGCGCCAGATCGTCGCCGGTGCCGAGAGCTTTCAATACATAAGACGGCTCAAGGGTCGCGGAGGTACACGCCGATCCGCTTGAAACCGCGATATCGTTAATCCCCATCAGCAGCGACTCGCCTTCCACGTAAGCAAAGCTGATGTTCAGATTGCCCGGCAGTCGATGTTCCATGGAGCCGTTGATGTAGACCTCGTCGAGGCGGCTCATGATGCTGTCTTTCAGACGGTTTCGCAGGCCCGCCATCTTGCAGGATTCCTGCGGCCTCTCTTCCTGCGCAATGGCGCAAGCCTTGCCGAGGCCGGCGATACCGGGAACATTGAGCGTTCCCGAGCGCATTCCGCGTTCGTGCCCGCCGCCGTCAATCTGCGCCACCAACTGCACGCGCGGATTCTTGCGGCGCACGTAAAGCGCGCCCGCGCCTTTTGGGCCGTAGAGCTTGTGCCCGGTGATGGACGCGACGTCGATGTTCATCTTGTTGACGTCGATCGGAACCTTGCCGATCGCCTGTACCGCGTCGGAATGGAAGACCACGCCGCGTTCGCGGCACAGCATGCCGATTTCCGCGATTGGCTGCAGTACGCCGATCTCATTGTTGGCCGCCATGATCGTGACCAAAATCGTCTTGTCGTCCATGGCGCGCTTCAGGTCGTCGAGGTCAACCAGTCCATCCTTCTGCACCGGCAGATAGGTCACGCGAAAGCCGAGCTTCTCAAGATGCTTGCAGGTGTCGAGCACCGCCTTGTGTTCGGTGGTCGCCGTGATGATGTGGTTGCCCTTCTCGCGGTACATCTCGGCCACGCCCTTGATGGCGAGGTTGTCGCTTTCGGTGGCGCCCGAGGTGAAGATGATTTCTTTCGCGGACGCGCCGATCAGCTTGGCGATACGCTCGCGCGACAACTCGACCGCTTCTTCCGCCACCCATCCAAACGGGTGATTGCGGCTGGCGGCGTTGCCGAACTTCTCCATGAAGTAGGGCAGCATTTCGTCGAGAACCCGCGGATCCATGGGCGTGGTCGCGTGATTGTCCATGTAAATGGGCAGCTTGATCCCAGCGGGAGCCGCGTGTTGTTCCGGACGTTGTTCCGCGCCGTGATTGGTCGGGGTCGCCTTGTTGCCATTCGTGCTCATGATTGCTTCTCTCCTTAAAAGCCTTAACTCGCGGGCGAAATGCCGTCGTTAAGAAATCTGGCTACGAAATCGTTACCAACTCCGCCGGCTTCTTGGTCTCCGACTTCTTTAAATCGATGACTTCCGGCGCTTCTTTCATCTGCGAAATCATGATGTTCTTCAGCACCTGCTCGATGCTTTCATTCACTTTGCGCAGCGGCTCGCGAATGGTGCATCGATCGCTCTGCCCGCATTCACCGCGCACGGTCACGCACGACGTGATGAACAGCGGCCCGTCAATGGCCTTGATGACTTCGAACGCTGAAATCGTCTTCGGATCCCGCGTCAGCGTGTAACCGCCGTTCATGCCATGCTGCGACCGTATCAAACCGACCTTCGCCAGCCGTTGCAGGATCTTCGCCAGCGCTTCCTGCGGGATGCCATAGGCCTCAGCCACATCCTTGGCGCTGCATGCGCCCAGGTCAACGTGCTCGGCCAGATGTTTCATGGCCATGAGTCCGTAGTCCGCTTTTTTCGTCAGTTTCAGCATGCCACGAATGCCGACCTTTATAGTCGGATTCAATTCCGACTGTTTCGGTCGCATTTAAATTTTAACCGTAGCGGCTGTTTTGCGCAAGGCCTGTCAGACATCGGTCTGATTTGGCGATCAAACGGTAAGTTTCGGCAGGTAAACGGTTTAGGGGGGTGGGGTCGTTCTGCCGGTTGTCGTACAGCTCGCGGCAGGCTTCAGCGCTCTCTAATTTCTGCCGCGTTGTTGGCGCTTCAGACCCTGCAGCACCAGCGCGCAAATCTCGTCGGCGAAGCTTTCGTCGAGCTTGTCGTGGCGGATCAGAAAGCGCATGTAGATCGGCCCGTAGAGCGAGTCGAGGATGAGGTCGAGGTTGCTGTGGGCGGGTAGTTCGCCGCGGTCGATGCCGCGCTGCAGAGTTTGATAGGCCTGTCTGCGTCTTGGCCACAGGAATCTGTCGCGAAAGGCCTCGATCAACTCCGGATCCGATTGTCCTCCGGCGAGCAGCGCCGCCACGACCTTGCCGCGCTTGGAGCGGAAGATGCGAATCACGCGCCTCATCTGCAGGCTCATGTCAGTCTGCACCGAGCCAGTATTCGGGAAGCGGAGTTCATCGTCGGCACTGGCGGAGAAGGCGTCGGCGACCAGGGCGGCCTTGGTCGGCCACCAACGATAGACAGTTGTCTTGCCAACATTGGCGTCGGCGGCGACCGCTTCAATGCTCAGCTCCGCGAATCCACCGTCCTGCTTGAGGAGTTTCAGGGTGCTGCGCAGGATCGACTGACGCGATTCCTCACTGCGCGGCCGCCCGGGCGGGCGCTTCCCGTTCGCTCCGTTACTTCCGCTCGCTCCGTTACTTCTGTTCCGGGCTCCGGCGTATGGGATATGGTTTTGAGCCATGGCTAAAGTGTAATATAATTTAAATCCGAAACGTAGTGTTTTGAATCTTATTTGGAAATTCGCAGGCCGGTGTGGGGTCCGCAGCCTCGGCAGTACGGTTTTCGCTAGTATTGGGTTTCAGCATTACCAGTTTTCGTCAGTCCTATGTGGATTGTTGCATTAGCGCTTCGCCGCCCTTATACGTTTGTGGTGATGGCACTGCTCATCATCATTCTTACGCCGATCACCATCCTGCGTACCCCGGTCGACATTTTCCCCGACATCAACATTCCCGTAGTCAGCGTGGTGTGGAACTACGACGGTATGTCGCCGCAGGAGATGGCGGACCGGATCGTGAGCAACTCCGAGCGCGGATTGACGGTTACCGTCAACGACATCGAACATCAGGAGTCGCAGTCGCTGAACGGCAAAGCCGTGATCAAGATCTTCTTCCGGCCTGGTGTCAACATTTCCATGGCGGTGACACAAGTGACGGCGATGTGCCAGACCGTGCTGCGCGGGCTGCCTCCGGGCACGACTCCGCCGCTGGTCGTTACTTATTCGGCATCGACGACGCCGATTGTGCAATTGGGCTTGAGCAGCAAGACGCTGCCGGAACAACAATTGTTCGATCTGGGGAACAATTTTCTGCGCACGCAGTTGACCACGGTGCAGGGTGCAGCGACGCCGTATCCTTACGGCGGTAAACCGCGCCAGGTGCAGGTGGACCTCGATTCCGCCAAGCTCCAGGCATATGGTTTGGCGCCGATCGATATCGTCAACGCAGTTTCCGCGCAGAACTTGATTCTGCCGGCAGGTACGACCAAGATTGGGCCGACCGAGTACTACGTGGAGATGAACGGCACGCCGGGGACGATCGCGGAGCTAAACGATCTGCCGGTGAAGACCTCGAACTCGTCCACGCTTTACCTGCGCGATGTGGCGCACGTGCGTGACGGATTTACGCCGCAAACCAACATTGTGCGCCAGGACGGCGTGCGCGGCGTGCTGATGTCGATCTATAAGCTAGGCGGAGCTTCCACGCTGACCGTAGTCAATGGCATAAAGGCGATGGTGCCGCTGGCTGCACAATCTCTGCCGCGCGAACTTAACATCAAGGCTCTGTTTGATCAGTCGCTTTTCGTGCGCGCGTCGATTCAGGGAGTCGTGCGGGAAGGCCTGATCGCCGCCTGTCTTACCGCCGTCATGATCCTGGTTTTCCTCGGCGATTGGCGTCCGACTTTGATCATCGCGGTCTCGATCCCTTTGTCCATTTTCGTCTCCGTGATTCTGCTGAGCGCGCTCGGCGAGACCATCAACATCATGACGCTGGGAGGACTGGCGCTCGCGGTCGGCATCCTGGTGGACGATGCGACGGTGGAAATCGAAAACATCGAGCGCAATCTGGCCATGGGCAAGGAGATGAAGAAGGCCATCCTCGACGGCGCGCAACAGGTCGCCGTGCCCGCGTTCGTATCGACGCTGAGCATCTGCATTGTGTTTGTGCCGATGTTCTTTCTGGCTGGAGTCGCCAAGTTTCTTTTCGTTCCGCTGGCGGAAGCGGTGAGCTTTGCCATGCTGGCGTCGTACCTATTGTCGCGGACCCTGATCCCGACGATGGTGATGTTTATCATGCGCGGGCATGAGCACCGCGCCGCCGAGCCGAAAAGCTTCCTGGGAAAATCCCAGCGCGGATTCGAGCGCTGGTTTGAAAGGTTCCGTGGCAGCTATCGGCAACTGCTGGACACCACGCTCGAGCACCGGCGATTGTTCTCCCTCTGCTTTGCGGCTTTTTGTTTTCTGTCGCTGGGGCTGGTGTTCTTTCTGGGGCGGGACTTTTTCCCGCAAGTGGATGCGGGCCTGATTCGGCTGCACGTCCGCGCCCGGCCCGGCCTGCGCGTGGAAGAGACCGCGCGCCTGTGCGATGACGTGGAGCGCGTGCTGCGCAGCGAGATTCCGAAGGAAGAGTTGCAGACGGTGCTGGACAATGTCGGCGTTCCGTACTCCGGCTTGAATCTTTCCTACAGCAGTTCGGGGGTGATTGGGACGGGCGATGCGGAGATCCTGATTTCGCTGAATCCGGAACACCATCATCCGACGGCGCAGTACGTGCGCCGGTTGCGCCGTGAACTTCCATCGCGGTTTCCGGGAGTGGAGTTTTTCTTTCAGCCCGCCGATATCGTGTCGCAAATTCTCAATTTTGGATTGCCCGCGCCGGTCGATATTCAGGTCGTGGGCGCGGATATGCGCGGAAGCTACGACATCGCGCAGGGAATCGCAAATCGGCTGCGCCAGATCCCCGGCACCGCCGACGTACATGTCCAGCAAATGATGGGCTTGCCCACTCTCTACCTCGATATGGACCGCACGCGCATCAACCAGGTCGGACTGAATGCTGAACAAGTTGCCCAGAGCGTGCTGATCAGCTTGAGTGGAAGCTTCCAGACGGCTCCCAATTTCTGGCTTAATCCAAGGAACGGTGTGAGTTATAACATCGCCATCCAGACGCCGCAGTATCGCATGACGTCGTTGCAGGACTTGATGAACACGCCGGTGACGGGCGCGAGTTCGCAGACGGCTCCGCAGGTGATCGGCAATCTTGTGCAACTCTCGCCGGTGGCGCGTCCCGCGGTGGTCAACCATTACAACGTACAGCCGGTCATCGATGTGTATGCTAGCACGCAGGGGCGCGATCTGGGTGGGGTTGCGTCGGACATCATGAAGGCGCTCAAACCATTCCAGGACCATCTGCCGCGTGGAACGCGTATCGTGGTTCGGGGGCAGATCGAGACCATGGAGTCCTCGTTCTTCGGACTGGGCGTTGGCCTTCTGGGGGCGATCGTGCTCGTCTACTTGCTGATCGTGGTCAACTTTCAGTCGTGGCTCGATCCCTTTATCATCATTACAGCGTTGCCGGGAGCGCTGGCGGGAATCTGCTGGTTCCTGCTGATTACGCGCACCACGCTCAGTGTTCCGTCGCTGACGGGCGCGGTCATGTGCATGGGGGTGGCGACCTCGAATTCGATTCTGCTGGTCTCGTTTTCTCGTGACCGCATGAATGCGGGAGCGCCCGCGCGGCAAGCGGCTCTTGAAGCGGGCCACACGCGCATACGGCCGGTCATCATGACGGCTCTCGCCATGATTATCGGCATGGTGCCGATGGCGTTGGGCATGGGAGAGGGCGGTGAGCAAAACGCACCGTTGGGCCGCGCCGTGATTGGCGGCCTGCTCTTCGCCACCGTAGCCACATTATTTTTTGTGCCCAGTGTGTTTACGATTATTCACGGCCGCCGCGAGGCACGGCTGCAGTCGGAGCGGAAGTAGACCGCAGTAAAAGTAGGGAAGAAGAGAAGCAGAGAATTTTTTGGAGATCGCAATCATGCCAATACAACCGCCGCCCGTAACGACCGAGCAGAACGAGACGGAGGCCGTGCGCCCAGATGACTATCAGCCTTCCGATCTGGGTCCTAATCCGGCAGGCCGGGCCAAGCTTCTGATTGGCGCCGTGCTGCTCGTTCTGATCACCGCGGGCGCAGTTACGTTTCTGAACCGGAAGAGCGAAACCGACGCGCTGGCCAAGGAAACGGAAGCCGTTTCGGTTCCGACCGTCGCCGTGGTGCAACCCGAAGCCGAGCCCGGAAATGACGAACTTGTGCTGCCCGGAAATTTGCAGGCCTTTATTGAGTCCCCCATCTTTGCCCGAACCAACGGCTACCTCCTACGCTGGTACAAGGACATTGGAAGCAAGGTTGAGAAGGGGGAACTGCTGGCGGCGATTGACACTCCGGAAGTCGACCAGGAACTCTCCCAGGCCCGAGCCAGCCGCGAGCAGATCAAGGCGGCGCTGGGGTTGGCGAAGATCTCCGCTGACCGTTGGGCGAATCTGCTCAAGTCGGACTCGGTTTCGCAGCAGGAAGCCGACCAGCAAGCGAGCGGCTACCAGCAGGCGCTAGCCAACCTCGCAGCGGCGGACGCAAATGTTCGCCGCCTCGAAGAACTCGAGTCTTTCAAGAACGTGTACGCTCCTTTTTCCGGCGTGCTTACCCGGCGCAATGTCGATCCGGGCGCGCTCATCAATTCCGGGGCCGGGGTGGCTGGCAAAGAGCTGTTCGATCTCTCTCGCGTCGACCCGCTTCGCGTGTACGTCAGTGTTCCGCAGACCTATGCGCCGAACATGAAAGTTGGGATGAAGGCGAACGTTACGCTCCAGGAGTTTCCCGGCCAGAAATTTCTGGGAACGGTAGCTCGCACCGCCGACGCCATCGATCCCGCGACGCGCACCCTGAACACAGAAGTGGATGTTCCCAACAAAGACAGCAAGCTGCTGCCGGGTTCTTTCGGCCAAGTGCATTTCGCGACCGGGACTTCTGTTCCAAGGATTACGATCCCGGTAAACGCCATGCTGTTCCGCGCCGAGGGACCGCAGGTCGCGGTCGTCGACAAGGACGGCAAGGTGCATTTGCGCCCGATCAGCATTGGACGCGACTTCGGCGCCACGCTAGAAATTCTTGGCGGGCTCGACGTAAGCGATCGGATCATCATCAACCCGTCCGACTCACTCGAGGAAGGGCAGCAAGTGCACGTCGCCAAGCCGAGCGCAGGAGATGCTCGCTCGTGAAGCGATTGCCGCCAGTCATCAAGAGTGACTTGAAACGCGACTTGAAAAGCGCCTTGCTGGCCGCCGCATTGCTTGCGGGCTGTAGCTTGGTGTGCACTCTGGGCTGCACCGTCGGGCCGGGATATAAGCGCCCCACCGCGCAGGTTCCCGACGCGTGGAAAGGCGAAGGGCCGTGGCAGGCGGCGGCTCCGAAGGACGCAATTCCCAAGGGCACGTGGTGGCAGCTATTTCATGACGCGGAACTCGACCGGCTGGAGCAGGAACTGCTTCAGGCAAACCAATCACTGGATGCGGCGCGGGATCGCCTCTCGCAGGCGCGGTCACAGGCGCGGATCGCGTCATCGGCGTACTTTCCCGCGCTCAGCGCCGATCCCAGCGGGCAGCGCGAGCGTTTCTCCGGCAACCGTCCGCTTGAGGGCAGCACGCCTGCGCTCGTCAAGCCCGACACCGAGAACGTGTTTACCGTCCCGTTTTCCGTAAGCTACGAGCTTGATTTATTCGGACGCGTGCGCCGCAATCTGGAAGCGGCCAACGCTTCGCTGCAGGGGAGCGCGGCCGATCTGGAAAATGTACGCCTGGTGTTGACCGCCGAACTCGCGGCTGACTATTTCAACCTGCGCGAACTTGACCGCGAAGCTGGAGTGGTACGGGAGTCGGTAGAAATCCAGCAAAGAGGATTGGATCTGGTCAACCATCGTCACGAAGGCGGAGTCGCGAATGGGCTGGAAGTGGCGCAGCAGGCCGCATTGCTTGATTCGACTGCGACGCAGCTTCAGCTTGTGCTGCAGCAACGGGCGCAATACGAACATGCCATTGCCGTGCTGTTGGGGAAGTCCGCCTCGGCTTTCAGCCTGGCTGAGGCGCCGTTCAACGCTGTCCCTCCAGCGATTCCCACCGGAGTTCCATCTGAGATTCTGGAGCGCCGGCCTGACGTTGCTACCAGCGAGCGCCAGATGGCGTTCGAAAATGCGCAAGTCGGTCTAGCGATGGCTGCATTTTATCCGCATATCACACTGGCCGGGAGTGGCGGATATGAAAGCCGCGACATCGCCACGCTGGTAAACGCTCCAAGCGCCTTGTGGTCGCTGGGTGGCGATCTGCTGCAGCCGATTTTTAATGGCGGCCGCAATCGCGCCAACCTGGCGTCCAGCCGCGCTGCCTATGACGAATCGGTCGCCAATTATCGCGAATCGGTGCTGGTAGCGTTTCAGCAGGTGGAGGATGGGCTCTCCGGTCTTGCGTTGCTTGACCAGGCTGCGAAAACTCAGCAGGCAGCGGTCGCCGATTCACGCCGCGCGCTCGACATCGCCAACGACCGTTATGTCGGCGGCGTCACCACCTACCTCGATGTGATTACCGCACAATCCACGCTGCTGGGCAATGAACGCCTGGCAACGCAGTTGCTCGGTCAGCAAATGGTCACTTCCGTTTATCTGGTGAAGGCTCTGGGCGGCGCGTGGGACGCCTCGGAAATTCAGCGCGAACAGGTGAGGCCAGCGCTGGTTCAGGCCGTACAGCAGTAACTCCACAGTGGAAGACAGTATGTGATTCACGACCTGCGACGCCCGCTCGGCATCGCCATCGTGGGTGGGCTCATTGTGAGCCAGATGCTGACGCTGTTCACCACTCCCGTGATCTATATCTACATCGATCGCCTGCGACTGTGGCTGGCGAGCGCTCGCACACCGGCTCGACCGTCGGTCGTATCGCCGCGTCCGGCGCAAAGCCAGTAGGCAGTTCTCGGCGAAGCCGGTGTCTGCCAGCTCTTGTCGCGCGCCCTCCTCGCGGAATCGAGACGGAGGCCCGCGTTCACCGCGGCGCTCGTCATGGCGGACCCCGCCGGAAGCTACGCCGTGCGCCGTTCCTGACTGCCGTAGCGCAAACGGATCTCGCGCTCCGCAATCAGCCAATCCTGATTCTCGCTGCCGTTCTCGCCGCCCGCAGTCGTTCTGCGCTGCAGGTAGAGTTCGTAGGCGCGGCGGCGAATCTCTTCTTCGAGATTGACAGGAACGAGGTTGGAAGGCTTCGCATTCCTGCGAACTTCGGGCGCAACCTCCACAACGGCAGGCGGAATGGAGGCTCCGGTTTTCTTGCTGCGATTGGTGGTACCGTTTCCAGTTGTCTTGCGAGCCATGCAGTACTCCTTACAGATACCCAATTCCAAGAGCGGTTTTACGTAACGAATAAGCGACATACGCGTACCCCGATAGCCGCTATCCGACTATTTGCGACGAATGATGTATTCAACTATAGCGCGAACGCCTGTGGAAGAGTGCCGCAAAGACAACGATTTTTTTTCTCCGTACAAGAAAAGGTACCGTTTTGGGCAGGGATAAGCTCCCGTTGCCGGAAGGCAGCAAAGTACTCCGGTAACTTGTCGAAAAGTTGCTCGTGCCCGCAGGATAAATGAGTAAGGCCTAAGGCCACAACTATGTCATCGACTGGCAATCAAGGTTCCGCAGCCAAGGCCGCCAAGGCCAGCGTCAGCGAATTGGAGAGCATGCTTTCGCAATCTCCGAGTTCGGATGAAGTCTGCCTGAAGCTGGCGCAGATCCTGCATGTGCGCCGCAGCGAAGTGGCACTGCTCAGGTTAGACAAAGGTAGCCTGCGATCTGTCTTTCCGCCCGAGCTGCGATCCGCAGGCGTACTGCCGCTTACCGGATCGGCGGTTGCGGCGCGGACTGCAGCGACTCGGTTTCCACTTCTGTCGAATACCTTCATGCGCGTAAAACATGTCAGCCTGTTTGAAGCGGTCAAGCTGGGAGCCGGGGAAGAAGATCGAAGCCAGGAGCAAATGCCGATTCAGAAAATCATGTCCGTTCCCGTGACGCACTCCGAAGGCAACGTGATGGGAGTGGTGCAGATTTCGCGCAAAGGGCTGGATGCTTCGCTCGCGGGCGCAGACTTCACCAGCGAAGACCTGAAGCAACTGGAGCAAACCGCGAAAATTCTCGCCCGCATGCCGTTCATGCAGGAAGGCGCGGAGATTTAGCCCGAGACTTGGTAAGACCGCATCGAGTGCCCGCATTTTTCGCGGGAAATCCTCACACCGCCTGTCCAGCGCAAAACCCCGACGCCCAGGCCCACTGGAAGTTGAATCCCCCGAGCTGGCCGGTGACGTCGACCACTTCTCCGATGAAAAAAAGGCCGGGCACTTTTCGGGATGCCATGGTCTTGGCCGAAAGTTCGCCGGTATCGACGCCGCCCGCGGTGACTTCCGCTTTTCCGTATCCCTCAGTTCCTTCCGGCTTGACTTCCCATGCGTGCAGTTGATGTTCGGCATCAGCGAAGGAGCGATCGGAGTTGCCGGCTAAAGGATAAGTTTCGAGCCAGCGATCCGCTAAGCGGCGCGGCAGGACTTCTCTCAGCAGCAATTTCCAACTCGACTGGTCGCGATGGCCACGCGTTCGCAAATCGGCGGTGAGATTGCGGTCTGGCGCAAGGTCGAGATGAATCGGCTGCTTGCCGTCCCAGTAAGAAGAGATCTGGAGAATCGAAGGCCCGCTGATGCCGTGATGAGTGAAAAGCATGTTTTCCTTAAACGAAAGCAACGTCTGTTTCGTCGGGCGAGTGGAAGCAATCACCTCGGTCGAGACTCCAGCCAGATCGCACCAGCGCTTGCGGTCGCGTTCGCTAAAGACGAGAGGAACCAGCGCGGCGCGTGGGGGTTCGATCTTTAGGCCAAATTGCCGGGCCAGATCGTAACCAAATGAGGTGGCGCCGATTTTCGCGATGGACAAGCCTCCGGTCGCGACCACCAAGCGGGGCGCGCCGAAACTGGCGTCCTCGGCTTGCACGGTGAACTGGTCGTTCTTGAGCACCTCGTTCTTGCGCACCTCGTCCACTTTCGTATTGAGCCGGATTTCTACTCCGGCGTCCCGGCATTCCTGCTCCAGCATCGCCGTGATGTCACTCGCCGCTCGATCGCAGAACAACTGGCCGAGCTTTTTCTCGTGGTAGGGGATGCGATGCTTTTCGACGAGGCGCACGAATTCGGCCGGAGTGTAGCAGGCGAGCGCCGACTTGGCGAAGTGTCGATTGGACGAAAGAAAGTTCTCTGGGCTGGTGTGCAGGTTGGTGAAATTGCAGCGGCCGCCGCCGGAGATCAGGATTTTCTTGCCGATTCGATCCGCGCGTTCGAGCACCAGGACGCGCCGGCCCCGCTTGCCGGCTTCCATAGCACACATCAGGCCGGCAGCGCCGGCCCCGAGAATGATGACGTCGTATTTCCGATTCACGCAGGACTGATTCACGCAGCAATGAGCTTAGCAGGGCTGGCGAACTGCTGGCGCTACGGAATCACCGCCATCTAGATCAATGGAGACCCGGGTTCACTACCTGGGGAACCACCAGTCGATCCGATTCATTTCTTCGGGAAAATCATTTCTGACGCTGAGCGGGATAGCACTAGGTGATTTGGTAGCGCTACCGGGAAATCGCTTGGCCGCAGGCTGAATTCTTCAGGTGGGACTGTCGCCTGTCGCGTAAACGCTGTGTTTACGCGGCCTCCACACACTAAGCCGAGCTAGGGATTTCAGACAGGACAAACATTTTCCATTTGGTTTTTGGACAATTTGGACGGCAAAAACAATGCCCCGACCGAAGCCGGGGCTATCCTCTCTGTTCAGCGGTTTCAAATAGACCACGCTCCGGAAGCAGCTTAGCCATCCACGCGGAAAACTCGGAGACTCCGTGATTTCGGACAGGGCACGGCCTCGCTGGCGGAAAGAATACGGTGGGTTGAAGCTGGACCGAAAGTCCGCGTGGCGGCGCGAGCCGACAAACGCGGCCGGAAGACCTGCCTTGCTTCCCATCTCTGAGATCGCTTCCAATAGCCCGCATTCTGGCGGGGAATTAGCCACTCTCATTGCCCCCGTATGGCGTAGTTTAATTTGCGTAGCAGGAATGGCTAATTGAAACTGTTCCAACGCACGCTATGCTTCCCCTCCGGAAATGTGTGTCCTCGAGCCGAAGCACTGGGCTGGCGGTGCGGCTGACGGAGTTGGGCCACAGATTGGGGAGAGCCATGAGTTGGAGCGGGAAACTGTTCGTCATCCTGAGCGTTCTCGGCGCGTCGCTGTGGCTCATGCCGTCAGCTTCCGCCGAGGTTACGGTGACCGTTACCCCGTCTTCGGTGGCCATCAATCCCGGCGCACAGCAGCAGTTCTCGGCGCAGGTTACCGGTACTGGTACTGGTACCGGAGATCAGGGGGTCACCTGGAGTCTGTCTGGTTGCAACGGGATCGATTGCGGATACATCAGCCTATCTGGCCTTTACACCGCGCCGACTACCATCCCGATTCCGAATCAGGTGACCGTAATCGCGACTACTCTGCTCTATCCCTACGTGTCCGGTTCCGCAGCGGTTTCGATCAACACTCCGATTGTGGTCAAGGTCGCCCCGACCTTCGTGCAGCTGAACACTGGTGCGCAGCAGCAGTTCACCGCCACCGTCAGCGGAACTTCCAATACCCGGGTGATATGGTCAGCGACGGCAGGCTCGGTCGATGCCAACGGTCTTTACACCGCCCCGACAGTAAACGCGCAGACCAACGCGCTCGTCACTGCCACCAGCTATGCTGACTCCTCGAAGTCAGCCAGTGCCGCAGTCACCGTTGACCCGGTGAATAACCAGTCACTGCAAATCACGACCGGGAATCTTCCCCAGGGCCAGCAGGGGAACACTTATGGCGAAGTCTTCACCGCGACCGGCGGAACCACGCCTTACAGCTGGAGCATTTCCGCAGGCACTCCTCCTCCAGGAATCGCGATGAATGCAAACGGGGATTTTGCCGGAATTCCTACGACACTTGGCACATTCAACCTCACAGTCACGGTCACGGATGCCACCAACCTGACTGCAACCGGCAATTTCAGCGTGACCATCATTGCGGGCGGCAATTACGACGGTCCCGCGGAACTGCCGCTAGTGACCGTGCCCAGTGCGATGTCCGACACGCCCGCTTCGGGATCCGTCATCAACGTCAACGCTGGCGGCGATCTGCAAGCGGCCTTGAACAACGCTAGCTGCGGCGACGTGATCGAACTTCAGGCAGGCGCAACCTTTACCGGCCATTTCACTGTGCCAGCCAAGAACTGCGATATCAACC
>JBEKAF010000017.1:0-58439 GCA_050018355.1 Terriglobales bacterium | reverse complement strand
AGAATGTGGCGGTCATCGGCGGCGGCAACACGGCGCTCGATGCGATCCGGTCGGCGCGGCGACTTGGAGCGGGGAAGGCGTTCATTCTCTATCGCCGCAGCGAGGCGGAGATGCCGGCGCGCATCGAAGAAGTCAAGCACGCCAAACAGGAAGGCATCGAATTCCAGGTGCTTGCCGCCCCGCTCGAGTTCCTCGACGATGGCAAGGGCTGGCTGGCTGGCGCACGTTGCCAGAAGATGGAACTCGGCGAACCGGATGCTTCGGGAAGACGCCGCCCGGTTCCGATTGAAGGCTCCGAATACGAAATTCCGCTAGCCGTGGCCGTGATCGCGATTGGAACAACCGCGAATCCGATCGTGCAAACCACGACACCCGGCCTGGCTACCACGAAGAAAGGTTACATCCAGGCCGACGAGACCACGCAGAAGACATCGCGCAGGGGAGTGTTCGCCGGCGGCGACATCGTTACCGGGGCTGCGACGGTGATTTTGGCCATGGGCGCTGGGCGGCGCGCTGCGAAATCGATCCATGAGTATTTGACCACTTCTGGCGAGTGGTAAGAGCATGAGTGGTAAGAGCTTAAGTGCTAAGCGCTTGATGTGACGCGCCTCACCATGGCTCGTGCGTAAGGTCACAGCCCCAAGAGCCGGAGAGGGCTTCTAATGGAAACTGGCGGGCTGTGCGGTGGACAAGAATTTCGCCCTTGGGGAGTAAGACCGGTGCGGAGCGTGAGCGCCCTTGAATAGCCCGGACAAGGGGGGAAAGGATGTCATGGGAACCTGATTTGCGCGAAAACCAGGTGGCTGCAGCGGCCTTTCGCTGGGGAGACAGCGGCAACGAGGTGAACCATGGTGGGCCAAGCGCGCGGTAAGGTCACGGTCGATGTCGAGGAATGCAAAGGATGCGGGCTGTGCGTCGAGTCCTGTCCGCCTAAGTGCCTGGAACTGGAGCCGGAGTTGAATTCTTACGGGGTTCATCCGGCGCACTACACCGGGCAGGACTGCACGGGTTGTGGAATCTGCTTTTATTGCTGCCCGGAACCGGGCGCGATTACGGTCTACCGCATAAAGGCCAAAGCAAAGGCGTTGGCGCCGGCGCCGGTTCAAGGAGTCGAACATGCGGCAGCTCTGTAAAGGAAACGTGGCGGTGGTGAAGGGCGCGATCCTCGCCGGGTGCCGCGCGTACTACGGATATCCGATTACTCCGGCCAGCGAAATCGCCGAGGCTGCCGCGCTCTACTTCCCGCAGGTCGGCGGAACATTTATTCAAGCGGAGAGCGAAGTCGCCGCCATCAACATGGTGTATGGGGCAGCGGCGGCTGGTGTTCGCGCCATGAGTGGATCCTCTGGGCCCGGCCTCAGCCTGATGCAGGAAGGTATGTCCTATCTGGCCGGCTCGGAATTGCCGTGCGTGATCGTGGATGTCATGCGCGGCGGACCGGGACTGGGCAACATCGCGCCGGAACAAAGCGACTACTTCGCCATGGTGAAAGGCGGCGGCCATGGCAACTACCGTAATATCGTGCTGGCTCCCGCATCGGTGCAGGAGATGGCCGAGTTCACCATGCTGGCATTCGACCTCGCCGACAAGTATCGCAATCCGGCAGTCGTTCTGACCGACGGCTTCGTCGGGCAAATGATGGAGCCGCTCGAGCTTGAAGATCGTGAGATTCAGCCGCCTGAAAAACCGTGGGCGGTAAAGGGAACGCCAGAGACGCGGGCCAATTTCATCAGTTCCATTTATCTCGAAACCGATGAATTGGAAGAACACGAGCGCAAAATAGAAGCCAAGTACATCCGCGCGCAAGCAGCCGAGCCGCGCTGCGAGCTCTGCCACACTGAAGAGGCCGAGGTGTTGCTGGTCGGGTACGGGATTGTGTCCCGAGTGTTGCTTTCCACGGTCGAAGCGCTGCGCAAGGAAGGCGTGAAAGCCGGGCTGTTCCGCCCAATCACTCTGTGGCCCTATCCTTCGAAGGCGCTGGTGGAAGCGGCGGCTAAGGTGCAAAAGGTTCTGGTCGTCGAATTGAGCAACGGACAAATGGTGGAAGATGTGCGCCTGGCGCTGAACGGCAAGGTGCCGGTGGAGTTCTATGGCCGGGTAGGTGGCAACGTGCCCTCGGTCGCGGAGTTGCAACAACAAGTGTTGACGCGCATGACCGTGGCAGTCTGAGACCAGTTCCGGCGAGGAACTGGTCCGAAGAGGACAACGGAAATGGCAAACGAAAGCGTAATCAGAGTAGTGGATCCCGAAGTTAAGTCCGAAGTTAAGTTAGAAGTTAAGTCCGAAGCCAGTCCCGAAGTTAACCCCAAAGTGAACAACGACGGATACGAACTGGTCCACTCCAAATCGCCGGTATTCTATGACCTGTACGAGCGCAAGGCAGAGCTGAAGCACCAGACCCACTACTGTCCCGGCTGCGGACACGGAGTGGTACACAAGCTGATTGCCGAAGCGTTGCAGGAACTGGGGCTGCAGGACAAGACGATCTTCGTGAGTCCGGTAGGCTGCTCGGTGTTTGCTTACTATTATTTTGACGTAGGCAACGTGCAGGTCGCGCACGGCCGCGCGCCCGCTTCGGCCACGGGAATCAAACGATCCTGCCCGGATAAGATCGTCATTTCCTATCAGGGAGACGGCGACTTGGCAGCAATCGGCACGGCAGAGATCGTACATGCCGCCAATCGCGGGGAGAAGATCACTGTCTTTTTCGTGAACAACGCAATCTACGGGATGACCGGTGGCCAGATGGCGCCCACTACTCTGGTCGGGCAGAAGAGCACAACTTCTCCCTGGGGCCGGCGGCCGTCGAACGAAGGCTTCCCTCTGCACATGGCGGAACTTCTCGCCACACTGGAAGCGCCGGCATACATCGAACGCGTGGCGCTTTCCGACAACAAGAACATCATGAAAGCGCGGCGGGCGATCCGCAAGGCGCTCGAGATCCAGCGGGATGGCGCGGGCTTCTCGTTTGTCGAAATCTTGTCGCCCTGTCCGACGATTTGGGGCAAAGACCCCGTGGAAGCGCGGCGCTGGGTGCTCGAGAAGATGACGCCCACCTTTCCGCTGAATGTTTTCCGCGACCGCCGGCCGGAAATTCCCGCGGGCAGTGAGAACGTGCCGCCGCAACGGCCCGTAGCGGATGTGCTTGAGATCACTCCGGAAGAGGGAGCGCACGACTCTTCCAAACCGAAACATGCCCATCACTTCAAAGGCTTTAAGATCAAAATCGCAGGTCTCGGAGGACAGGGCGTGCTGCTGTTGGGGCAACTCCTCATCGAAATGGGCATGCGGGAAGGGCTGGAAGTGAGCTGGCTGCCGTCGTATGGTCCGGAGATGCGTTCGGGCAGCGCGCACTGCCATGTGTGCTTGTCGAAAGAGCGGATCGGCTCGCCCCTGGTCTCGCACCCCGATGTGCTCGTGGCCATGAATGAGTTCTCGCTGCGGAAATTTGCACCCGAGGTAGTGAGCGGCGGACTCATTCTTTACAACGGCGCCAGCATTCCTGCCGACTTTGCTGCGCCGGATGTGCGGGCGGTCGGGATTCCGGCTGCGGAGATCGCCGACAAACTCGGTTCGACGAAGGCAGCCAACATGGTGATGATGGGGGCGCTGCTGGAAGACACCGAGTGTCTGGCTCCCGGAACTGCCTTGAGCGTGCTCGAAGACAAAGTGAAAAAACTCGATCTGCTGGAAATTGACCGCAAAGCGCTCGCAGCGGGCCGCCTGTTTATCGATGAACAGGCGCATATTGGCGCGGTAAGTCAGCCAGACGGCTTCGCTTAGAATCGGGGATACGCAGCCTCAGACATTCTGGTAGTGGGCTAATTCTGTGTTGCCGAGTAAATAAGCTGCGAGCGGCGAGCTGCGGGGCGTCCGGCTTGCTCGAAGCTCGCGGCTCGAAGTTCGCGGCTCAGCTTTGCGGAGGGTTTGCCATGTCGACTGCCTGGACATCTCGTTACGCGTTGCGCACCAAAGGCATCTCCAGTTCTCAAATCCGCGAGTTGTTAAAGATCACGCAAAGACCGGGAATGATCTCCTTTGGCGGCGGCCTGCCCGCCCCCGACGTTTTCCCCGTCCAACGCTTTGAGGAAGCCTGTCACAAGGTACTTACGCAGCAGGCAGCTTCCGCCTTGCAGTATGGGGAAACCGAAGGTCACGCACCTCTCCGCGGACTGATTGCCAACAACATGGCGCGCTACGGGATCAAGGCGAAGGTGGAGAACGTCTTGATCACTTCCGGCTCACAGCAGGCGCTCGACCTGATCGGCAAGCTGTTTATCAATGCTGGGGATCGCGTGCTGGTGGAAGCGCCGACTTATCTCGGCGCGCTGCAGGCTTTCAACGTGTATGGCGCGGAATATGTATCCGTTCCAATCGACGAAAACGGCCTTCGCACCGACCTGCTGGAGAAGCCTCTGCGTTCGGGCCCCAAGTTCATGTATGTACTGCCAAATTTCCAGAACCCAGCCGGAACCACATTGTCGGAGGGGCGTCGCCACGAGCTGGTGCTGCTGGCGGACAAGTATGGCATTCCGATTATCGAAGATGATCCGTACGGCCAGTTACGCTATGAAGGCGAGCACCTCCCATCGCTGGTCGTGCTCGACCGCGAGAACCTGCGCCGCGACGACGGCTATTCCATTGGCAACGTCATTTACCTGAGTACATTCTCGAAGACGCTGGCTCCCGGGCTTCGCTTGGGATGGATCGTCGCTCCGCCTGAGATCATCAGCAAGCTGGCGCAACTGAAGCAGGGCGCTGACCTGCACACTTCGACCTTCACTCAGTTCGTGGCCTACGAAGTCGCACGCGATGGATTTCTCGATAAGCACGTGAAGTTGATTCGTCAGATCTATCGCGAACGTCGCGACGTAATGCTCCAGGCTCTGAAAGAGTTCTTCCCGCCCGCGGCGACCTGGACTCATCCCCAAGGCGGGCTATTCCTCTGGGTAACTCTGCCCGAAGGACTGGACATCCAGGCGGTTTTCAAGTCAGCGATCGAACAGAATGTGGCGTTCGTGCCAGGCGATTCCTTCTATGCCAACGATAGCCGCGAAGGCTCCCGCCACATGCGATTGAACTTTTCCAACGCCGCCCCGGAGCAAATACGAGAGGGCATACGCCGTTTGGCCGCGGCCGTAAAGAGCCATCTGCCAGGCGCGACGCTCCGATCAGAACTGCCACTCGAAGTGTAGAAGCACTGCCCGGGAGCTCGATTCGCTAACGCCTGCCTGGTGCCTTGCCAGAAGTGGTTGAGTCCACTATAGTTACCCAGATTTTCCATCCAAAATCACAAAGGAGAAGAAAAGATGCGCAAGCTCTTGCTGGTTGCATTGTCTCTATTTGTTTCTGGGTCGGTAGCGATGGCCCAGAGCAAGGTTGATACCAAGTGGCACTGCCAGAAACCAGCAGCGGACCACAAATTCGACGTCGGCGACGTACCGGATCACAGCTATTGGATCGGGCAAGGCACCTGCAACGCGACCTCAAGCGACAGCGGCTTCAAGGAAAAATCCGCTGACTACACGGAATTCCAAGAGGTATGGAAAGCCTCCTATACCAACCATGGCCGCTTCAACGTGACGATGGACAATGGAGACAAGGTTTACTACACCTATGAAGGATCCGCTTCAACAGACGTCACGAAACCTGCCTCGAATAAATGGAAGATTCTGAGCGGCACCGGAAAGTACAAGGGTATCAAGGGTTCCGGGACCTGCTCCGGAAAACGCAGTGCAGACGGCAATAGCGACTGGGCGTGCACCGGCACGTATTCGACCGGCAAGTAGGCTGGGGGGTGAGCTTAAACCGCGGGAGCTGTGGAGTATGCCCGCAGCGCTTCATTTGGACATTCATGAGCGGTAAATCATGAGGGGGTAGTCGCTTTGACTACCCCCTCTCACTTCTTCCCAAGAAGCCGCTCTACTCCAGCACGAAGATATTCTTGCTGGCGCACATCTCCTTCAGGATCTTCGGCCACACCGTGACGCTGACTTCACCAAGATGCGCCTTGCGGAGCAATAGCATCAACGTCCGCGACTGCCCGATTCCACCGCCGATCGAGAGCGGAATCTCATTGTTCAGGATCGCCCGGTGATATGGCAATTGCATAAAGCCCAACTGCTTGGACATCGTAAGCTGCGTTTTCAGGGTCTCGGCCGTGACCCGGATACCCATCGATGTCAGTTCATGGCGCCGCTTGGTAACCGAGTTCCATACCAGGATGTCGCCATTCAGCCCATGCGTATCTTTGCCCGTCTGGTCGTGAGTGTCGGTCACCCAGTCGTCGTAATCGGCGGCGCGCATCTCGTGCGGATAGCCGTCCTTCAACGGCCAGCCAATCCCAACAATGAAAACGGCGGGATACTTCTGCAGCACCGCGGTCTCGCGCTGCTTGCGCGGCAGGTCGGGATACATGTCGAGAATTTCCTCGGCCTGCAAGAATTTCAACTCCTCCGGCAGATCGGGATAGCGAGAGTCTTTCAATTGCGGGAATAGGAATTGCGCAAATTTTTCCGCGCCGACGATCACTTTCCAGATTTTGCCCACAATCGCCTTCAGGAAGTCGAGCTTGCGCTGATCGGCGGTGATGACGCGCTCCCAGTCCCACTGATCGACGTAGGCGGAATGGTCGTGATCCAAGAAATAGTCCTTGCGAACGGCGCGCATGTCGGTGCAGATGCCCTCACCAACTCTGCAATCGAACTGCTTGAGAGCGACGCGTTTCCACTTGGTCGCGGCCTGCACGACCTGCGCGTCGACGGGATGCAGGTTGCGATCGTTCGAGATATGGAACTGAATCGGCGTGCGCGACCCGTCGCGATCGAGCATGTCGTTGACACCGCTCTCCACATCCACGATGAGCGGCACTTCGACCATCATCAGTTTGAGTTCCTTGCACAGGTTGTCCGCGATATAGCGTTTTACCTGGAAGATGGCGTGCTGCGTCTCTTTCGGGGCCAGCAAGGAGCGGTAATCCCGCGGCAGAATTTTTTCCAATTCTTTGTAATCGCCGATTCCCGGTCCAGCCAGATCGGCTTTCTTATCCTGTACAAGCGTGCTCATGCATTTCTCCTTTGCGGACGGATTCTGTGTCGTCGCGTCGTCGCCACGCCGTCTATCGAAGTTTCGGATTAAGGGAGGGGGCAGCGTCGGAGGTCACAGGGTGTGCGGCGTCACCTTTGGCTGCATGTGCGTGCTTGGAATGCTCCAGGACTACCGCGACTGTCAGCAGAATCCCAATAAGGCCAAATACCATCAACGCGAGCAGAGCCATCATGAGTATCGGCATAGCTACACCTCGCTGCTGCCATGGATTTTCTCGCCTGATTGCGTGCAGGCGCTGTGACCGCAGTCACCTGTTGATGTGACCCAAGGGTTCTCAGTCTAGCTCTTTTGAGCGCGTCTCGACTGAAGTCACAGTCTAGGGTGACTTGGATCACTGCGACTGTTCCCTCGAAACGTTGAAACTCTCAATAGGCAGCGACCGAGTTGCTGAGTTCTGTTACGTCCAGTTCTTTGGAGGGTTGTATCGGTGGTTATTTTCGCAACACAAGCACGACTGCGAGAAGAACCGCTAATTTAATCGAGTTGCAGAACTTCACAAGGAGAAGAAACGAAATCATGAAGACGACAAAGCTGGTGATGCTGGTAATGACAATCGCGGTGGCCCTATTCATCCTGATCCCCAATCTGTCATGGGCTGCCGATGACGGAGCCGCTCTCTACAAAGCAAAATGCGCAATGTGCCACGGGCCCGATGCCACTGGCAAGCCCGCAGCGAAAATTCCGAGCCTGATTTCGGATGAGGCAAAGAAGACGTCGGATGCCGATCTGGCCAAGGCCGTTACGGAAAAGGCGAAGCACCCGGCCCCGGTGAAGAGTTTGACGCCTGATCAGGTAAAAGCCGTCGTGTCGTACGTTCGTAGCCTGCAGAAGTAGTCGTTGACAGTAGTCATTGGCTGTTCGTCTTTGCGCGCCGCCGCTGTCACGAAATCGCGGGCAGCGACTGAGGAAGGCGTTAGGGTGAGTGTGGGGATGTCCGGCTCAATTCGGCGGACGGAACGGAAACCTGGCCGATCCGTAGCTAGCCGGAAAGCTGCTCCCCGGTTCGCCTTCCCTCAGGGAACAGTCCCCCCGAGTCCGGGTGCACACCTCTCCGGACTCGGTTCTTTCTTCATATTCGGCCCGCCAAAGGTGTTCTGTACCGTTCCCAAGTCCGATCCTTCACAGCATACGTCCTACTTGATTCCACTGGAACGGAAATCCCGCTTGGGAACGAGGAGCAATTCCCATGAGTAAGGCCCTGCTGTATGACGCGACGATATGCATTGGGTGCAAGCAGTGTGAAAGTGCCTGCGCGCACCAGAACAAGCTGCCTTACGACGACAAAGTAGCAGCCGAGTCGGTGCAATCGGAACATAAATATACGGTCGTTCTGACCAAGGACGACAAATTCATGCGCCGGCTATGCATGAACTGTGATCATCCCGCTTGCGCGTCGGTCTGTCCCGTTGGCGCCATGCATAAGACAAAGGAGGGTCCGGTCGTATACGACGTCTGGAAGTGTATCGGCTGCCGGTATTGCATGGTGGCCTGCGCGTTCAGTCAACCAAAGTACGAATGGAACTCGCTGAATCCGCGGGTCCGCAAGTGCATTATGTGCCCGGATCGCATAGCTGCTGGCAAGCAGACGGCATGTGCCGAGATCTGTCCCACGGGCGCCACCAAGTTCGGGGAGCGCGACGACCTCATTAAGGAAGCGCAGGATCGCATCCGTCAAAATCCATCCACTTACCTGCCTCGTATTTACGGCCTTAACGAAGTTGGCGGAACGTCGGTCCTTATTCTCTGCAGCATGAAAGTTGAAGAGTACGGTTATCCAGTTTCCGCAAAAATTGGCGACACTCCGATGCCGGAATACACCGGGCGAGTGATGGAAAGGATTCCAGACTTTATCCCGGTGTGGACGTTGGTATTGGGAGGCATTTATTGGGTTTCACATCGCCGCGAAGAAGTAGCCGCTGCTGAAGCAGAAGAGAAAAACGGGAGTAAGCAATGAAGTTCAAGCTGACTTTTTGGAGAGTGGTATTCATTGTGATCATGGGCTTGGGCCTGTACTCCACATTTATTCGCTTTTTCTATGGCTTGGGCACGGTTTCAAACATGACTGACCAGTTTCCCTGGGGGCTCTGGATCGGCTTCGACCTCCTGTGTGGGGTGATGCTGGCGGCTGGCGGCTTCTGCATTGTTGGTGCGGTTCACCTGTTCAACGTCGAGCGACTGCACAGTGTTGTGCGTCCAGCGGTGTTGACAGCGTTCCTGGGCTATGTACTTTTCATCGTTGGACTGATGTTCGACCTGGGCCGCCCCTGGTACATCTGGCATCAGCTCATCTACATGAACCCGCACTCGGTCATGTTCGAGGTCGGCATATGCGTGATGTCCTACACCACTGTGCTCTTCTTCGAATTCCTTCCCAACGTGTTCGAGCGCTTCAACCTGAAGACTCCAATCGAGTGGATTAAGAAGATCTACCCAGTGCTGATCATCTTGGGCATCCTGCTCTCCACCCTGCACCAGAGTTCGCTCGGATCACTCTATCTGATCATGCCGAGCAAGCTGCATCCGTTCTGGTACACGCCCGCGCTGCCGTTTCTTTTCTTTGGTTCAGCGATTGCGGTTGGTTTGGCCATGACCATCTTCGAGTCCACGCAGAGCGCGAAAGCCTTCGGCCGTCACCTTGAACTCCCGGTTCTGGTCGAACTTGGCGGCGCCTTGCTGGTTGCTCTCTGGGTCAATGCCCTGCTGCGCTTCGAGGACTACTTCCATCGCGGCATGCTGGGACAGATCATTAAACCCAGCTACGAAGCGTATTTTCTGTGGCTCGAACTAGCGCTGGCCTTCGTGATACCGATCACCATGCTCAGCTTCAAGAAGGTCCGGCTATCGCCAAACGGCTTGTATCTAGCCTCCGTCTGTACTGTGCTCGGATTCATCACCAACCGCCTCAATGTCAGCCTGATCGGCTTTGAGACTTACGTCGGGCATCACTACATGCCGAAGTGGACGGAGTTCTCGGTGACCCTCATGATTATTGCGGCGGGCTTCGCCCTGTTCGGATTGGCAGTGAAGTACCTGCCTATCTTTCCCGAAGTACGAGTTCCAGTGAAGGAGCGTTTCCGAACCGAACTCGCCGTGGCTGCCACACCGGTGTTAGGCCATGCGGGAGACTGAGCCAATTCGCGGCGACCTGGGATGGAAGCGGCTGACCCATAGCATTAGTGGAAAGTTGATTGGGTCTCTGTTGGCAGTCATGGTCGTCATCTTCGCTCTCCTCGGATACTTGAATATCCGATTGCATCGCCAGCACCTGGAAGCAGCCACGCTGGCCAGCGCCGAGCGGGTCAGCGATGTAATCAAGCACAGCACCACGTACTACATGCTGCGCAACGATCGCGAGGGACTCTACCACGCGATCCACACCATGGCGGACGAGCCCGGCATGGTCAAGGTGCGCATCTTTGACCAGGAGGGGCGGATCAGCTACTCCACCGATCCAGCCGAAGTCAGCCACGTCCTCGACAAGACGGCGGAGGCTTGCTATGGCTGTCACACCCAATCGCAGCCGCTGGCGCGTCTGAATCGCCCCGACCGCTTTCGCATTTATCGCAATGGCGGCCAACGTGTGCTGGGAATTATCACTCCCATCGAAAATCAACCCGGCTGCTCGAACGCCGCCTGCCACGCGCATCCTGCCGGCCAGCAAGTTTTGGGCGTGCTCGACACAAACCTTTCACTAGCGAAAGCTGACGCGCAACTTGCGGTCAGCAGCGCCCGTATGCTGTCTTACACGGCGGGGGCAATACTGATTGTGGCGGTATTGAGCTGGTTATTCGTGTGGCGAGTGGTCGGCGAACCCATCAAGGCACTCAAGAAAGGCACAAAACATCTTTCCCAGGGGGAGCTTGGTTACCAGATCGAGGTGCAATCCCAAGACGAAGTGGGTGACTTGGCGCATTCCTTCAACGACATGAGCCTGCAGTTGCGCGCGGCGAATGAAGAAATCGTCAACTGGGCAAAGACGCTCGAAGATCGCGTCGAGCAGAAGACGAAGGAACTCAATCGCGCCCACGATCACGTGCTGCACGTGGAAAAGATGGCTTCCCTAGGCAAGATGGCGGCGGTCGTGGCGCATGAGATAAACAATCCGCTCTCTGGGATTCTTACCTATGCCAAACTGCTGCGGAAGTGGGTAGGATCTGGCCAAACCGAGCATGAAAAGCGTGAGGAGGCAATGCAATGTCTGGAACTGATCGCCGCAGAAAGCCGCCGCTGCGGCGACCTGATCAAGAACCTGCTGACTCTTTCGCGAACCGCGCCCATGAACGTGCAGTCTACCGACCTGCATGCGGTGATTGATCGTTGCCTGCTGCTGGTGCGCCATCAACTGGAGCTGGGTGGAGTCGAAGTGCAACTGAACTTTGCCAAAGACCTGCCGCGTGTGCCCTGCGATCCTGCGCAGATTGAACAAGTGCTCCTGACATTAATCATGAATGCAAAGGACGCCATGCCACGGGGCGGCAATCTCTGGATCGAGACCCGGGTGAGTGCCGATGAAACTGAAATCGAGATCCTGGTGCGCGACGACGGAGCGGGCATCGCCCCCGGCGTGCTGCCACATATTTTCGAACCTTTTCTGACGACGAAAGAAAGTGGGCGCGGAGTCGGGCTGGGCTTGGCGATTAGTCGCGGCATCGTGGAACGGCATAACGGGCGCATCGAAGTCGCATCGGAGTTGGGCCGGGGCACGACTTTCAGCATAACCCTGCCCAATCAAGCCCCCGCCGCTTCCCTGGCGGACGCCGGCGCCGGCAATAGCGCGATGAAGGTGAGGTGATTGAAGTGAGCACACAGGGGAAACTGCTTATTGTGGACGACGAACTGAGCGTGCGCGACTCGCTAGGCAAATGGTTCCACGAAGAAGGCTACGAAATTGGCACCGCGGAGAATGCCAACGATGCACTTACCCGGCTGGCGGAACAACGCTGGGATGCGGCCCTGGTGGATATCAAGATGCACGGCACCGATGGGATCGAGCTGCAGCGCCGCATGCACGAAGTCGATCCGGAGCTCATCGTGATCATCATGACCGGCTATGCCTCGGTCGAGACCGCGGTCACTGCGCTGAAGAACGGCGCCTATGACTACGTGACCAAGCCGCTGGACCCGGACGAGATCGCACACCTGGTGAAGAACGCGCTGGCGCATAAACGCACGGCCCAGGAGAACGTACTCTTGCGCGAGACCGTCGCCGAAGTCGCGCGTCCGGGGGACCTGGTCGGCCAGAGCGGCCCCATGCGCAAGGTCTTCGACGCCATTGAGACGGTTGGTCCCACCGACGCTACGGTGCTGGTCACGGGGGAGAGCGGCACCGGGAAGGAACTGGTGGCGCGCGCCATCCATCACGCCAGCCCGCGAAGATTTCATCCTCTGGTTGTCATTCACTGCGGCGCTCTAACTGAGACGCTTCTGGAGAGCGAACTCTTCGGACACGAAAAAGGTGCGTTCACCGGCGCCCAGTACCGCAAGAAAGGCAAATTCGAAATTGCTGAGGGTGGGACGGTTTTCCTGGACGAGATCGGCGACATCACTCTAAAGACACAGACCGACCTGCTGCGGGTATTGCAGGAACGCGAAATCACACGGGTGGGCGGCAACCAAATCATCAAGGTGGACTTCCGCTGCATCGCCGCCACCAACAAGGATCTGGAAAAACTGATCGAGGAGGGTAAGTTCCGTCCCGATCTTTTTTACCGGCTCAACGTTTTCCGCATCGAACTGCCGCCGCTGCGCGAACGCCGGGAGGATATTCCGCTGCTCGTGGACCACTTCGTTCGCAAGTTCTCCCTGGCCATGAACAAACGCATCACCCGGGTTTCACCTGCGGCCATGAACCAATTGCAGGAGCAGCCTTGGCTGGGGAACGTTCGTGAACTGGAGAATGCGGTGGAGCGCGCCATGGTTGTGGGGCAGGAGCCGGAACTGAACGAACCGGACTTCATCTTCAAGCCGCAAAGCGCCTCCACCGGGTCGGGCAAGAAGCTGGAGGAAATGGAACGGGCCCACATCCTGCGGGTGGTGGAGGAATGTGGAGGCAATCAGAGCCACGCCGCGGAGATACTCGACATCGACCGGGTCACTCTCTATCACAAGCTAAAGAAGTACGGCTGGACTCGCACCCCGGTTGAGACTCATTGAAGCTGAATTCCAGTTCTCGGTTCTCAGTTCTCAGTTCTCAGTCTTCGACTCAGCACTGAGAACTGAGAACTGGGAACTGAGAACTGACCTGATGAAGCTGCTGCAACTGTTGCCGATCGGGAATGTAGATGACGGGCTGCTGAAGGATCTGAGGCCCGCCGTCGAAGAAACTTTCCGCGTCTCCTGTAAGGTGCTCCCTGTCCGGTTGGATCCGGAGTTCGCCTTCCATAGAGAGCGGCAGCAGTACCACTCGTCAGAAATCCTGCAGCGCATGCAGAGTTTCCTTACCCCCGACTCCTGGCGAATGCTGGGTATTGTGGCGGTGGATCTCTACATCCCGATTCTCACCTTCGTCTTCGGCGAGGCGCAGATGGGTGGCCCCTGCGCCGTGGTCTCAGCCCACCGGCTGCGTCAGGAATTCTATGGCCTTCCGCCCGACCCAGAACTATTTCGCCAGCGCGTGATCAAGGAAGCGGTCCATGAACTGGGCCACACTATTAATTTGACTCACTGCGATGACTACCGCTGTGCCATGGCCCCGTCCCACGCCGTGGAGTGGATTGACCTCAAGGAAAGCACCCTGTGTACCGCCTGCCGAACCGTGGCAACGCCGATGAAGCAGGTCTCGTCGGCACGATACTTCTGAGCGATACTTCTGAAATCGCGGATGTCCGCAGTTTCTTTTTGGGAAATTCCTGGCTTCCGACTGTGTTTGGTATCGGTGGGGTACCCCCCTCCCCCCCCTTTTTTCGTAAATTCCTCTTTCGAAAGGACTTAGCTGCAAAATATAGATAACAAAGCAGTTAGAGCCCGGCTTCGGGGCGTGGTCATTGAAAACAAAGGAGTTACGACTTACTAAGTCGGCAAAATCTAGATTTCAAAGAACTTAGTTACAATGGCACCTACAGCCGCGTTGGACTGTCGCCTGTTACTTGTTCCTATTTCTTATTATAACTCGTGATGTCAACTAAATTATGGCGACTTAAGTTATGGCGACTTAAGCTGCGCCCGCCGTGAATGAGGGCTGGGGACGCGATTGGCACCCGCACTGCCAGCACGTTTGACTAAGCCAGAAGGGGGCTTGACGTGGCATCCGCGTCGGGCCTAACATTGCTGCCGATCTGCGAACCCCTCCGAAGTGACCAATGATGCTCTTCGTTTTCACCCGCGATGCGAAATGTCCAAGGCTTGACAAAGGAGTTGTCATGAAACGAAACACAGTTACTCTGACCCTGACAGTATTGATCGTGTTTGCGATGGCGCAAGGCGCATGGGCGCAAGGGGCGACCAACTTTCCGATGATCGGGATTACCCCGGGCCAGACATTGCAACTCAATTTGGTGGCATTTCCCCCAAACCCCCTCTATCCCCCGGGACCCTGCATGGCACAACTCGGATTTCAGGACGGCAACGGTAAGCCGCTGGGAACGACCGAGACCGTTACTCTCAATTTGGCCAGTCGGCTTCCTTGACCCTGAACGGCAACTCCATTGCCAGTAGGCCGGGGCAAAGAGTCGAGGTGCTGCCTATGGTTGTGACTGAGGGAACCTATCCGCCCGATTCTTGTTTCGCCTCGGTCGAGGTGATGGACAACTTTCTGGGAAATACCACCGTAGCCGTCCCCGGCTCCGTCGCGTGGCCGCCCGTACCAGTTTTTGGAATGCTGGACGTGACTTGGTTCCAGACCGTCCGGCTGAATGTGGTAGCTTTCCCCCCTGGCCCGTGCATCGGGCAGCTTAGTTTCGCGGACAAAAATGGAAACCCGGTAGGAACAATGCCTGTGTACCTCAACCCCGGCCAAGCCGCGTTCCTCGACCTGCCCGGAGCCCCCATGTATCCGCCCACACCAATTCACCCGATTGTCAGTTTGGCTGTGGGCGATCCGACCGCCTGCATTGCTTCGGTCGAGGTGTACTACGACCTGACGAAACAAACGAGTGCGTACTGGCCCCCCGCGCCATTAGTGCCAGCAGTAGCGGGGGTGGGCTCCTTAATCCCGTCGCCACATCGAGTGGCTGCACCTAAGCCGCGCCCCTTCAAAACAGAGTCAGAGGACAATTGCAGTTACCGCAGCGCTGAAGCGCTGCGCCACCCAAAATCGAGTGCAAGGCGAACCCCACGCGGGACAATTTTGTGGAATCCCACCCTTGCGCAAAGAACGCGCAAGGATGGGGCACCCGCGCTAAAGCCGCCATTGATTTTGCGACACTTACGGCGCGGCTGAAGCCGCGCCCCTTCAAAGCAAAGTCAAAACCAGAGTTTTTCCGCAACCTGTAAAGTCGTGCCCTTCCCAAAAAACACCGGCCGCCGGGGTGTTGAATCCGGCGGCCGGTGTTTCGTAGGTCCTCGTCGAGGTGTTTCGCCTCGCTCGACTTATGACAGGAAGAACTCTTTCGCCAGTGGCAGCCACTCCTGATCGGGGATCTGGGTTGTGATGTCATCCATGGCGACTCCACCATCCTGGGCCAGCGCACCCAGCGCCATCGGCACCCGGCGCTGCAGGCGGCTTGCCGACTCTTCGGTCCACCAGCGGGCAAGCGGGCCACCAAACAAGTTCTTGAAGCTTGTCTTGGCATCGGGCGCCTGCACCGTCACCAGCCAGCCTTCTCCGTAGGGATCGCGGAGCGCCAGTTTAGGATCCTTCATGAGCGCTTGGTTGATGTCAGACACGCTGCCCTCGATCGGCGAAACCATGTCGACGGCGTAGTCGTCGCGATAAAGTGTGCACATCTTCTGGCCTTGGCGAATCCACTGGCCGCGTTGCGGCAGCGTGATGCTCTCCACCCTGCCGGTCAGCTTGGCGGCAAAATCATCCATGCCGACCCGCACCAGGTTGGGACTCTCGCTCAATGCCCAGGTGTGACCGGGGTGGTAGCGCAGGTTTTCTGGGACCGCGAAGCCGCCGACCAAGGCCGGCTGCAAGCGTGGCACCTCGGCATACTTTGCTGGGGCAACCTGCAGCGCTGGTTGCACAATGGCGTGGCGGCTGCGGAAATAGTCAATCAGCAGGAAGGCTGCGAAGAAGAAAAGAACCAGTAGGACTGTCATAAGTCACCTCGTCAGAGGGCCGTCTAGCGAGCCACTCAGCACTTTTCTAAAGGCAATCCCCATGCCAACACGAGGCGAATTGCAAGTAAGCACGCGGCTGGCGGCTATCTCCTGTGAAATGAAGGAGGTAGACGGAAGTCAATTTCATGGTGCCAGCAATTGCGATGAAATTGTCAACAGCGCTTTGATGGAAATCGCAACAGGTCAAAACTCCTGTTTGCAGTGTTTGGAGGTGGCCGACGGGAATGACGGCTTGGAATCAGTGACTTGCGGGTGGCCAACGTACAGATGAATTTCACAACAGCAAAAGCTGACGAATGCAACAGTGAAAACTTACTCTCGCGAGTACTCCGTCTCCATATCAGCGTCGGCAGGGTTCGGAATGGCGGTTAATGCAGTGGTTCCGTACTCCAACCCTTTTTCAAAGGCCTTCAGGTTCAGTTCTCGGAAGCTTGGCGGGACAGAATCCGCGACTGCCTTGCGCACGGCATCGGGGTCCAGCAGATGTGTGATCGCGGTGAAGAATCCCACCATCACCGTATTCAGCACCATGCGCTTTCCGAGTTCTTCGGCGATGCGGGTCGCTGGGACGCTGTAGACCTGGATTCCCTGTTTGAGATCTGAAACTCGCACCATGTCCTGCTCGACGATCATGATGCCGCCGTCTTTCAGCTCGGAGCCGAAGCGCACATAGGCCTCTTGCGACATTACGACGAGGATGTCTGGCAGGGTAACGTACGGGTACAACACTGGCGAATCGGAAACGACGAGCTGCGCACTGCAGGCGCCGCCTCGGGCTTCCGGGCCGAAGTTCTGCGTCATGGTGGCAAAAGCGCCTTGATAAATCGAGGCCGCCTTGCCGAGGACGATGGCCGAGAGGATCACTCCCTGGCCGCCAAAGCCCGCGAGACGAATCTCAGTTAGCTGCATACCATCTCCGTTTGTTCCACGAATCTCTCCCCCAGCGATTCTTGGTATTGACCTCGCATCATGGTTTGGTAGTCGGGGCGCTCGCGGTCCACGAATTTGCCCACGATGATTTCTCCGGTCATGGTCATGCCGACTTCACTGGCGGGCGCTCCGTGCCGAACTTTACTCTTCTCTTTGTAGTACTTCATGGCGTCGAGACCATCGCCCAGCTTGTTGCGGCGCTGATAAAGCGTGGGACAGGGCGAGATCACTTCGATAAAGGAGAAACCCTTCTTCTGAAACGCCTCGCTGATGGAGCGCGTCAGTTGGCGCACGTGAAACGTGGTCCAGCGCGCGACATAAACCGCGCCCGCCGCTTCGACCAGGTGCGGCAAATTGAACGACGGCTCGAACACACCGTAGGGATTCGTCGAAGTAGTCGAGTGATCGGGAGTGGTGGGCGCGGTCTGGCCGCCCGTCATGGCGTAGATCAGATTATTCACGCAGATGACTTTCAAATCGATGTTGCGGCGCGCGGCGTGGATCAGATGATTGCCCCCGATGGCGGAAAGATCGCCGTCCCCGGAATAGACGATGACGTTCAGCTTTGGGTTGGCGAGTTTCAACCCAGTCGCGAACGGGATGGCGCGGCCGTGCGTGGTATGGAAAGAATCCAGTTTGACATAGCCGGCCACGCGCCCCGTGCAGCCGATGCCCGAAACTAGCGCGAGGGAGCCCAAATCAATTTTCGATTCGATGAGCGCGCGGGCGAATGAGTTCACGGTGGTGCCGATGCCGCATCCCGGGCACCAGATGTGAGGCATGCGATCGCTGCGCAAGAAGGGCTCGACTGGGTTGAGGATATCGGTGATCAAGCTTTCTGGCATCGGCTGGCCTCCACAATTACCTTGAGGATGTCTTCGGGATTGTGAACTCCGCCGCCCGCGTGCGACACGGCGAATGTCTTTGCCTGACCTGCGGCAGCTCGCTCCACTTCTCGCACCATCTGGCCCAGATTGAGTTCGGGGACGACGAACGCTTTCACGTTCGCCGCGAGTTCGCGGATCTTTTTATCGGGGAACGGCCAGGCGGTGATCAGGCGCAACTTGCCGACGCGCAGACCCCCTTTACGAGCCGCCTCGATGGCGCGTTGCGCCACTCGGGAAGTGATCCCGTAGGAGACGACCACCACATCGGCGCCCTCGAGCCGCTCTTCCTCGAACATGGCAATGCGGTCGACGGCTTGGAGAATCTTGTTTTGCAAGCGGCGAACCAGCTTGTCCTGAATCGGCAGAGTCATGTTGGGATAGCCGCGCTCGTCGTGGGTCAAGCCGGTGATATGAAAGTTGTAGCCTTCGCCGGCGTGCGCGATTTCCGGAACGAGGTCGCCGTTGGTCTCATAGGGAAGGTACTCGTCAACCGACTTGTGAGTATGGCGGCGCGGTACGACTTCGATCTGGTCGGCGGGAGGAATCACTACCTTCTCGGTCATGTGCCCTACGCATTCGTCCATCATGAACATCACGGGCACACGGAATTCTTCGGCCAGATTGAAGGCTTTGATGGTGAGGTCAAAACACTCCTGGGGAGAATTGGGGCAGAGGGCGATGATCTCGTAGTCGCCATGCGAGCCCCAACGCGCCTGCATCATGTCGGCTTGCGCGGGGAGCGTGGGCAGGCCGGTGGAGGGTCCCCCGCGCTGCACATCCACGAACACACACGGCGTTTCGGTCATGGCCGCGTAGCCGATATGTTCCATCATCAGAGAGAAGCCGGGGCCGGAGGTCACGGTAAACGCTTTGGCTCCGCCCCAGACCGCGCCTTGCAGGGTGATGGAAGCCGCCAGTTCGTCTTCCATTTGGATAAACGTCCCGCCTACGGTCGGCACACGAGAGGCGAAGCGCTCCACGACTTCGGTGGAAGGCGTTATTGGGTATCCGGCGGCGAATCGACTGCCGGCAGCCAGCGCGCCTTCGCAGCAGGCGTGGTCACCGTCCATGAAGTGTATGCCGGTAAGCACGCCGCGAGGGTCAGCCTTCATTTATCACCTCCGCCAGCGGGAGCTAACTTGGTGGCGTAAATGGCGAAATCGGGGCAGTACATCCCGCACAAGTCACAACCACTGCACTTTTCCGGATTTACGACATGCGGTGGATGGTAGCCCTTGGAATTGAAAGCGGAAGAAAGCGCAAGCACTCTTGTAGGACAAAACTCCACACAGAAGCCGCAGGCTTTGCAGCGCTCGACGACAATGGAAACACGTCCTTTTGCCATGGGATCTAAACTCTCAACGTGGTCGAAACTCCACGAAATCTAACGTAATTATGCTGTGTGGGGGCACCGTTGGGTGTGACAGCGGTCACGGATGTACGTGAGGACGCGCACACGTTCTGCGCGACGCGTAAGAATAACTCGCGTAAGAATAATTAAAAAGAGAGGCGGCTACAAAATTTTGCGACGGGTTTTTCGGGATACGCTCGAGGTGTTACTTCATCGTGATACGAGACACAATCGATCGTGCCTTTGATCACAGCAATCGGGAAAGCGGTGGACTCAAATGAGAGTTGGTTGACGAATTCGCGGCTGTTCAATAAGGGGGCTGCCATGTTTGAAGCCGAAGTTGAGATGGAAAAACGCTCATCGTTCATGCCGCTGCTACTCATGATTTGTCTGGTAGTGGCGATGGTGGGCTTAGCAACCTACGTGATACTCCAAGTCCGGGGGAAGACGCCTCTCAGCGCACAGCAGGCGAGCGGGATAGTAGCAGCGACGCTCCAGGGACCAGGTCCGGCCATCATCCACTTCCGCACTGGTCTCGTGAAAAATGATGAAAAACTAGCGGATCCCAATTATCGATTGTTGGAAAAAGCAGGGATTGTTAAATTGTCCAAGGCGCCGCAGGGCAGCGTGCTGGTTTCGCTTACACCCGAAGGAGAGCGCCTGCTGACCAGCGTCCCGGGTTTCAAGAAAGAGAAAGAAACAGATGGCACGTTCTTGTATCAGGCTCCGCTGGCTCAACGACAATTCGTGGGCATCGCCGGCGTAAACATGAACGGAGCTGACAACGCGATCGTCGAATACAATTGGAAATGGGTGCCAAATCCATTGGGGGACGTGTTTGACGCGGGAGGTCCGTTGGTGAAAAGCTTCAATCTTTGGGAGCGTCAAACCCTGATCAATAAGTACGAAGTCGACTTCTATCACGGGGACCCGACGAAATCCACGCTTGTTCTCGTGCGGAACGGTCGGGAATGGAAAATCCCGGCGCGATAGCCCGCGGCGAAGCGTAAGGTAGCAAGGTAGTCGGTTTTCAGTTTCTCAGTGCGCTTCGAGTTCAGAAGAGAGCCTTCGTTTAGAAGGAGGAAATGCGATGTCCATAAAGAAGCTGATTTTGATGTTTTCTGCCCTGATCGTATGCGCCTGCACGGTCGCGGCGCAGGACCAAACGCAGGGCCAACCCGAGAAAGCCATAAAGCATGTCCCGATCAGGTCCACGTCGCCTGTATCCGGCAAGGAAATGTACAAGGCATACTGTGCCGTTTGCCATGGAATCGACGGCAAAGGCGGAGGTCCTGCGGCCAGCGCGCTGAAGGTTCCTCCCACCGACCTTACTCTGCTGGGCAAGAACAACGGAGGGAAATATCCCGCGCTGAAAGTCTCGTCCTCCATCCGCAACGAATCCGATCTTCCCGCGCACGGATCCAAGGAGATGCCGGTGTGGGGAACGTTGTTTTGGAGTATGAGTAGTGGACACGAGGGTGAGGTACAGCAACGCGTCGGGAACCTTACCAAGTACATCGAATTTCTGCAAGCGAAATAGGCCGTCTGCTGAGTATCAATGGACCGGCCGCAGAGCCGGTCGGGGCACAAGCGCTAGCTTGTGCCCGTTTGCTCGTCTATCGCAGAAGTGACCGTCCGTTTACGTTCCGTTCGGGGACCAGAAGACCAGCGCAACATATACGGCGAGAATGGGATCCGCTTGGACCTCGCGGAAAAATTCAGCCTCGACACAAAGTTTCGCTGATCTACGTACCTCTTCGCTGGAGCTGGACTGGGCTGACCAACACTCTCGAAGACTCCGGATTACGATTAGTCCGCCTCCGCAACCGATTTCGTGGTTTCTAGCGGCGTCGCCAGCTCACTCTCCCGCGCGTCCACCACCGCGATGGCGACAGCGCTCACGATTTCCTCCACTTCGGCGCCTCGGGCCACCAAATGCACGGGCCGAGTCATCCCCATAAGGATGGGACCAAGGATCTCGGCGCCGCCAATCGTCGTTAGCAGCTTGTAGGCAATGTTGGCGGAGGCGAGGTCGGGGAACACCAGCACGTTGGCACCGCCCTTCAGCGGACTGAAAGGATAGGTCTGCTCCAGTATTTCCGGAGAGACGGCAACATCGGCCATGATCTCTCCATCCACGATCAGGGTTGGGTCGGCTTTGTGCAGCAGCTCCACTGCTTTCCGGACCTTGTCGCAGAACGGGTGCTTGGTGCCGCCAAAGCTGGAGAAGGAAAGCATGGCAACTCGCGGCACTACGTCAAAGCGCCGAGCCTCTTGCGCGGTACACAAGGCGATTTCCACCAGGTCTTCCGCGGAGGGATCGATATTGACGCTGGTGTCGGCCAAGAAGTACAGCTCTCCCTTGCGCGTGATCAGGGGATAGCATCCGGCGACCTTGTGCAGGCCTTCGCGCACGCGGACGATCTGCAGCGCGGGGCGAATAGTGTCGGGAAAGTGCTGGGACACGCCGGCGACCAGAGCATCGGCATCTCCCATATGCACCATCATCGACGCGAAAATGTTGCGGTCGTCGATAAGCGTGCGGGCTTCGCTAAGGGTCACGCCACGACGCTGGCGCAGGCGGAATAGTTCCTGGATGTAGCGTTCGCGCAGAGGCGATGCCGCTGGATCCACGACCTGTGCGCCTTTCAAATTCAATCCAAGCGCGGCGGTTTTGGCATGAATGGTGGCAGCGTTGCCGAGCAGGGTGGGCGTGGCTATCTTCTCTTCCAATATCGTGTGGCAGGCGCGCAGGATTTTCTCGTTGTCTCCTTCGGGAAGAACGACGTGCTTGGGTTTGGCCTGGGCCTTGAGAATCATCATGCGCGAGAGCTCGTGGGTTTTCCCCAGACGACGCTCGAGTTGCTCGCGGTACTCTTCGATGTTGACCGGCTCCTGCGCTACGCCGGTGCGCATGGCAGCTTCGGCCACGGCGGAAGCCTCCCAGATCAGCACGCGTGGGTCGAACGGCTTGGGAATCAGGTAATCGGGGCCGAATTTCAGCCGGTCCACTCCATACGCACGGCAGACCGAGTCGGGCACGTCCTCCTTGGCAAGTGCAGCCAAGGCTCGCGTCGCGGCCAGCTTCATCTCATCGTTGATTGCGGTAGCGTGCACATCGAGGGCCCCACGGAAGATGAAGGGGAAGCCCAGAACGTTATTCACCATGTTGGGATAATCCGCGCGGCCGGTGCACATGATGACGTCGTCGCGGCAGGCTTTGGCGTCCTCGTAAGTAATCTCCGGATCGGGATTCGCCATGGCGATGACAATCGGACGGGCCGCCATCGAGCGCACCATGTCCTGCGTGACCACGCCACCGACGGAGAGTCCGAGGAACATATCGGTACCCACCATAGCCTCCGCCAGCGTACGCAGCTTGGTGTCTTGCGCGAAGCGCTCCTTGTAAGGATTCATGCCTGCCGTGCGGCCCTTGTATACCACTCCCTTGGTGTCGCACAGAGTGATGTTCTCCCGCTTCATGCCCAGACGAACGTAGTGCTCGGCGGTGGCTATGGCCGAGGCACCGGCACCGTTGATGACGAGACGTATTTTGCCGATGTCCTTGCCCACCACTTCCAGAGCGTTCAATAACGCAGCCCCGGAAATAATGGCGGTGCCGTGTTGGTCGTCGTGGAAGACCGGTATGTGCATGGTCTTCCTCAAGGTCTCCTCAATATAGAAACATTCCGGGGCCTTGATGTCTTCCAGGTTGATACCACCGAAGGTCGGCTCCAACAGTTGGCATACCTTGATGACATCGTCGGGATTGTGGCTGTTGACCTCGAGATCAAAGACATTCACGTCCGCGAAGCGTTTAAAGAGGACGGCCTTGCCCTCCATGACCGGCTTGCCGGCGATGGCGCCGATGTCACCCAGTCCGAGAACAGCGGTTCCGTTGGTCACCACGGCGACCAAGTTCCCGCGGCCGGTGTACTTGAAGGCATCGTGCGGGTTCTTATGGATCTCCATGCACGGAACTGCCACTCCGGGGGTGTAGGCTAAGCTTAGATCGTGTTGTGTGCGGCAAGGCTTGGTGGGAGTGACTTCAATCTTTCCCGGGCGTGTGCCGAAGTGGTAGTCGAGCGCTTGTTGTTTGGTAACCGGCATATATCCTCCTCACTGATTTCTAGCGGCCTGATTTCTAGCGGCCTGATTTCTAGCGGCCTGATTTTCGCGGCCCTCGAGACGCTTAACTCAAATTGCGTCGCCCTGTGCCCAGGCTCTCCGAACAATTGCAACTATGACTCCTTTACCCTCAATTGCGCTGTGATGCCGCTCACTCACTGCAGTGAGTCTCGCCAGTCAGCGTGACCCATCGGCTTGTCATCGCGAAAGTGATGTGCTCGAAGATGTCATCCATGTTGATGAGCGCGCGCATATCGTCTTCAGTGAGCATTTTCGATTTTGTTCACTTTACGATAGGTACTGAAGCCGTCGACGAAATGCAAGAAATAGGTGTCCGTAATTTCCTTGTTCCCACTTGACTGCATAAGCATGGACAATGCCGGACACGTGCGCAGCAAGGCAGGTCACAGATGCATGTCATGTGATCTGCATCACAGGACACCTCTGAAATGATCGATAGCGTATGGACGCTCACCGCGGGTACTGCTGTGCACGGAAGCACCCGATCCGGCGCTTTTGTTTTTGCTGCGATTGATCTCGAAATCAAACCACCGGCGATGGGGCAGCATGTGAGCGGCATCACAATAGCGTGTGTCTGGCAGCACAGCCAAGCATTTCATCCCGACGGAAACTGACCTCAGACGAGGCCTGCTCAACCGGCCGTGGACTGCGCAAGATGCGACCCACACAAGGGAGCCGGGCCCGAGGTTGCTACAGGAGGCTGGTTCATGCTCTCGCCATACGGAATGGAGATTGTAGAAAGCTGCATTACATGCAAGCTGCGCACGGATCGTATCTTCTGCGATCTGCCTCCTACCGCGCTGCAGGCTTTTGAAAACATCAAGTACGCGACCGCGTATCCCCAGGGGGCGGTGCTGTTTGTCGAAGGGCAGATGCCACGCGGCATCTTTGTGCTCTGCAAAGGCAGTGTCAAGCTCTCCATTAACTCCCCTGGCGGCAGAACGGTCATTGTGAAGCTTGCCGAGCCCGGGGAGGTGCTGGGGCTGAGCGCCACCATCTCCGGCAAAGCTTACGAAGTGACGGCGGAGACTATCGATCCCTGCCAGGTCAATTTCGTCAAGCGCGATGACTTCCTTCGGTTCCTCAAGGATGATGTGGAGGCCTGCTTCAAAGTGGCAGAGCAGTTAAGCGAAAAGTATCACAATGCTTGTAAGGAAGCGGGCTCGCTGGGACTGTCACACTCCGCCGCCGAGAAACTGGCTAAGTTGCTTCTGGAATGGACCTCCAAGAACGGAGAAGGCGGCAAAGCGGAGCCTCGGTTGAAGCTTAGACTTACCCACGAGGAAATCGCGCAGATGATCGGAACTTCGCGAGAGACGGTTACCCGGCTGTTTGCGGAGTTGAAGAAGCGTCAGATCTTGCAATCGAAAGGCTCGACTCTGGTGATTCGCAACACAGCGGCGTTGCGCGAGATCGCAAACCACAACTAGCCGCGCCCGCCGCGCCAGTGGCCTCGATTAGCGCAGGCGGAAGGGCCTGCCTGCGACATGCCCGAAAAAGTCGATTCCGCCCCCAATACCGCACATTCAAAAAGATTTAAGTCTCGTGATCGGGATCACAATTCCGGGTGATGATAGTCACCGCTGGGCGGTTCGTTCTCCTCTATCGTTGCGCCTAGGGTGGGGTGAGAAAAACCCGGTTAAAGTGGAGGGAAACCGCACATGGCTTCGGCAAACGGCAACGGGCAGCATTCAAATCAAGCGAACCTAAACAAGCCGCGGTTGATTTTCTGGGAGTTGACCAAGGGGTGTAATCTCCGCTGCATCCATTGCCGGGCCAGCGCCACCGAGCTGAGCGCTCCCTCCGACCTCTCCACCCAAGCTGCGCGCGATATCATCGATGAGATTGTCAGGGTGTCCACTCCCATCCTGGTGCTGAGTGGTGGCGAACCGCTCTTCCGTTCGGATATTTTCCAGTTGGCGCGTTATGGAACGGATAAGGGTCTGCGCGTGGCGCTGGCCACGAATGGCACGCTGGTGACCAAGCACGTCGCGCGCATGATCGTCGATAGCGGCGTGCGGCGCGTCGCCATTAGCTTGGACGGCGCGGATGCGCTTACACACGATATTTTCCGCGGCATTCCCGGCGCATTCGATGCCGCCATTGCAGGGTTTCGCAATCTGAAAAATCTGGGCATGTCGGTGCAGATCAACACGACCATCGCCCGCCACAATGCCCATCAGCTTCCGAAGGTGCTCGAACTGGCGAAGTCGCTGGGAGCGGACGCGCTGCACACATTCTTATTGGTACCGGTAGGTTGCGGCGTGGACATCGCTGCCGAACAGATGGTTCCGCCGGAAGAGTACGAGCAGATGCTGAACTGGTTCTACGATCGCTCGCTCGAAGGTGGCATCGAGATGAAGGCGACCTGTGCGCCACACTACTTCCGCGTGGTTCGCCAGCGGCGCGTTGCGGAGCACCGTTCCGCGGCTGCTGCGGCTCAGGCTGCACAGCCAGTCCTTGAAGCGGCGCAGGATTCGCCCAGCATCGGCCCCACAGAGACGGCGATGCCCGGCTCAACCGGCATCGAACTGAAGCCTCATGGGGTGGGACAGCCAGTCGGACACCCTGGCGCGCATCCTTCCGACATGAACGCCATGACCAAAGGATGCCTGGCCGGAACCGCAGTATGTTTCATCTCTCATCAGGGCGAGGTCTATCCCTGCGGATACTTACCGGCCTTGGCAGGGGATTTGAGAAAGCAGTCGTTCGCCGAAATCTGGGAAAACTCGGTGGTGTTCAATCAACTGCGCGATGCCAACAACCTGCAGGGGAAGTGCGGCTGCTGCGAGTTCCGCAACATTTGCATGGGTTGCCGCGCGCGCGCCTTTGCGGCCACCGGCAACTATCTCGATGAGGAGCCGTTCTGCGTCTACCAACCGCAGGCGAAGGGTTTGAAAAAGGAGAAGGAGCCTACGCCGGCGGAAGTCGCACGCTAAACGGCACGCTTCCTGTCGCCGAAAAGGCCTGTTACCACAGAGACCCGGAGGCACAGAGAAAGTACAATTCATTGTGCGTTCCAAACAGCCTTCCCCCGTCCTCCGTGTCTCTGTGGTAAGAGCCCTAAGGGGGCCAAAAGACACGAGCCCAGCGTGATATCCCGCAATCTAACTTTACAAATCCCCCTTCCCTGCCGATCGGAACTGTGCTAACTCACTGAAAATAAATATGGATCGCTGTCCGGGCGCGGACCCTTCTTTGGCACGTCGGGTGCTTTTCGTATGGCGTGGTCGGCAGGAGATGGAGACTTGGAACCTACTCTCATGGTCGTTGGGCTGAACTACCGTACAGCCCCGGTGGCAGTGCGGGAGCGTTTCTGGATCAGCGAAAACCGGCGCTACGAAGCCCTGGTTCAGATGTCAAGGGCGGAAGGTATCGAAGAAGTCATTGTAATGGCCACCTGCAACCGCACTGAGTTTTGGCTGTGGGCTACCGATGTCACCCTAGCCGCCAACTCGGTGATGCGGTTCCTTGGTGCCGAATGTGGACTGAAGCTGTGCGAGTGGAAGCACTTCTACCGCTTGCTGGATGAAGCAGCCCTCCTGCATATCTTCCGGGTCGCATCCAGCCTCGACTCCATGGTGGTCGGCGAGCCCCAGGTGGTTTCCCAGGTGAAAGAGGCTTGGCAGCAGGCGCAGAAGGTGGGAACAACGGGCCGCTTCCTCGATGCGGTGTTGCAGAAGGCGCTCACCGTCTCTGCGCGCGTGCGCAGCGAGACGGCCATCGGTAACGCGGCGGTTTCGATTCCTTATGCCGCCGTGGAACTCGCGCGCCAGATTTTCGGCACCCTGGAAAACAAGAAAGTGCTCCTGCTAGGCGCGGGCGAAATGAGTGAGCTCTCAGCCCGTGAGTTGCTCAAACAGGGCGCCGGTTCCGTCCGGTTGAGCGTCATCAATCGCACCCTCGAGCACGCGACTGAGCTGGCGGCAAAGCTTGGTGGGGTTGCGATCCCGTTTGAGGAGCGCTGGCAACACATGGCGGAGGCCGACATCATCATCAGCTCGACTTCCTGCCCACACACTATTCTTAGCCGCGAGGAAGCCGAGCTCATGCTTCGTGGGCGCAAAGACAAGGATCGACCGCTGGTGATCGCGGACATCGCGATGCCCCGCGACGTTGACTCCGCGGTACGCAACGTCAAGGGCGTTTTCCTCTATGACCTTGACGACCTGGAAAACGTGCCGGACCACAATGCAAGCGAGCGTGAGGCTGCCGCCGCCGAAGCACACAAGATTCTGCAGATCGAGGCGCAAGGCTTCCGTGGCAAGCTGATGGCGGAGCGCGTCGTTCCGACCATCGTGGCACTGCGCCTGCGGCTGGACGAGATTTGCCGGCAAGAACTGGATTCCTTCCGGCAAGAGAACGGACCTTTCTCCAAGGACCAGGACGAAATGTTAAATGCCGTGATGTCCCGGATGACACAGAGGATCGCAGGGTCCCTGGCCCGTGAACTTAAGGAGCTTCCAGAGAAGGTGGAGCAGGAACAGATGACGACTGCGTTGCGGCGGCTGTTCCACCTGCAAACAGTCGAATCGGCGATTGCCGGCACCAGGCCCTGAAAGGCGCAGCGCAGACCACGGCCAAGAGCGCGCACCGATCATTGGTCGTCAGCGGAGCCGGACTGGGAGCCTTCTTCATCGCCGCGAATCAACCCAAATTTCTTTAGCTTATAACGCAGCGCATCGCGGCTGATGTCGAGCAGCTTGGCGGCGTGGGTCTGGTTACCGTTGGCTTGGCGCATGGCCAACTCAACCATGGCGTGCTCCACTTCCTCCAGCGACGTTCCGCCTTCCGGGATATAAAGCCGCGGGAGGGTGCGGCCGTTGGGCAACGTCTGCCCCCCGTCGGCGGGTGAAGTTCGTTCAAAGACAGTGCGGCCACCCGATTCGCCCACGGAAAACGGCAGATACACGGGTCGCAGAAACGGTTCGTCTTCCAGGATCATGCCCCGCTCGATGGTGTTCTTCAGCTCGCGAACATTGCCCGGCCAGTTATGACTGAAAATGAGACGGCGGGTCTCATCGGTAACGCCACGAACCGACTTCTTGAATCTGCGGTTATAGCGCTCGATGAAGAAGTCCACCAGAGGCATGATGTCTTCTTTTCTGTCCCGCAGCGGCGGGATAAAGATCGCGATAATGGCTAACCGGTAATAGAGATCCTGACGAAACTGACCATCGCGCACAGCCTTTTCCAGATCGCGGTTGGAGGCTGCGATCACCCGTACATCGACCTGCATATCGCGGATGCCGCCCACGCGGCGGATGACCTGGTCTTCCAGCACGCGCAAGAGTTTCGCTTGCAGCAGTGGAGAGAGTTCGCCGATTTCATCGAGAAACAGCGTGCCACCATCGGCAGCCTCGAACAGACCCTTTTTCATCTGCTTGGCATCCGTAAACGCGCCTTTTTCGTGGCCGAAGAGCTCGGCTTCCATCAGCGTCTCCGGAATGGCGGAACAGTTGATCGCTACGAAGGGCTTCTCCTGGCGCGAGCTTTCGTAGTGGATGGCCTTGGCGATGAGGTCCTTGCCGGTGCCGCTTTCGCCTTGAATCAGGATGGTGGTGGCCTCGCTGGCCGCAACCTTGCGGACGAAGTTCATGAGCTCGGTCATCTTGGGGGAGACGCTCACCACGCTGTCATAACCGGCTCCGCGGCGCACCTCGCCCCGCAGCGCCTGGACTTCGGTGCGCAAGCTCGTGGCTTCGAGCGCGTTCTTGATGGCCACGTGAAGCTCGTCGAAATCGATTGGCTTGCCCACGAAGTCGTAAGCTCCGAGTTTGAGCGCGGCTTTGACATCGTCAAGCTGCGGATCGGCCGTGATCATGATGACAGCGCGGGCGTCGCCATTTTTCTTGAGCTGATCAAGCACTTCGATGCCGCTGATGTCGGGCATGCGCACGTCGAGCAGGACGAGATCGGGCGATTCCCGCTGCGCCAGCTTGAGCGCAGGTTCCCCGGCATCGGCCTCGATCACGTGGTAGCCCCACTCCTCGCACTTCTGGCGCAGCGACCAGCGTACCAGGCGCTCGTCGTCCACAATCATAATTTTCTCTGCAGGCACAGGTGTTTAATTTACTACGAAATGGGAGGGGATGGCTTGGGTGGGTTTGAAGAAGAAGTTCTCAGTTCCCGGTTCTCAGTTCTCAGTGGAGAGCCGATTTGCTTTACTGAGAACCGGGAACTGAGAACCGATTCGGGAGGGCAATCAGCTTCTAGGAAACTGCGGCCTGACCGGTGGGCATGTGAAATGGCAGCACTACCTCAAACTTGCTTCCTTTTCCAACCACGCTGCTGACTTCGATGCGGCCATGATGTTCTTCCACGATACGGCGGGCGAGAGAGAGCCCGAGACCGGTGCCGTTTCCCTTGGTGGTGTAGAAAGGCCGGAAAATGTTTGGCAGGTGCTGAGGAGAGATACCACGCCCGTTGTCGCTGACAACCACACTGGCGCAATCGCCTCGCGAACCGATCTCGACACGCACTGTGCCCGCGCTCTCCATGGCTTGGACTGCGTTCAGGAGCAGATTCAGAAGTACCTGATGAATCTGATCGCTGTCGTGCTCGACTTCAGGCAGGTCGGGTGCCTTCTGCAGCTCGATCTTGATTGGTCTTGAGAGCACCTGCTGGCGAGCCAGCATCACGGCGTGTTCCACGGTCGTGTTGAGGTTGCTCCGGCAAATCTGCGGTGGATGAGGCCGCGCCGTTTCCAGAAGATCGGTCAATATGCGGTTGATTTGCGCGATTTCCAGGCGAACATCTTTCACTACCGCCCGCGCCGGACTGGTCGAAGGCAGATCGCGGCCGATGATTTCGATGACTCCTGCAATTCCGGCAAGCGGGTTGCGAATCTCGTGGGCCAAGCCTGCCGCCAACTCGCCGAGCGTTGCCAGGTGCTCGGCGCGAGACATTTGCGTGCGATGCAGGGTCTCAATCTCCTCCCGGCTCTCCCGCAACTGCTGCATCATGTGGTTGAAGTTGCGGCCAAGGTCTCCGATTTCGTCGTTGCGCCGGGAGAAGCTGACCGCAACGTTCAGATTGCCTTCACTCACCAGTGCGATTTTCTCCTGCAATTCGACCATGGGCCGTTGAATCACATAGGCAAGCGCGACGATCAACACTGCACATATGGCGACCGCGCCCGCGCCTGCGACGATCAGCACCGCGTGGCGTACCGGGTTCCGCAGAGATACCGTAGCTAGAATGAAGAGCAGCAGCCCCGCCAGCAGTACGAACGCTACCGGCAAGATTGCCTTGAGTTGCCAATTCATACGTACGGAACCCAATTGGAAGTCTTCCGCCTGCGACGAACCCGCGGACAACGAACCTGCGGACATTGTGCGCTCGCTGCCACCCGGCCCACCCGGAGGTTGGCGGCCCGCAGCAGTCGCGTGGACTGCCTCTGCCAGCGGCCCAGTTACGTTCGCCGCGGACTGGGGGCGGCTAAGCATAGGCGTGCAGTCCGGGCAGTAAGTAAGTCACCCCGAAGAAAGTGAACATCACAACCGCAAAGCCGAGGATGGCGAAGTAAGCGGCGCGACGGCCACGCCATCCCCGAGTGACGCGCATGTGCAAGTAGCCGGCATACACCAACCAGGTAATCGCTGCCCAGGTTTCTTTTGGATCCCAACTCCAATACGAGCCCCAAGTCTGGTTCGCCCAGTACGCTCCGGAGGCGATCATCAGAGTCAGTAAGGGGAAGGCAAGACAGATGGTTTTGTAGGTGATGCGGTCGAGGTTGTCCGCGCTGGGCAGCAAGCGCTCCAGATCCGGGCGCCGCCACAGCAGCAGCAGATAAAGCAGCGAGATAAATATTCCACCCACCAGACCCGAAAGGATGAAGGGGCTGGCGGCTAGGGTGGTTGGGAACAGGCCGTCTGCATCGAGTGACGGATAGCGGCCATCACGGGCACGCACCACAAACATAACCAGCGTCATCGCCTGGAGGAGAATGCTGAGGAATACAGCGCGATTGGCGAGCGTCAGGAAGCTATCGTTGTTCTTCCAGCGCGCCAGCCCGTAGAAGACCAGCGGCGATGCCACCACCAAAAGCGTCAGCGTCATCAGCCAGCCCAGGTCCGGAATGGTGACGAACAACCGCACGCCCCTGGAAAGGAAGACTTCCGCCTTCGCTTCCGGATTCCACGCCACCAGGCTCAGCCCGCCCCACTTCTCGAAGCGCGTTAAAACGATGCTCGCGTAAATGGCAAGTGTGCTGGCAGTGGTCGCGGCGAGGAAGGTCTCGGTCTTCGTGTTGTCCTGGATCAGGAACATCATGGCCAGCGCAAAGCTTAGCGCGCAGGCGGCGTAGGCCAGCATGGCCAGCGTGACATGCACGTGCAGCCAGGTCGACTGGAGGGCGGGGACCAAGGGATGCACTTCGGTCCGCAGCAATTGCATCAGCACCACACCCACAATCGCCACCGGCATCGTGACCGTGCCAATGACCTTCACGCCATACTTTTTTTCGGCCACCAGCGTGAGCACGGCCAGCATCCACACGAAGCTGAGCAGCATTTCGTAAACACTGGCAAACGGCGCATGTCCAGCTTCGTACCAGCGATGGGCAATGGCTGCGGTATTAGCGATCAATCCGAGCCAGGTGGCGAACGACGCGAACTTCACATACGACTCGGTGCCGGTGACTCCAAATCCCAGATACAGCGCGCCGGCGCCGGCGTAGAAAACCAGGGTGGCAAAGAGCAGGTTCGTCTCGCTCAAGAGATTGCCACTCTTGACCACGTTCAGAAATGCCATGAACAGCAGGAACGCGATTGCCAATCCGACCAGTACGATCAGGGTCATGCCGGTGGTCGGTTGCTGCTGTTCTACTTTTACCCGTGCCATTTACATCCTCCAATGAGCCAGTTCAGTTCCCCGGTTCAGTTAACAACGCCCGTAGCGACCTGCTCCTGCGGAGAGGTCCTGGGAATGGGTTTCAGTTCTTCTTCCACCAACGCCACCAGATTGTTGAAGCGCTGCTCAAACGCGTCCCGGTTGCGGTTCGCAGTTCCCCCGATCCACAGCGAGCTCTTGCCTGTCTTTGGGTCGCAAACCGGTACCGCCCAAAATCGCATGTGCACCACGTAGAAGACGAATGCCAGTCCAACGCCCATCAGCACTACGCCGGACCAGACTCCCCACTGTCCCGGTTCGTGCGAAACCTGCAATCCCGTGAAGTGGCCCATCTTCAGATCGGTGGCCTGGAACTGGTAGGGCGCCTTCGAGTTGTCGGCGACCTCGTCCAGCGCTGGGAACCACACGTCAAAGTCTTTCCCGGCGCTCTTCGAAGTCACAACCAGGTGGGCTGCCGGATTTTCCAACTCGTTCGATTTCCGATATACCTGCCCGTCACGAACGGCGTAGTCGGGAAAGAATTCGGCGAAACGCACCGTGGTATCGGCGTCGAGTGGAACGGTGTCGTTCAGCGCTAGCCCGATTTCCTGCTTTTCGCCAGAACCATTGCTCGGAGTCGCGACCAGCACGAACTTGTCGACCTTGCCATTCTGTCCGTAACTCGATTGGTAGAAGCGGACACCGCTGTAGAGAAGCGGATCGTTCACGACAATTTCTTTCTTCTGCACATCTCGTCCGTCTTTAACCACGACCAACTTGGACCACCACTTCTTCGGGGTGCCGTCCTGGTAGTTTTCCTGACCGGCGGAATCGCAGCGAATGGCAAACGGGAGCGTGCGCGTGGTGCCGTCGCGCAATTCGACGAGGTTGGAGGTCTGCCCCTCATTCAGATTGAGCGTGCCGCGCCAGCCCCAAAGACCGTCCACGATCGTGCCAAAGAAAATGAGCAGGAGGCTGGCGTGGACGATGTACACCGCTAACTCGGAGATCCGGCTGCGCTCGGCAAAAATGGAGAAGTGATCCTCGCGGACCACGCGCTCCGGCTTGTATCCCAGCGCATGCAGTGCACGCTGAGCCGCCACCAACCCCGATTCTTCGTCCGCGATGGCCAGCGATTTCTGCGGATGTGAAGCGCGGCGGAAGCTTTCGTCGGGATATTTGTACGGACGCGAAAAGTAGCGCCACGAGTTGGGGAAACGATCGATGGAAGCCGCTGCGATGCAGAGGCTGACCAGCAGCATCAGTCCGAGGAACCACCAGGCGTGAAATACGTCGGTCAACCCCACCGCGTCCAGGATCCGGAGCACATGCGGGGAGTAGGCGCTCTGCATCTCGTCAGGCTCGGTGACCGGCCGCTGAAGCACGATGGTTCCGGCCGCCGAGAGAATCACGACTAGGATCAACAGAACCACGCCGGTCTGGATGGATGCAATGGTTCGCCACGTTTTGTGGGCGAGTGCGCGTAAATCTACGGCCATATCCTCTCCCTGTTCCCAAGCCCAAAATGCACGTTCCACGCCAGACATGCCATGGCGCGTAACCAACAGATTTAGCGTGACTTACCGGACAAGATGGCAATGACCACGACCGCCGGTTTGGGCTAAATCGCGCACCCCTGCCCTATTCGACAGGGATTTGACCCATCACAGCATGCTGGTGATGCCGCTCACTAGCTCTGGTGATGGGCGCGGCGCGGCGACTCCGGATGCGATCCCGTGCAAAGTGACGAACATCACGTACCCCAGTGATTGCGCCCATACCTTGCAATCCCCTTCCCGAGTTCCAATAAGCTCTGATATGACCGGTGTGAGACATCGAAACGTTCCAGCGGCAGAAGTGTTTTGAAGGGGTATATCGCTTGGGGCATTTCACCGACGATGCTGTGGCAGAAGGCCCATCCGAGGCTCATAATTACAGCCAGAGGATTCCGAGCCAGATCGCGTATGTTCCTCAACCTGCTTTTGCTCAGTCAGTTACGCCCACGTTGCAACTCTCAACCGCGTTCTTGTGATACGGCTACTTTCGTGCAGACGCACCCTTCGGAGGCCGTGTGAGATTTCTCCCCCATCGCATCTGGTTCCAGACCGAGGTTAGACATCGCCGCGGACGCGTTCTTGGTGTTGACGTCCTGATTGCCTTGATCGCGCTGCTCCTTTCGCGCGCCACCGCCGCCGCCGTTCACCCCGTTCCTTTAGATAAGAATGTCGACTCCGCCAAGTGCCTCGAATGCCACGAGGACAAGTCGAAGGGCAAGGCGGTTCATTCGGCCATCGCGATGGGCTGCATGAGCTGCCATGAAGTCCGGGTCAACAAGGACACCACTCGCGTAAAGCTGATCACCACCACCCCTTACAAGCTGTGCCTCTCCTGCCACGGCGACAAAGATGCCACTCAGATCAAGGGACAGGTCCACCCGCCAGCCATTCGCGATTGCCTGACCTGCCACGACCCGCATACTTCCGACAACAAGAATCAGTTGCTGAAGGCAACCTCCGGGAAGAAGAAAGACAATCTTTGCCTCGCCTGCCACACTCAGGGAACGAATGTTCCAGAGAAGGGCAGCCGCCACGCCGCACTGGACATGGGCTGCGAAACTTGCCACATCACGCACAAGACGGGTGAGCGGGGCAAGCGCGAATTCGATTTCCACCTGACCAAGGACGCTCCCGCGCTGTGCGTCGATTGTCACGATGTGAAGGACTCCAATCTGGTGAAGGCGCACCAGGGGCAGCCGTTCGAAAAGGCCGATTGCCTCTCCTGTCACGATCCGCACCAGTCGAGATCGCCGAAGCTGATGCGGGCGTTCCTGCACAATCCTTTTAAGTCGAAGTCGTGCGATATCTGTCACCAGCCGGCCAAGAATGGCAAGGTTGTCCTGACTCAGGCCCGCGCCAAGGAGATATGCGTCACCTGCCACGCCGACAAGGCCGAGCAGATCGAGAAGGCGAAGGTCCAGCATCCGGGCGCGGCGGGCGATTGCACCGACTGCCACGACCCGCACGCAGGCCGATCGCCGGGCTTCCCCAAGCCGAACGCTGTTGCGGTTTGCCTGGTCTGTCACAGCGATCAAGCGGAGCAGGGCAAGAAGCTGCATGCGCACCAGCCAGCCTTCGAGCAGGGATGCGCCATCTGCCATGATCCGCACGGCAACGATAACGATCATCTGCTCCGGGTCAATAAGCCCAACCCGCTGTGCCTGGAGTGCCACGGCCCCGACGCCAATCCGAAGAAGCTGGAGAGCGAACATCTGGTAGCCATCTTCGACGGCAAGGTGAAATTGCCGGAAGACTACTTCAGAAAGGTGCCCATTCTGCCGCTGAAGTATGGTGTGGGCCATCCGGTGGATAAACACCCGGTCTCGGACCTGGTGGATCCGAACGATTTGACCAAGGTCGTGACCCCCTTGAATTGCCTGACGTGCCATCAGCCGCACGCTTCGGCGCAGCCCGACCTCCTGGTCAAGGATCAGGCCAATAACCAGGCGTTTTGCAAGACTTGTCACAAGGGTCTGATTGGTCCCGGAAGCGGAAGAGGAGGGATGTAGCGATGTCTGAGGTTCGGCAGAAACCGATGCGCAGAGGAATGGCAGCAGCGATGCTGCTGCTTGTGCTGGCCTTGACTTGGGCTGCCCCGGTGGCCCTCTATGGCGACCAAAATAACAAGAAAAAGGCTGCGACCACCGAGGCACCTTCGACTCCGGTGAAAATACCGGACTTCTCTAACGTGGTATTCCCGGCCCCGCCCGCCATAACGCGAGTGAAGTATTTGGATTATTTCTCCGCCGAGAAGCGAGAGGCTCCTGAGCCGAACAAAACGCAGAAGAAGAAGAGTTCCTGGATGGATCGCATGGCGGGTACCTCGCCGGACGCCGACAAGAACAAAGGGCAGAAGCCACGCTTTCAGCTCATGTCGCCTTACGGGCTGGCCGTCGATTCCAAGGGCCTGCTCTACGTGGCGGACACCAAGGTCGGTGCGATCTTTATTTTCAACACCGAAACTAATGACGTTGAACTCATCAAGCATGGCGTGCATGCGAAGTTCGGATCCATCTTTGGCCTGGCCATGGATGACAACGACAACCTGTTTGTTTCTGACGCCGAACTCCGTCACGTGCTGGTGTTCAATGCCAAGCATGAACTACAAGCCGGCTTCGGCGACGGCACGATGAAGGATCCGAACGGCATAGCAATTGACGCCGAAAACCGCTTCATCTATGTGGCCGATGCGGAGCTGGACCAGGTGCTGGTTTACGATGCCGACACCTACAAACTCCTGCGCAGGATCGGAACTGCCGGGAAGGATCACACCCTCACCGATCCGGGAGACTTCTCCAAGCCCACCAATGTCGCGGTGGATAAGGACGGCAACCTCTACGTCTCCGACACCTGGAACAACCGGGTCGAGATCTTTGACGCCGATGGCGCCTTCATCCGCGCCTTCGGCAAGAACGGCGATGGTCCCGGCGACTTCGCGCGGCCAAAGGGCATTGCCGTCGATTGCGACGGGCACGTCTGGGTGGCCGACGCGATGTTGAATCGGGTTCAGGTGTTCACTCCGCAAGGCCGTTTGCTCCTTGCCATGGGCAGCTTCGGGATTCTTCCGGGACAGTTCCAGGCCCTGACCGGCCTCACCATCGACAAGCAGAATCGCGTCTTCACCTCCGAGCAACTGCTGGGACGGACGCAGATGTTCCGCTATACCACCAATGCCGAAGCCAAGGCTGAGTTGGAGCGCCGGCAGGCGGAGTTGGAAAAGAAGGCACAGGAGCGGAACTCGCAGACAGAGCCAACCGCGAATGTGAAGCCGCAGCAGACGGGTGAGGCCCCGGCAGCGGGGCAGGCGATGAAGCTGCCAGAACCAGCGGTGCCGAAGCAGCCGGCAAGTCCACCGCCTAAGAATTGATGAATGTGACTCCCGACTACACGCCGCCTCCGGGAATCGGGGTTTTATAGGAGGCCGGGTGGGTACATGCGGCTTTCCTCCATCTCGGCTACTGGCGGTAAGAACCTCCCGCCCCTCTGGCGTTACTTGGGTCATTTCACCTGTCTAAGTGCGGGAGAACGCCCATTTTTATCAGAGGGCGCACCTATGGAAATTCGCAACACTCGTCGCCCAACACGGAACTCACTCTGTTGAAATGATTTACAGTCCCGGTGAAAGATTACCGTGCCGCCCCAACTAAGGTGAGGTTCTTGCACTATAGGTGGGTATGGTCCGAAAACCCCAAACCCGGTCTATAAGGATTCGGCGGTGCAGTCGAACCAAGAGTTTGGTCGCCCTCGGGCAACCAAGAGCACTACCCCGAGGTGGTAAAAGACGCAATTACTGGCAAAAAACGCAATAGGAACTACAAAATCAATGGAGGCATTTCACATGAAGAAGTTAGCGCTAGCAATCCTATTCGGGATGCTGGTTTGCAGTCTGGCCATGGCGCAAACCGGCACCGCGACCGGCAATCTCAATTACATTCCGACAACCGATGTCATGGGCGCGCACGAAAACGGCGGCCGTGGTTGCGCGGGCTGCCACGCTCCTCACAGCGGCGGACGCGGCTCCGGCGGCAACATCCTCGGTACTTCAACTGCAGCTGGGTATGGATACACTCCAGCAGGCACGGCAGAAGGCGACACCGGCCTGTGGGGCACCGACACGAACCCGATCGAAACTGGTTACGCCGGTGGTGTGATCACCTTTACTGGTTCCTACCCGATTTCACTGGCCGGCTTGACCTGGGCCAGCGGTTCTGTGTACACGGGCGTTGTCACTTGCTTGAGCTGCCATGACGGCAACGTCTCCAAGGGCGCCATGATGACCGGCGTGGCCTACGAGCAGGCGTTTGGTCTGCTGAACTTTGCTAGTGCCCAACAACGTAACGGAAATCCGTATCCTGGTAACACGGTTACGCTGTACGGCCCCAACCCGATCCCGACACTGCTCGGCAACGACGGTGGCACGCTCGGCGACTACGCCAACGATCACCCCATCGGCCCGCTGGCGAACCTGGGCAAAGTTGGCGCAGCCGCTCTGGCCAACGGTCTAACCGTAACCCTTGCCGCCAACAGGGCGACCTACACCGTCGCCACCGGTACAACGTATGGCAATTTCGTCGCGATGTACGGCATCCCGGCGATCAGCGCGATGGCCGTCACCGCCGGCGATACCACACCAGGCGACGTGTTTGTCGTTTGCACCACCTGCCACGACCAGCACGTCCAGAACGTTTACTCGTCTCTCGCACACGGCGCAGTGAAGATCTTCGGGGGCGCGGTGCCGCAGGCTGCGAAGATCTTCTACGTGAAGGGCCCGTACAACCCGGGCGCTCCCTATGACCCATATCACGAGCCGTCCCCCATGCGGTTCTGCCAGCAGTGCCACTTCAGTATGTCGAGTGAGTACTACGGCGCCACTAACATCGGGACCGCGTTCTAGGCTGTTTGCTTTTCCTGGGGAGAGGATCTCCTCTCCCTTTCTCCCTTTTTTTTGAGCTTGTCTTAATTGTGCGAATCATGAGGTTCTTATTCCTTACTGCCGTGCTCTGCGCGGCCCTGTCTTCGGTGTTGGCGTTGGCGCAGGTCGCTTCTCACGCCCCTACGCTGCCAGTCCCGACGGCGGCCAATGCTGCCACGCCCGCAAGCCCGGGTCCGGTTTCGAGTATGCAAGTCACCGGTAAACCGGTAGTGCGAATCAACGGCGCTGTGCTGACCGACCGCGACCTGTTGCGCGAGATGCTCGCGATGTTCCCCTACGCCCGCTTACACAATGGATTTCCCAAATCCCAGGAGGCGGAGATCCGCAGGGGCGCGTTGCAGATGATCGAGTATGAGGAGCTGGTGTACCAGGAAGCGGAGCGCCGGAAGATGACGATTCCAGCGGCGCGCCTGGACAAGGCCGAGGCAGAGTACCGCGCCAAATTTTCGAGCGATGAGGACTTTAATGAGTACCTGAAAACCGAGTTGAACGGCTCCCGGCAACTGTTCCGCCGGCAGATTCGCCGCTCGCTGCTGATTGACGCGCTGCTGAAGACGGAGATCGGCGACCGATCCAAGGTTTCCCTGGCGGAAGCCCGCGCCTACTACGACAAGAATCCGAAGCTTTTTCAGCACGGTGAGCTTTTCGCATTCCAGACGATTTCCATCATGCCGCCGGAGAATGCCAGCCCCGATGTGAAGCAGCAGGCCCGCCAGCGGGCGGAAGACGCCCTGAAACAGGCCAAAGCGACGAAGAACTTCCAAGAGTTCGGTCTTCTGGCGGAGAAGCTCTCGGAAGACGACTATCGCGTGAACATGGGCGACCACAAGGTGGTAGAGCGCGAGCAACTGCCGCAGGAGATGGTGCAACCCGCGCTGGCCATGCAGCCGGGGCAGGTGAGCAATCTGATTCAGATTGGCAGCTTCTACTTGTTCTTTCGTCTGAATGCCCACGTGCCGGCGGGGAAGGTGAAGTTTGAAGAAGTGAAGGATCGTCTGCTCAAGGATCTGGAGAAGAACAAGTACGAGCGGCTTCGCGCCGATTTGGACAAGAGGCTGCGCCAGCATGCGAAGGTGGAAGAGATTTAAACATCCGCCCCGGAGGCGGAGAAGAAACGTGTGCAGTCGCAGTCAAATTGTGGTGTATGCGTTTTCGGTGCTGTTCTGGGCGCTGCCGGCAGCGGCACAGGTGGAGTATGGCGGCCTGCAAATGGGCATGGGCGCCAACCTCAACATGGGGTACGGCGGCGACTTCAGCGACCAGGGAGGGTCGGACCACGGATTAGGCGTAGGGGGTAGTGGCTCTCTGTCGGGTTCTTACTACAACCCGAACTTCCTTTCCTTTAGCGTGCAGCCCTACTATGATCGGTCGCAGGCCAACTCCGCCTCAGGGTCGATCTTCGACACCGGTGGCTACGCCGGGAATGTCTCCATTTTCTCAGGAAGCCACTTTCCGGGGAGCATCAGCTTCAACCAAGTCTGGGACAGCACGGGATTGTATGGGATTCCTGGCACAACCGGGTTGACGACGAAGGATAGCAACCGCAGCTTCGGTATCTCATGGAGTGAACTGGTGCCCGGTCTTCCGTCCGCCTCGGTCTTCTTTACGCGTGGGTCCGGATCGAGTTCCCTGCTCGGCAGCGATGCGCAGAACGAGGTCAAGCAGGATAGCTATGGGATCCGGAGCGGCTATCGGCTTGCAGGCTGGAACCTGGGCGCCAGCTTCATTCACCAGACCGTGGATTCCAATACCGCTGGGCTCCTGGAAAGCGGCGAAAGCGGCGAGGCGGAGACTACAAACACCTCAGCCAATTCTTATGGATTCAATGTCGGGCATAAACTTCCCCTGAACGGTGGTTTTGGCCTCGGTGTTAGCAGGACAGATTACAGCTCCGGCTATGGGGGGAACACGAGTGGGTCGAGTAACGGCACGACGGACAATGCCTTCGCGAACCTCAACCTCCAGCTCTGGAGGTTTCCCATAACTGCAACCGCGGCCTATACAGACAACCTGCAGGGCGGTTTCGAAGAGCTGCTCCTCAGCAACGGAGGAACGGAAATGCAGACCAATCTCAGCCCTGAATCACGCTCGCTGCTGCTGAACGTGAGTACCGCGTATCATGTGATGCCTGACGTAACGGTCAACGGCTATTTAAGCCGCCAGGAAATGTACCTTTTGGGACAAAGTTACGGTATGACGCAAGTCGGGGCAAACGTCAATTTTAGCCTTGGCCGCCGTTTCAAGGGCTTGACCGCGACCATCGGGGCGAACGACTCCGCAGACCAACAGGGCAACACGGGGGCTACGCTGGTGGCTAACGTAAATTACACGGGAAATGTTGGCCACTGGGATTTCGGGGCGAATTTCGGCTACGACCAGAACGTCCAGACCATGTTCGCGATATACCAGACGTCCAGCATGAGCTACGGCGGTAACCTCCATCGTCGGCTTGCCAACGGCTTATCCTGGAGCCTTGGAGGTGGCGGCGGCCGTACCGCCTTTGAACAAGTAGCTGGTAATGGAAGCCAAGCGGAGACCGTCAACAGCAGCTTGTCCTGGCACGGATACACGGTGGGGGCCGATTTTTCGCAATCGAGCGGAACTTCAGTCCTCACCCCGGCAGGTCTGGTTCCGGTGCCGGCGCCGGTCGTTTCCAACAATTTGGTGGTTTACAGCGGCCAGGGCTACGGTTTCGGCTTTGGCGGTTCTCCGGTGCGGAGACTGTCGTTCAGCGTGGCATACAGCCAGGCGAACAGCAACACGCTGGGCCAGAGCTCGACCTCCAACAGCGTGCCCCCCAACAATAATAGTACTGAGCTGACTACTGGTCTGTTAACATACCAGTACAGGAAGTTGTATTTCAATGCGTCGGTTCTTCAGTTCCGGCAAAGCATCAGCGCTTCCGGTACTCCCCCGAGTCGGGTGACTTCTTATTATTTCGGGATTTCCAGGTGGTTCAAGCTATTCTAGATCGGGGGCGGAACGGAGGACCTTGCATGTGGGGGAAGGCCGCGTGCATTCTCCTGCTACTGCTTACCCCGCTTTGGGCGACAAAGAACAAAGAAAACTCCACCGTACTCCTGCCGCCCGACCTGCTGCTGGAAGGCGGCCGAAAACTCACCTACGAGCGCAGCTTCAGCACTGAAAAGGAAGTGCGGGGGAAGCCCGGGTTCTGGGCCAAGGTCCTGGAGGTCGTGGCCGGGGAGCCTGAATACCGGGAGATGATCCGCCCGTACAGCATCGCTGTCGATTCGCGCGGGCGAGCCATCATCACCGATCCAGGCGCGAGGGGCGTTCACATTTTTGACTTCGAGCAGCACAAGTACAAATTCATCCAGCGCGCAGAGAAAGACAAAGACCCGATGCTGGCTCCACAGTGCGTTGCCGTCGATACCCAGGACAATTTCTACGTCACAGATTCCGAGTCGGGGAAAATCTTTGTCTTCGACGCCAGCGGAAAGTTCAAGCATGCACTCGGCAGTCTGAAGGGTGGAGAAGGTTACTTCAAGCGGCCTACCGGGATCGCCGTGGATTCCGCGGCGCAGAAAATCTACGTGACCGACACGCTGCGGGACAAGATTTTCGTGCTGGATATGCAAGGCCAGGTGATGCAAACGATTGGGCAGCACGGCGCCGGCAATGGCGAGTTCCACTTCCCGACAGAACTGCGTCTCGACGATCGCAGTCTGATGGTGGTGGACGCCATGAACTTCCGCGTTCAACTTGTCGGTCGCAACGGGTCTTTTGAGGGAGCAATCGGCGAAATTGGAGATTCCGTCGGCCAGATGTTCCGGCCGAAGGCCATTGGACTGGACTCAGAAGGGCATTTGTACATTGTGGACGGGCTATGGGGCGTCGTGCAGGTTTTCGATCGCGAGGGCCACTTGCTGTATTTTTTTGGAGGAAAAGGTACAGGGCTGGGAGAGTTTCAGTTGCCTGCGGGTTTATTCGTCGATCATAACGACCGTATCTTTGTCGTGGATTCTTACAACCATCGGGTTCAGGTGTTTCGCTATTACGGACTGTCGAAGCAGGCGAGAGGAGCAACGCCTTGAGCAGGTTTGTGCTTTTCTGCGCTCTGATTATTGCGACGGCTGCGACCGAAGCGCAGGTTCCCACAACCAATGTGATCGGCATTCATGACATGGGGCCATTTGGCCAGTCGCCGATTAAAGGCGGCCTGACAACATGCCAGTACTGTCATGCCCCTCACTCCGGGTTGCACGCGGTTCAGCCTCTCTGGAGTCAGAAACTGTCGATAGTAACCAATTACACGCTATATACGGATCCGACCATGGTGAACCAGCCTCAGGAACCTGCCTTGGGTTCAGCCAGTAACCTCTGCCTTAGCTGCCACGATGGCACCGTTGCACCAGGGCAGACCACGCCCTACGGCCGCATCAAGATGAGTGGCTCCATGAATAGCCAGGACGTGTTTGGAACGAACTTGCAAGGCGTGCATCCCTTTAATTTCAAGCTGCCCTTGCAAAGCGCATCCAACCTGCTCCCGAGCCTGGTTTCGAGCGGTAAGACGGGCAGCCCGGCAGTAAAGTTGATTAGCGGCAACGTGCAGTGCACGACTTGTCACGAACCGCACGTCCAATCGATTGACCCGGTTGCCCAGGACTTCCTGGTGATGAACAACGCGGGTTCAGCCTTGTGCCTGGCCTGCCATGTGTCGGATCCAGGCCAGATAACCGGCACGTCTAGCCATCCAATTCGAGGAGGAGAGAGCGGAATAAGAGCGAGTTTATCTTCAAGTTCGGGCAAGTCGAGCACTAAGTTTAACCCGTTCACCTATTGGTTCAAGAGTGCACACGAGGAGACTTCGTACAAGGCGGCCAACAAGACCGCAAAGCTTGGACCTTACAGCAACACGAAGCAGAATGCCTGCCTTTCCTGCCACGCACCCCACAATGCTCCGGGCGCGGCCTCATTACTTAATGGACCGACTCAGTCCGTCCCGAATATGGACGCGACGACTCAGAACTGTATCACCTGCCACAACGGTGGCTCAAACCTCTCGCCCGCGATTCCCAATGTCTTTGCCGAGTTTGCCAAGATTGGGCATCCTTTCCCGACAGGAAAAAACCAGCACAGCGCGAACGAGAGTGCAGTACTGGACAACAATCGGCACGCGACCTGTGTTGACTGCCATGATCCGCATGCCTCAACCCAGACTGCTTCTTTCGCATTGACGACCATTCGTGGGTCCCAATACGGGGCGATCGGGATTAGCGCTTCGGACGGTACCAGTGTTCTGAGTCCTGCGGCAAATCAATTCGAAACCTGCTTGCGTTGTCACGGAACAAGTGCAGGCAAGCAAATCCTACCCCTGTTCGGCTATCTGCCGACGCGGATAGTTACAGCCGGAGACCCGCTGAACCTAATCCCCCAGTTCAGCGTTACGGCGAGGTCGAGCCATCCAGTGATGCATGACAGTAACAGTCCGTTGCCGCAGCCCAGCCTGCTGAAGTTCATGTGGAATCTGGACGGACATACTCAAGGGCGCGCGCTCAATACACGTATTCTCTGTACCGACTGCCACAACAGCGACGACAACCGCGAATTCGGTGGCAGCGGACCGAATGGACCCCACGGTTCGCAGTTCTCCCATATCTTAGAGCGGCGCTACGAGTTTAGTCGGGTTGCTGCAGGTGTCCCGCCCGCCGCCGGACCGGGAACGACTATCCAAAACCTTCTTCCTCCGATCGTGGACCCGGCGGCAGGCGGCCCTTATTCACTGTGCGCCAAGTGTCACAACCTCTCCAACATCATGTCGAACGCCAGCTTCAATACGCACGCTCTCCACATCAACGCGGGATTCTCTTGCTCCGTATGTCACACCGCACATGGAATCGGTGCATCCTCTGCAAGTGTCTCAGGGGAGCGCCTGGTGAATTTCGACCTGGGGGTGGTGGCCCAGAACGATAGCTCGAATGTCCCCATTTCCTACACGCGCAGCACGAGTACCTGCACTCTCAAGTGCCACAATGTCAATCACAACGCCGACGGTACAGTTGGATCTGCTGCGAACTCGAAAGCACTTGGGAAGGGCAGACGTTGAGGGGAATGCGAGATCCGGTGCGGAAGCCACGCTGCGGGTAGCTCATGCAGGGACAGACCGGGGGAGCGTGAAAAACGGGCATCCCGACCGAAACCATTCAGAAAAATCTTGCAGTGCGCGCGGCACGTAGGGTCTTCGACAGCGCCCCAATGCGCATACTTGCCTTACCGTTGTTGCTGACTGCCGCGCCAGTGTGCGCGGCTTTCTACATTACAGCTTTCTTTAACGGCGACATTTGGTGGCATCTGCGTACGGGGCTTTGGATCCTTCAGAACTACGGCGTCCCCCGCAGCGGTTTGTTTTCGCAGTATGTCGATAGGCCCTGGGTGGCCTCCAGTTGGGGATTCGAGGTTTTGACGGCTGGAGCCTACAAGCTGCTGGGTTTGAGAGCGTTCCCCGTGCTGCTAATGGGTTTCAAACTGGCGCTGGCCGCGGTGACCTTTCTCTTGGCGCGCGGTTGGCGCGGATGCTTCTGGTGCGCCGTTCTGCTTTCTGCCATTGCCCAGTATGTCATTGTTGATTTGCAGCCGCTCCCCATCCTTTTTTCGATTCTGTTCTTTGGTGTTGAGCTGCTTCTCTTACTGCAGAGCCGCCGGTGCAGTGACGTGCGCCCTCTATTCTGGTTGCCCGTGCTCTTTTTCTTCTGGGCTAACCTGCACGGACAGTTTTTGAACGGACTGCTCTTGCTGGGCTTGTACCTGGCGGCTGAGGTTACGGAATTTCTGTTGCATATTTCCGGTGTAAGCTCGTTTTCGGCACCCGCCCACTCTCTGGCGAAAGTCTCCGCGATCGCCGGGCTTTCGGTGGTCGCAACGCTGCTGACACCCTACTCGTTTCAGCTTTTCCCGAGCGTGTTCCAGACTACCTACAGCAAGGTGCTGTTCGAGGATTTCCAGGAGATGCAGGCCTTGGCTTTCCGGCGGCCGCAGCATTTTGTGTTGTTGCTGCTCGTCATGGCGGCATTTCTTGCACTTGGGCGGCAGCGCTCGCGGGATTTGTTCAAACTCGGCGCGATGGGTATCTTCGTAATGCTTGCATTCCGAGTCCAACGAGATGTGTGGTGCGTGGTCTTTCCGGCAATTGCTGTAATCGCCGACGCTGTGGCGGACTACCAACACGAACCTGAACCGCGGAAGAGCAGCCAGGGATGGAAATGGGAAAAGCCGCTGGTTGCGGTCCTCGTTCTGGTGGTGTTTCTGGCGGCGATCGTCCGCATCCCCAGCAGCAATGCACTGATGAACCAGGCTAGTCGAGTCTTCCCCGTGAAAGCCTGCGATTTCATCCGGGCGAATCAGCTTCCGGGGCCCCTATTCAACACGTATTCCTGGGGGGGGTTCCTGATCTGGTATCTGCCGGAATATCCAGTTTCTATCGATGGCCGTTTGAATCTATACGGCGACGAAATCAATGAGAGATATTTCAAAGTGACCGACGGTACTCAGCGTCTCGAAACGGATCCCAGTTTTACCCGTGCCCGCACCATCCTACTTGAGCGGAATTCCGGCATGCTGAAAGCGCTGACGACGCTGCCTGCGTTGCGTGCGCAATTCCGTGTGGCATATCAGGACGATGTGGCTACGGTTCTGGTGCGGCAGTAAGAACGCGTGCGGAAGCTGTCGCGTGAAAAGGTGTTCCGGTGCGTTCCTCTTCCCAGTAACGGACAGCGGGGCCGCTGTCAGTGTTGACAGAAAACTAACGCTTACTCAAATGACTTTGAAAAGGGACCACTCAATGGACGCGACAGCAAAGCAACAAGAGCAGCAGATAGAACTTAGCCCCTGGCAGCACTGCGCGTTTTTCCTGCTCGCCTGTGCCGCATTGGTCGCGAGGCGGCCGGATGCGATATTCCACGCACAATTCTGGGCCGAAGATGGGCGCGTCTGGTTTGCGGATGCCTATAACTTCGGATGGTGGGCTGCGCTGTTCCGCCAAGACGGGGGATACCTTCAAACCTTCCCGCGCCTTGGAGCTTCGCTCGCGCTGCTTGGACCATTATTCCTAGCCCCTTTGGTGCTTAACCTCATTGCGATCGCCGTGCAGGCTCTCCCCGTGAACCTGCTGCTCTCCTCCCGGTCTTCGGCGTGGGGCAATCTGCGTTCCCGCGCCTTCTTTGCGAGCATGTACCTGGCGCTGCCGAATTGCAGAGAACTGAGTGCCAACATTGAAAGTTCACAATGGGTGCTGGCTCTGTGCGCCTTCCTCCTGCTTGTAGCGTCCATACCGCGAAGCGCCGTGGGCCGACTATTCGATCTATCGGTCCTGCTGCTCTGTGGCCTGACGGGACCGTTCTGCATTTTCCTGCTGCCCATCGCGCTTTTCCTGGCATGGAGGCATCGTGATCGCTGGCGGTGGGTGCCAGTTGGTGCTCTTGCGGCGCTCTCTCTTGTTCAAGCGTGGCCACTACTGCTGAACACGGGGTTCTCCAGTCGCCCCCATTACGCCCTGGGCGCCAGCCCTGCATTGTTCACACGCATACTTGCCGGCCAGGTCTATCTTGGGACATTGCTGGGGCACAATGAGCTAGCGGCGCATTCAGGCCCGCTGCTCTTTGCCGGTTCGCTCATTTCTCCCGCGCGGCTCTTCATCTTCCTCCTCTGTGTAGCTATTGGCGGAACTGCCATTGTCGCAATCTGTTTTGTCAAGTCGGCCGTGGAAATGAAACTTTTTCTTCTTCTTTCCACCATGCTCCTTGCCGCTTCGCTCATTTCTCCCACGGCTTATCCGCCCGCCGGAGTTTCTGTCTGGGAACTGCTGGCGGCCGCGCCCGCCATTCGCTATTGGTTTTTCCCCACGCTTGCCTTCGCATGGTCACTCCTATGGTGTTTTCGCAGCCGGGCTGCCCTTCTTAAGATTGTTTCGGCTTACCTTCTGATCCTGATGTGTATCGGAATCCTTCGCGACTGGAGACATCCAGCCTTTCAGGACCTACATTTTGCGGAATATGTAAAGCGCTTTGAAGCCGCGCCAGTGGGAACAACGGTTACCATCCCGGTGAATCCGATAGGCTGGGACCTGCGGCTCGTCAAACGCTCGCCGGGACAGTAGACTTCCTACCTTTGATCTCTTTGGATAAGATTCGCCAAGGCATCTTCCCACGGGGCAAGACGCAACCCAAAAAGCGTGCTCGATCTTGTTGCTCTGTCCGAAAGCGGCCAGAGCAACGAGGAGCATCACAATCGGGATTTTCCGCTACACGTTTGTTTTCTGGAGAGTCGCTACCTACGAGCAAACACCACGGAAAGCGGATCCTGATAGACCAACCGGAATCGTGAATCAATGGTCAGGAGTTTTGCCAGCGGGAGTTTCTGGGGCAGCAGCACCAGTCCGGCCTCATTCAGGTAGGGATCCGAGGTGTACGATTCGCCTTGAGAGCTGTTATATGTGAGCAGGTCCAGTTCATCCCCATACAGATCGTTTCGTCCATCGACCACCACCGGGTATTGTGGCAGGTACCAAATCAGAAAGCCGCCCCAGTCGAGATGGTTGTATAGGGGCCCTGGAAACGAGTTCTGACGCACAAAGTTGACGGCATTCACCGGATACTCTCGGCTGATGGCCCGGTCCAAGTCGCGGGTATTAAAGCCGTTGTTGCGCGCAGTCAGCCACAGCAACATCGCCAAGACGACCCCCACACCGGCCAGCTCCGGAAGCTTCAGCACCGGTATTGGCGCGCTTTCCCCGGTGCGTAGGTCGGCAATAAAAGCCGCGGCGCAAATAGACACAAACCACGCATCGCGCTGGGTGCGGAAGGCAATGACGCTGGCAACGATCAGCAACAAGAGCTTGAACAGGTCCAGTTTCCTCCGCCATCCTACGACGAAAAACGCGGACGCCGTCAACAACAGCAGCACATAATGAGTAAAGAACTTGAAGTCGAAGGCCGACAATTCCTGAATCATGAAATAGGGCACGTGCGAGTTTGAATACGCCGCTACCACGTGATACAGGTGATACGTGTACGGCCCAATGAAAGAAGCAGCGAAACAGGTGAAAAGAACCCCAATCAGCCCGGAAAGAGGAAGCGTGGGTGGCTGAATGAAGTCAAGCTCGATTCCAGCCGAACTTGCTAGTCGCTGAAGCATGTTGACCCCCACGAACATCCCCACCACGAACAGTCCATAGATGAACTGGATGTGGATGTTAGCCCAGAGAACAAAAACTAATGGCAACCACCACAGCAACTGCATCCTCCCCGTGCGCTGAGCCTCCAAGAGAAAAGTAAGCGCGACCGTGAACAGGATCATCGTGACAAACACAGGCCTGGGCATGAGACTAAACAAAAAAGCGAAGCTTCCGACGAGCGCAAGAATCCACGCCACCCAGAATCGTCCGGAAAGGCGGTGCAGCATCCAGAAGAGTACGAAGGTGACTGCTACGGTCAGCAAAATTCCGAACAGGGCAAATCCAACCAGCCCGAACCAGGCATAAGCGCGCGACAGCAGCACCTCATAGCCCCAACTATAGGCCACCCAGGGGCGCGTTGCGGCAGTGCGCGAAAAAATGCCGACGTAGGGAACGGCATGCTGTTGAACGATCCAATCGCCGACTTTGAGATGCCACCAAATATCCGGGTCGCGAACCGTTGTCCTGGAGCTGAAGGCAATCGCTGCCATTAAGATCAACAAGGACGAAAGGGCAAGCAGCTGTAACGCGCGTAGCCTCAAAAGACTGCCCAACTCCTGGAGCGCGCTCATTGTTCGGAACACCTCGATGTTTAAACTGGCGTTATGACCGCAGTTCGCGTTGGCCCGCACGGCTGGCGCAAACTCTTGTCGCAACGACATCCCATGTCGCAAATCGTGCCGCTTCGGCCATGCTTTGCTTTTCCCAAATGCCTCGACCGAATCCTGTGTAATCGGGCGCCTCGGCTTATGCTCCCGACATCTGCACGCCGGTTCCCGCTAACGGTGAATGCTAGCCGCAGCCGCGCCACAGCGAAACGCCCTGACATAATCGTTGGCGACTGCCGGGTGTTGACTCCAAATCCAAGATGACGGCTCCCGCCACACGCGGTCTGAGTTCTCCACCACGACTGCATCGATGCCATACTCCCGGCACGTAGCGTCTAAATTGCCGCCATCCGGAAGCTCGAATAGCCCAGCGAGTTTCTGCAGGCGCAGAGCACAGAGGCCAGGGTCACCGCCAAAGGCTGTCCCACATCCGGGCTCGCCAGCGGGGGTAGCGGCAGCGGAGTCATGACCGGAATATAGCATGTGCAGGACGGCATGCACCGTAGCCGGATTGCTCTGCAGGATTGCTGAAGAAGGCAGTTGCGCATCAAGAACTTCATAGGCCGACCGCAGCGCATATGCCCGTTTTCCGAACTGCCGGTCCGGATCCACCCAGCTTAGTCCCGTAATCGCCCCGCGATCGGAGAGGATCGGGAACATGCGCAGCATGAACACCTGGTACGCAGTTCCGAGCATGCCTAGAATCAACAGCGTCGCGAGCGCCCCGCGAGCCCACGGACGCGGCGCGGGTTGTAGCGCGACGCCGTGAAACCACCAATCATGAACGATCGTCGCCCCCCATAGCAGTAGGATCAGTTGCGCCGGAAGGAAGCATCTCCATCCTAAGTCGTTAGTGCCGGTGGTACTCGAACGCAGGAATGTGCCGATTAGGAAACTAGTCATGACCAGCGTCCAGGCAGCCAGTTCGTTGGCGCTGGCATCAACGCTGCCACGCACAAGCTGCCGCAGGCGCAGAAGGCCGATGGCGAGAAAGAACCCGAGTTCAAGCGCATAGTTGATGGGCAGAAAGACCACGTTGGCGACGGTCATCGCGGATTGCGTCCGGAGGTTGATGCCGATTTGTTGGGCGAAATGAAGCCCTAGTGGAAACGGGCGCAGCGCAAATTCCACAAAAGCGGCGCCGCTGGCGGGACCGCGAAGGCTGGAAAGGTAGGATAGTGCCCAGAGCAGCGCCACCGCACCCGCGCCCACGAACATCGCTACTTCTAGCCAGCCCTTCCGCGTGATCAACGCCAGCAACCAAAGAACGACAGCAACTACAAACGTGAACGTAACGTAAACGGACATGCCCGCCGCGCTGGCAAAGGCCATCCCCGCCACGATTACAGGTCCAGTGGCCCAGCTGCGATTAGCGTCGGCCTGGTGACGCAGCAGCAAAAATGCAACGAAACATGCGATCAACGCGGCGACGTGGTGCGGCACCCACAGCAAGGAGCCAGCCCAAGAGGTGATCTGTGCTTCGTTCCAACACTCCATATCATCCAGCCACAACCGTGCCGCAAACCCAAGGTAGAAGGTCGGCAAAAGGTCCAGGCCGGTGACACAGAGCAGGCCAACCCCGAGCAAGGTTTTTCGCTCGATGCAAGTTTGGACTCCCACCAAGAACTTGAGGCCGAGCGCGATCACGCACATCAGGCCCAGTCCGCACCAGGAGACGCCGGAATACACCACGTACCGCGGTGACAAATGGAAGACCTTCATGGGCAGGCTGCAAAATAGCAACCACAGGTAGTGATAGCGCAAAGGTGCCGCTGCATTGCCAAAGAAAGGATTGTTCGGGGGGATATGGCGGGCGACCGCGGCCGTCATGGCGGTGCGTACGGAATGGTCATAAGCGACAATTGGCGGATAGAGCTTGTCCCCGATTTGCAGATCTACCAGCGACCCAATGGCTGCCATCCCCCACAGCGCCATCAGGCCCAGAGCAACCCAGATGTACATTGAAAATGTGTATTTTGAAACGGACCGCAGCTGCGCTCGCCGAGCTTCCTTTACCAGAAGCAGCACGCAGGCAGCGGACACACCGATATAGAACGCCCAGAGCCCCGGTTCCAGGAACCGTGCAAGCAGATACGAAAGCATCGGGCAGATGGCGATTGTGAGTGGGACTGCGAGAATCAGCCGCAGAACCGGACGCCGCTGCCGGAACTCGAAGAGGTCGAGTGCCCACCCCGCTACATACCCTGGGGCGAACATGAATGGGAGAAGCGCGAGGCATGCCTTGAGGATCCCTAGCGTGTCGACCACCGTGAAATTTCGCATGGAATTCGTGGCAGTTCTGAGCTTGTTCTTCCGGGCGCGGACGGTCTCCGGCTACAGCGCCGGATTATCGGCCTTGGTGCCCGGAGGGACGTTTAAGTGTTCCATAACTAGTTCGTATCCAGCTCGCAGGTGTTTCAAAAACAGCGGAATGTCGCCAGCAGCGTTTGGAGTTCTTTGGGGCCGCTTTTGGTGCCTGGACTGCGCTTCCATTTTGACCTCGCTGTTCTGTCGCCCACCTGCGGTTTCAGGTCACTTACCGGGATCAAATTGCGACGGTGCTTGCCCGGCGCTAGGGCGGGTGCGGCGGAGGATGAAATAGACCTCTCTTTCGTAAACAGAACGTTTGTAGAGATAGTAGCCGTCCGAAAAATGAACTATCTCATACCCTTGGGCAGTGAATTGCGGGATACTCTCTTGAAGCATCACTTCCGGCCGCTGGGCATAGGCAACCAGATACTCGGGATTCACTCGCTGTAATTCGTCCACCTTAAAGGTGTTGCCGTCGAAGGGCAAGCCCTGATGATAGTACGCGGTCGGAATGTTGGCGAAAATGTTGTGGTCGAAATAGGCCTGTACCGCGACTATCCCATAGAGAAATCCGAACATAGGTCCATGATCGGCGCCCACCGATTTCAGATACCTTGCCGCGTCTTCTGCGCCGCTGTAGGGATAGAGATATTCGCGGCGAATGACCACTACGGCGTCCCAGATATTGACCGCACACAGGCAGAGCAGCAAGAAGACCATGCCGTGCGCCGCCCAGCGCTCGCTAACACCGAAGGCGTGGCGCTCTTGCTGGTCTGGCCAGGCGATCCACAGCCCAGTGATCGCAGCAATGAACACCGCCCCGTGGTGGTGCGGATATCCATGCACGACTGAATAGAACGCAATCAACAACACTACCGGCAGTGCAAAGAGCAGCAATTTACGGCGCAAATAACACCACGCGCCAGCAAGCAAGATGAACAAGCTCGAAGGCAGCCAAGAGTCGAAGAAGGCCCCAGAGATCACGGCCCTCAGCTTCACGAGCGCGCTGGGCTGCAGCGCCTGAGCAGCTGGGGACAGCTTCGCAAATTCCTTCTTCACTACGAACGCCCCAACGTCCGGCGTCGGCTTCAAGATGATGAAGATGAACAGAAAGGTCAGTGCCATCACGGCGACGCAAATCCGGTATCGCGTCCGCACTCCCTTTTCCAGAGTGCGCCACGAGCGAACGGCTTCAATCAGGTACGCCAGCCCGAAACAGCCAGCGAGAATCGTGCCGTGCAGACTCAAGTTCGCCAGCAACACCAGCACCACTGTCATTCGTTCGGGATGCCGGATGTCCTTGAAAAGGATGGCGGCGGCGAATGCCAGCAGCGGCAGGAGCGTGTAAGGCCGCGCGATCACCGCGTACTGGTAGACCATGAAGTAGGTAAAGGCCAGCGGCCAGCGGATGATCCGGGGAAATGGCGCCTTGAAAATCAGGAGCGCGACTCCGGCGGTCGCGCCGACCATGCCGATGTATCCGAGCGCGCCATATTTCGCGTGGAACACGTGCTGCGCCACCCACAGGATCGTGTGCCACAGGCCGGGAGATCCCTCGTAACGCAGTTCATGAAACCAGATGGTGCGCAGATCGAGATCACGCGCAATCAGCCATGCTTGGGCTTCGTCCGCCCACTTCTCGTGATAGTTAATGGTGAAACTGACAACTACGATCCACAGGCCGAACACACCGAAATCCCCGATTCGCCACCAGAGGTTGAACGAAGAAGCGGGGGAGGAAGATGGGAACACGGCGCTGGAAGCGGGGGCGGGCGGAGTGCCGTGGTCGGGCGCGGGTTGCGCCGCAGGAGGACCGGCCAGCGGGTCGCGGAGAGCGCTGGTCTCGTCCGTTATTGCCTGGTCCGTCATAGCGCGACTTCCCCACTGCTCGAGGGTGTGGGCGTCTGAATCACTTCGTGGTCACCACGGTCTCGTCCCCGCAAAGATCGTTGCGTCGGTCGATTCGCTCCCACTCCGGCCAGCAGCGCTACCAAAACGCATAACTGCAGCAACCGGATTCGCAGAAGCGCCAACAACTCCTGCACAGTACTCAAAGCTCAGTACTCAAACCTCAGTACTCCCCGGTTCGGTTTTTTCCGCCATGCCCTTCCAGGAAGGTACTTAGGAAACGAGCTCTAGGCGGGGCTTGCCACGTTCCTGACTGGAACGCGGGTCACTGCTTTTGCCGCTTCCTCGCCGGCTGCGCCGGCCTCGTGGTATTCGGCGTCCTGGTTCACCGCCCAGACATCATACTTCCGCTCGCCCGCCAGAATATTTTTTGCGGTAAGCATTGCGGTCATCATGGCGTGATCCTGATTGTTGTACTTATGCATGCCATTGCGGCCCACCAGGTGAAGGGTCGGGCAGTTTGCCTCGAGAGCCCTACGAATCGTGTCGACGTGCTGTTGGTAAGTCTCGTCATAAACCGGATACGCCTTGGACTGCCGGATGACGCAGCCATCGACCACATCCGCACTGGCAGCGAGATTTACCTGTTGGATCTCCCGCTTGGCCAGTTCGATTAGCTCACGGTCACTCGTGGTCCACAGTCCATCACCCTCGAAGCAGAAATATTCGAGACCATAGGAGCAATAGCCGGCATCGGGAACCATCTCGGGCGACCACGACTTGTAATTTTGCACGCGGCCAACCTGCACACTGGGATCGTGGATGTAAATCCAGTTGTCGGAGAAACGGCCGCGTTCATGCACGATCAGTCCCACGGTCAGGAAGTCACGATACCGCAAAGAGCGCGCAGCCTGGAGGGCGGCTTCGGGAAGTTGCGGTTCGATCTGTGCCACCAGCTCCCGGATGGGCATGGACGAGACCAGGTATTCGGCGCGATATTCTTCCAAGTCGCCGTTGGCATCGCGGGAAGTCACGACCCAGAGATTGCTGGTGGAGTCGAAGCGGCAGCCAACTACTCTGCGACCCAGCTTCACTGCGCCGCCCAGCTTGCGGACTTTTTCCGCGCACGCTTCCCACATCATTCCCGGTCCCTGTCGCGGATATCGGAACGTGTCGATCAGCGTCTTCACGACCTGCTTGCGGTCGTTGGATTGGGATTGGGATTTTCGCTTGGTGAATAGGGCGTGCTTGATGGCCGAACCGAGCGACAGCCCCTTAATCCGCTGCGCCGCCCAATCCGCCGAGATCTCGTCGCAGCTCATCCCCCACACCTTCTCGGTGTAGGTCTTGAAAAAGATACGGAACAAGCGCTTGCCAAACTGGTTGGAGACCCAGTCTTCAAAAGTTTTCGGGTTGCGTTTCCGGTGGAGGCGGGCGGCCAGAAACGAAAGAACACAGCGCACCGACTCGACAATTCCGAGCTTCGACAGCGCCTCGAATGGTTTCAAAGGATAGGTGTAGAACTGGCCACGGTAGTAAATGCGCGACGACCGGGGACGATCGAGCATGTCGCCGCCGCCAATCTCGGTCCAAAAATCTTCAACCTCGCGAGACTTGGAGAAGAAGCGGTGCCCGCCGATATCGAAGCGGAAGCCCTTATAGTTGACGGTTCGAGAGATTCCGCCGACATATTGTGGGTCGCTTTCTAGGACAACAACGGGAGCATGCTGCTTCGACAACTCGTAAGCGGCAGTCAGGCCCGCCGGTCCGGCGCCGACAATCACCGCCTTGAAGATCGCTCGTTCCATATGTTCGCTCGATGAGCAGGCTAGGGCAACGGCTTTGCCGGCGTCCCCGGTTTGACGCCCGAGTGCTTTTTCGCCTGTGCCATCAGTTCCAGAACCTTGTCTTTGCCTTCATAGTTCGGATTCGTGTCCAACAACTTCTGCCACGTGGCGACAGCTTTGTCGATGTCCATCTTGCCCTGCCACTCGACGATGCCCAGATTGAACAGCGTGTTGGCCTTGTTCGGTTCGTAAGCAAGGGATTTCTGGAACTCCGCGATGGCGGTATCGGCGTTGCCGCTATACCAATAGGCGGTCGCCATATCGGTACGGACACCCGTGTTGGCTGGCTCCACCTTCAGCGCGCGCTGGTAGTAATCGATGGCTGCGGGAAACTGCTGGGCGTCGTAATATATGTTCCCAATGTTTGCCAGAAGTCCGGCGTTGTTCGGGTCTGCCTTGAGCTTCTCGATCAACGGCCCGGCTTGCGTGTCGGCCATTTTCTGCATCTGAGCCGGAGTTGGAGTTTGGGCGCCCGCGTTTGTATTGTCGAGAGCCGGTGCGGGTGCGCTCGCTGTCTCAGCCGGAGCAGCCGCTGGACTCTGGGATCCGCGAATGAACCAGCCGCCCGCGATTCCCACCAGCAGGCAGATGACCGCCAACACGTAAGCCTGCACGCTTGTCCATTGCTCGATAGAGGGTGCGCGATTTGTATCCATCATTGCTCAGTGCTCCTTCAGATCCCATTTCGTTTGCCGGCGGAAGCCGCCGCGAGCTGCGTTTCTCCAGCTATGGCGCTAGCTCTTGCCCTGCATCTGAACGTCGGCTATCAGTTTCTGCACCTTGGCTTTGCGGTCTGGGCTCAATTGCGGATTCGACTTCAGCAGCTGCTGCCAAGCCCCCAGCGCTCCCTTGCTGTCTTGTTTCCCCTGCCACTTGATCATACCGAGGTTGAACAGCGAGTTGGCATCCTTGGGGTTATATTGCAGCGCCTTCTGAAGCTGGCTGATCGCCCCGTCCACATCGCCGTTGTAGTACAGACACGAGGCCATTTCTGTGCGAATGGCAACGTTCTTTGGATCGACCTGCAATGCCCTGTCGAAGTAGCCGGCCGCTTCCTTGAACTGGTGGGTATTTAGGTAGATGTTTCCGGCCTGGATGAGCAGATCGCTGTTGTTCGGATCGCCCTTCAACTTTTCGAGCAGCGGCGCTGCCTTCTTGTCGGCCATCTGTTTCATCTCTTCAAGGCTAGGCATGTGTCCGCCCATACCGCCTGTAGGGGCCGCGGGCTGGGCAGTGGCCACAGCTTGCGCCGGCGCCGCTGGCGATTGCGATCCGCGAAATAGGTATCCGATCGCCAGCCCAACCACGAGGCTAATTACCGCCATCGCGTACACCTGTTTAGCTTGCCAAACGGATCCGCCCGTTGCCTGCTCGACTGCTTCATTCGGCATTCGTCGTTTTCTCCTTCGATCTGCGCATTCCTCATTCAGAGCAGCACAAGAAATTCCAGTAATTCAGGGCACCCGCCCATGCCACATTGTAATCCGCGAAAATCAGTTTCGATCCGCCTGTTTCCAGCACTTTGCAGGGAGGCATTCCTTCGACTGCGTCGAATGAAATCGGGGATTCGCGTCTTTCTCCTCAGGCGCCGCGGAATTTGCCCCGGCGCAATGTTGGCCCAGACACAACCTCTACCCTGCCTACCTTACCGGCGCAGGGGCGGGAGAACAGCATGCGCTATCACAGACAAATGTGACGTGGATCACACGGCGGAAGCTGGCAAGCTTCCCCTGCAGCGCCATGGGGCTGGAAACGAACCGAGGTGTTCTCGAAGGGCGCGTTCCGCCCACGTTCATCAGGAATTTGTGACGAGCGAAAAGCAAATACCATCCACGCGTCTCCGTTACAATCTGGGACGCACAGACCTTCAGCGCTCGAAACTGTAGCTCGCCCCTAGTACCTCTGATTACGCTCTGTCCTAAGTGTCACGCACGGGCTCATGAATAGTCTTGAAGCTGTGACAGCCGGGACGCAAGCCACGGTTACCATGGACACCGTGACCGAACCGCATCGACACTTCGAAATTGGACATGGCCGCCGACCTGCAATTAAACTCTCGTTTCGGCTGCAGACGCAGATTTTCAAGCCCGGCAAGGTCGTGGTCGAGACCCCGCCTGGAACCGGAATTACGCTTCGGAAGAAAACTGAAGCAAGGTCTTAAAGTGGCAAAGTTTCGAAGTTTCGGGGTGCCTCGCCAGTCGCGGGCCGTACTTTGAAACCCTGAAATTTTCGAACGTTGAAACCTGCAAGGAAACCATGACCAAACCGCTCACCTGGGACAACAAAGGCGATCCCAAAGCCTCGAACGACCCTAAGGTCGCGAAGCCCCGGTTACCGGCCACCCTGCCCCCTGCAGGGGATATCCCCCTCGTCGGACGGTGGTCATCTTCTTATTCATATGCTTCGCTGGGAGTACTGACGATCGCCTGCCTTCTGCCCTTTTCAGGCCGCGCGTTTCACATAGATGACCCGCTATTTGTTTTGGCTGCACGTCAGATTGCCCGGCATCCTCTCGACCCTTACGGCTTCAACCTCATCTGGTGCGAAAGCCTGGAACGGATGGCGGACATCACCAAGAATCCCCCCCTGGCTTGTTACTACGGAGCGGCCGTCGGCCAAGTTGCCGGGTGGTCAGAGCGCGCATTTCATCTCGCATTCCTTGTGCCTGCG
>JBEKAF010000016.1:0-58473 GCA_050018355.1 Terriglobales bacterium | reverse complement strand
GTGTTTCTGTTTTGTAATTGCCCTCCTGATAGTGACAATCTCCCGGATGGCAGCCGCAGATGAGAACGCCGTCCGCCCCCTTGGTGAACGCATCAATCACCAAGTTGGGATGCACCATTCCCGAGCACATGACGCGGACGATGCGGATGCTGGGCGGGTATTGGGTCCGGGAAACGCCCGCCAAGTCTGCGCCGGCGTAGGAGCACCAGTTGCAACACAGGGCGATGATCAAGGGCTGAAAGTTGTCGTCCATCACGCTACTCCCAAAGCAGCATGGATCTGGGCCTCGATTTGATCGAGGGTAAATCCACGGATGAATATACCCTTCTTTGGGCACGTAGCCTGGCAGCAGCCACAGCCCTTGCAGATAGAGTCGTTGGTTTCGACGACTTTCTTGATCGCCCCCTGCCACTTGTACTCGAGCATGGTGATGGCTTTGTAGGGGCAGGTGTCCACGCAGTAGGCGCAACCGTCGCAGCTAGCGTCGACGACCTGCGATATGTTGGCTTCCAGCTCAATGCTGTCCCGGGCGAGGATGGTGGATGCTCTGGCGGCTGCCGCCTGAGCCTGGAGAATGGATTCCTCGATGTTCTTGGGAGAATGCGCCAGCCCACACAGGAAGACGCCGTCGGTCATGAAGTCGACGGGGCGCAGCTTCATGTGGGCCTCGAGGAAAAAGCCTTCGCTATTTAATGGAACCTTGAGAAGCTGCGCGAGCTGGCGATTGTCGTCGTGCGGCTGGATGCCCGCCGACAACACCACCGCATCGGCGGCGATCATGAACGGCATGCCGAGCGTCTGGTCGAAGACGGAAACCTGGAGCCCTTTGCCATTCCGCGCTACTTCAGGTTTGCGATCTACGTCGTAGCGGACGAATACGACGCCTTGCTGCCGCGCCCGGGTGTAGTACTCTTCCTTGAAGCCATAGGTGCGGATGTCGCGGTAGAGGACATAAACATGCGTTTGCGGCGAGAGTGCTTTTATCCGCAGTGCATTCTTGATCGCCTCGGCGCAGCAGACTCGCGAACAGTATGGCCGTTCACTGTCGCGCGAACCGACGCATTGGATCATCACTACCGTCGATTGCTTTCCGTTCGGGACCAGGAAGCCATCGCCAGCAGCGAGACGTTCTTCGAGTTCTCGCTGCGTCATCACCCTTTCGTCCTGGCCATACAGGTACTCCTTGGGCTGGTGCTCCCGCGCTCCGGTAGCAACGATGACCACGCCATGCGTGACCACGGTGGTCCGGCCGCCGGCGACAACGGTAGTCTTAAAGTTGCCGATTGAGCCCTCGATCCTCTCGAGCGTGGCTCCGGTGTAGACAGAGATTCTGTCGTTGTGGCGGATCTCCTCCTGCAGCCGCCTTAGCTCGGCTTGCGGTTGATCCCCGTTCAGCAGGTAATGGATGTGTTTCAGATTCCCGCCGAGTTCGTTCTGCTTCTCGACGAGGTGAACGTCGAATCCCTGGTGCGCGAGCGAAAGCGCGGCAGTCATGCCGGCGAGCCCGCCACCGATGACCAGCGCCGACTTGTTGACTCCGATCGACCTCCGGGCGAGCGGCTCCAGCAGCCGTGCCTTGGCCACCGCCATCCTCACTAGGTCCTTGGATTTCTCGGTGGCCCTGTCTGGCTCCTGCATGTGGACCCAGGAACACTGGTCGCGGATGTTCGCCATCTCAAAGAGATAAGCATTGAGTCCTGCCTCGCGGAGGGTGTTCCGGAACAGGGGCTCGTGAGTACGCGGTGTGCAGGAGGCGACGATCACGCGGTTCAGATGGTGTTCGTTGATCCTTTCCTTAATCGCTTCCTGGGTGTCATTGGAGCACGTATAAAGGTTGTTCTCGGCGTATACGACATTGGGCAGCGTCTTGGAATACTCCACCACGGCGGGGACATTGACCACGCCGGCGATGTTCGTTCCGCAGTGACAGACAAAGACCCCGATGCGAGGCTCCTCTCCCTTCACATCTCTTTCGGGTGGGTAGAACTCGGGGGTGATCAGCGTGCCACGGGCTTCTCGCAAGAGCGAGAGCACCTGGGCGGCGGCCGCCGAGGCCTGCATGACAGTTTCGGGGATGTCTTTGGGCTCGGCAAACGGCCCGGCCACAAAGATTCCTTCTCGCGAGGATTCTGCAGGCCGGAATGTGGAGGTCCCACAGAAGTTAAACGTGTTCAGCGCCACGCCGAACCGTTCGGCCAGCACTTTGACATCTTTGGGTGGCTGCATGCCCACCGATAGGACGACCAGGTCGTATTCCTGGGAAAGCTTTCTGTCGTTCTCCCCGAGATACTCGACGATCAGGTTCCGCGTCCCAGGGACTTCCTCGATTTTCGGCACACGAGAACGGATATACCGCACACCGAGCTCTTGCGCTCTGTGGTAATACTGCTCGAAGCCCTTGCTGAAAGCGCGCAGGTCCATGAAGAAGACGTCGCATTGCAGACCTTCGCCGAGATGTTCTTTGGCGATGATGGCTTCTTTGGTGGCATACATACAGCAGACGGACGAACAGTAGTCGTGATCGAAATCTCGCGAACCAACGCACTGCAGAAAGGCAATCCGCTTCGGCTCCTGCCGGTCGAAGGGTCGGAGCACATGGCCGGAGTAGGGTCCGGAGGCGGACAAAATCCGCTCGAACTCCAGAGCCGTGAGCACATTCGGGAAGCGGCCATAACCTAGGTCCTTCTTTAACCGGGCGTCGAAGAGCTGGTATCCGGGTGCGAGGACGATGGCGCCCACCTTCAACTCCTGAGTCTCCGCCATTTGTGCATAGTCGATCGCATTGGCCTGGCAGGCCGTTGCACAGAGATGACAATCGCAGCAGATGCCGCAAGCGAGGCAGCGCCTAGCCTCGGTGATCGCTTGCTCGGCGGTGTAGCCGGTGCTGACCTCGTCGAAGGTCCTGCCGCGGGTCGCGGGGTCGAGGAAGGGCACCGGTATTTGGCGCTGCATCAGCACACCAGCCGTATCCACCATGTACTCAGTGTGATACGGCCCTTCCAGTTCGCGCCCCGCACGGAGGTCCTGGCTATTGAGCCAGCGATCGATAGAGTTGGCGGCCTTTTTACCCGCGAGCATCGCCCCGACCACCACGTCGGGACCGGTCACGCAATCCCCGCCGGCGAACACACCGGGCAGCTCTGTCTCCAGCGTCAGTGGATCGGCACTCAGTGTTCCCGATTTTGTGGTCGCCAGACCCAGCCGTTCACCCAAGGCATTCACATCGGGAACCTGGCCGATGCTGACCACGACAGCGTCGCAGGGAATGACGAACTCCGAGCCTGGAATCGGCTCCGGAGCTGGCCGGCCGCTGGCATCGGGTCGGCCGAGCTTCATCTTCAGACACTCAAGGCCAGCCACGCGCCCGCCGTGGCCCAACTGGAATGACTTGGGTGCGGCGAGAAACATCAACTTGATGCCTTCGCGTTCAGCGTCCTCGATCTCGCGCTGGGCGGCGGGCATTTCTGGTCGCGTTCGCCGGTAGACGATTGTCACTTCTGCGGCCCCGCAACGGAGGGCGGCGCGCGCCGCGTCCAGGGCGGAATTGCCTCCTCCCACCACCAGCACGTGGCGGCCTGGGAGTACCGGACCGCCGAGGTTGAGCCGGCGCAGGAACTCCACCCCGCCGGTGACACCCGACATGCTCTCACCGGGGATGCCGAGCTTCCGTTCCACGTGAGCCCCGATGGCGACGAAAACCGCCGCGTAGCTCTTGCGCAATTCTTCGAACTTGATGCTGCGGCCCACCGGCGTATCCAGCAGGATCTCGATCCCTGTCGCGCGCAGCCGGTCCAGCTCGGCGTTCAGCAAGGGTCGGGGTAACCGAAAAGAAGGAATGCCGGCCGCCAGCATCCCGCCCGCCACCGGGAGCGCCTCGAAGATCGTCGTGCCATAGCCCTTTTGGCGGAGTTGGTAGGCACAGAGGAGGCCGGCTGGTCCTGAGCCGATGATCGCAATCTTCTCCGGACGTTCGGGCACGGTCGGTTGCGGCAACTTGTAATCGGGGCAGTGGTCGGTAACGAAACGCTTCAACGCCGGCAAATTTACCGGATCGTCCACGTGGGTGCGCGTGCAGGCGGTGGTGCAGGGGTGCGTGCAGACCCGGCCGCAGATCAACGGAATCGGGTTGTCGCGCAGAATGACCTGGAGCGCCTGCTCGAAGCGCCCTTGCGCGATCAGAGTCACGTAGCCCTGCCCGCTCTGATGGATGGGGCATCCGGCCTCGCAGGGAGAGATCCCGCGGCGCGTAATGGCGGAGATGTTGGGGACGGCTTGCGGGAACGGCCGGTAGATCGCCTTCCGCTCTCCCAGCCCCAGATCGAACTCCGAGGGCAGCGTTACTGGACACTCCGCCGTGCAAGCTCCACAGCCGGTGCATTTCGTCGCGTCCACAAAACGCGGCTGCTTCTTGATACTGACCGTGAAATTCCCGGGCTGCCCATCGACGCGTTCCACCTCACTCAAGGTAAGAAGTTCGATATCCTTGTGCCTGCCGATCTCGACCAGACGCGGCGCCATGGTGCACATCGCGCAATCGTTGGTGGGAAAGGTTTTGTCGAGCTGCGCCATGACCCCGCCGATGGCAGGGCCGCGTTCGGCCAAGTACACCTTGATGCCGCCGTTGGCGAGATCGAGGGCCGCCTGCATGCCGCCGATACCGCCTCCCACGACCAGGGCAGCACCCACAGGTGGGGTTTGGGACTCCTCAGACCGCATGGGGAACGACCTCCGCCGCGGGTGCCTGCTGTGCGGCCCGCTCCTTGACCGCCTGGAAGTACAAGGCCAGCGGACGATAGATCATGTGTGCCGCCTTGCCGAACGGCATCTCTACCACCAGCATCGGCGTGGCGATGATCACGTGGAGGGCGTACGTGAAGTGAGCACAGAGCGCCAAGCCTGCATACCTGAAGATGTGTGCGGAGAGTCCGCTGCACGCCGTTAGCACAAGCAGGATGGGGAAGACCATATCCTCCGGCCGCGTTTCCTTGTAGATTTCTTTCTTCGCCTGCACCCGTCCTATGAGGATGTCGCCGACGCCGTAGAAGATGAACCCGGCGGCCATGTATCCCAGCCAGCGCTGCGGGTTGTACAAGGAATAAATGTTGTCGGTTTGAAACCACCGCAGAGCGAAGACCTTGATGGTCAGCATCATGACCGTGCCCAGGGCGAGGATCCAATGCCCCAGCCACCGGCCTCTTTCCGGACACTTCCTCATCAGCGAGTGAGTCACCGATTGGTACACGTACATCCACGCCTCCTCGACATAAACAGAGAATGGGATGCGCGGCTGTTGCCCGCCCATGGTGAGCCGCCAGACGCGGTGGACGCGGGATGCTAGGAGAAGCAGCGGAAAGAGCATCACCGTGAGCGTGTAATACGTCATGATGGGGAACATGTGTTCCAACCCGAGCGGCGTGGCAAGGCCGGACAACGGCAGTCCCACATACCACAGGTGGTAGCAGAGGATCAGCAGCACGACGAGCACCGCAGCGGAGGCCAGCGAGCCGAAGTACCAGGCCCGAGACGTGAGAAGCTTGGACGCCATGCCCGTCCGTTCATACTGGCCGCTGAGGAAGCGCCGCAGCGTAGCCATGGAAATCCTGGGCTCCGCCTGGCGCGGGCAGACAATGGAGCAATCGCCGCAGTCGTGGCAAATCCAGGGTTCGAGGTTTGCGAGGAGCGGTGCTCTCAGCCCCAGAAGAGAGTAGCGTATGCTTTTTCGGGGAAAGCTGGCGAAATCCGAGACCAGATCACAGGAGATGGTGCAGCTTCCGCACTGATAGCAGCCCGTGGGGTCGAACTTCCCATACCGCCGAATGTCGGCCAGCAGTGTCGGATCGCTCTGAACCGGCAATATGCCTACTGCCATTTGCCACCTCTACCGAGAGTGCCCGCTACTGCGCAGTGACTACGACTTCCTTGACGACCCTCCTAGTGTACACCAGGAACTTCCCGCCTTCCTCCACCATACGGACCTCAAAGTTGTCGTTCCGATATGACTCCTCTATGCGGGATGCCTCTTCTCTGGTGTCGTAGAGCTGCCCATCCCACATGAACTTCTTTCCCTCGCTGATCATCGCGAGATCCGGGCTCATACGATGCCACCAGCCTGTCCACACGGTCCTGCCAAAACGTTTTTCGATAATGAGTGCCAGGTGGCCGTTGCGCGGTGACGCCTGTCACGCTTCTTCGTGACCTGCAACACGCTCATGCAAGAAACTGTGGAGGTGTTTCTCGCCAAGTCCGAACGACTGTACCAATCCTCGCGCCCCGACCAGCTATAAAACGATGAAGAGAAACGCCAGCGTGTGGCCCGACTTGAATTACGCGCTCGCTTGGCATAGGTCACTTCGCGGCGTGGTGGCGCAGGGGAAATACTCGCGGACCAGCCACTCCGCCGCTTGCGGCACGGCGCCACTCACTGCTTTCGACAAACCCTGGGAGATCTCTTCCGGCAGTGGACCCGTTTGGCAGGCCAGCACACGCACCTCGACCCCGCAGGTTTCCTGCAACTCGCGCAGCAGGTTGGACGTGGGCAACTGGTGCAGCGAGAAATCGTCAAGTTTGACTGGGGGAATCTCGGCGGGATCGATCTCGAATATCTCGCCGGGAGTGCGTCCGGCATCGATCGCGTCCAGGATGAGCAAGCGTTGCGGCCGCGCGGAGCTCAGGCAGAGAGTGAATAACAGCTTGCGCACGCCGGTGCCGACGTCGAGCAAGCAGACGGCTTCGGGTACTGGGTAGTGTGCCTCGACATAGTCGACTACCGCGCACCCGAAGCCGTCATCTCCAAACAGAATATTCCCAATGCCGAGCACCACGGTCGGCTTCCGACAGAAGTCGGGGAGATCGGATGGATCGAATTGATCGATCTCCCGCATGCTTCCTCCTTCTCGCTGCCCTTCAGTTGGCAAGCGAGCCGAGCAACTTGCCGTCCGCGTCGAAAATATCCAGCTTGACCGACAGCTTCCCGTCCAGCCGGTGGGTCGCGCAGGACAAGCATGGATCGTAGGCACGGATTGACATTTCAACCTTGTTCAGCACTCCCTGGTCGTACTTGCCGTCCTTAATCAAACTCTTGGCGGCTTGCGTGACCGACATATTGATGGGAGCGTTGTTGTGGGTGGTACCGACAATCAGGTTGACGTTGGTGATCAGGCCGTTGGCATCGGTGGTGTAGTCGTGGATGAGCGTGCCGCGGGGCGCTTCGGTGCATCCTACGCCTCGCGCTGCCCGCGGCGTAACCTTTACCCGGGTTTCGGTGCTGGTGATTTCGGGATCGTCCAGCAAGCGGATGGTGTTTTCGGCGTTGTAGAGCAGTTCGATCAGCCGCGCCCAGTGATAGAGCAGCGTGAGCTGTGCGGGCCGCCCGAACTTCGCGCGAAACTCCTCCAGTTCGGCCTGCGCCAGCGGCGTGTCGATAAAGTCGCAAACGTTGATGCGCGCCAGCGTGTTGGCACGATACACGCCCTTGGGATTGTCGACATCCATGGAGAAACCTTCGCCCCACTGTTTGGCGTATGGGAACTTCAAGTAGCTCCACGGTTCAATGTGCTCGGAGAGGAACTCGGTATAGCGATCATACGGGAAGTCCTGGTATGAGCCATTGGAGGCCATCAGGCGAAGCTTTCCGTCGTAGAGGTTGAGTGCGCCGTCTTCCTTGACGGTGCCGATGAAGCCGGTGGTGATCACTCCCAGCGACTTCACCACGTCGAGGTACTTGGGGAAGACGTTCTCCTTGGCAAAAGCAATAGAGAACTTGGCGAGTTCCAGCGCCTCATCGGCCTGCTTGCGCAGCTGGTCGCGCTCGGCAGGAGCCAGTGGCTTGCTGAATCCGCCCGGAATAGCGGCCTGGGGATGGATGGCCTTGCCCGCCAGGACTTCCAGCATCTTGGCGCACATGTGGCGCACCTTCACCACTTTTCTAGCAATGTCGGGCGCTGCCTGCAGCACGCCGATGACATTGCGGATGGAATAGTCAGCATCGGGACCGAGCAGGAAATCGGCTCCCGCCAGGAAGTAGAAGTGCAAGATGTGCTCTTCCATGTAGGCGATGCTGTTGCACAGCTCGCGCAACTTCTTTCCAGCTGGGGGAGGGTCGACTCCAAAGACCGCGTCGCAAGCCTTGGCCGAGGCCAGGTGATGCGACCACGGACACACACCGCAAATGCGCGGCGTGATGCGAGGGAGGTCTTCTACCGGGCGTCCGATGCAGAACTTTTCGAAGCCGCGCAATTCAATGACGTTCACCCGGGCGGTGTCCACGTTGCCGGCATCGTTGAGCTGAATGGTCACCTTGGCGTGGCCCTCGACGCGGGTGACAGGTTGAATGACCAGTGTCTTTGCCATGGATCACCTCCGGGGCATGGGCCGCAGACGGCCAGCGCCAGCAAAACGGTTGAAGGTTGCGGCCCGATCCGGAATCTGCTTGGGATCAAGTCCGATGGAAGAAAGCGCGCCCATCATGTCCACCATGGGGTTGGCTTTTTCCGACAGCGGGCCAAAGCAGCCCTCGCATGGCATGTAGGCGCGGATGCAGCGCGGGTTGCCGTCTTTGCCACCGCAGCCGGCACGCGTTGCTGGCCCCAGGCACAGGATGCCCTGCTCCATCAGGCAGCGCATTTCGCTCAGTGGCGCTCCAAACTTGAATTCCGGCGGATCCAGGTGGCCCTTCAACGTGGAGACCGCCTTCTTTTCACGCTTCGTGGGACACTCGTCGCAAACGCTCTTCGACGCCAGCACGGGCACGGGCTTGCCTTCAATGAGAGCGACCAGCGCTCCGGCCACCATCTCTGGCGTGGTTGGACATCCGGGCAGATAGGCATCCACCTTCACAACTTCGTGGAGCGCGTAGACTCGGTCGGTCAGAGCGGGAATCTGCTCGTGGGGTAAGCCGTTTTTCTCGGTGGTCACGCTGTCGCGGTAGACCTTCTCCAACAACTCTTCTGTGCTGTACTGATTCGCCAGCGCCGGCACACCGCCAAAGCAGGCGCAAGAACCCAGAGAGATCAGGATCTTGCACTTCTTACGCATCTCCAGCGCCAGCTTCTTGTGCTCTTCGCTGCGGATTCCTCCAGATATAAGCCCGACATCCGCTGCGGGGATTTCCATCTCTGTACCTTCGCCAGTCTGACCAAAGAGCTTGTGGTCCATCAGTACCGGCATGTGCACGATTTCTACTTGTTTGAGCACGTCGAGGAGCGGTTCACCGATGTCGAGGATGGTTACCTCGCAACCTCCGCATATGGCGAACCATTCTTCGGCAAGTCGAGCTGCCATGCTGCACCTCCTACCGGAGTGAATTAGTAGTGCTTCGTTCTCGTCCCCTACAATCTGTTATTACTGCGTTCGATACGGGCTTGGACCGCGCTTCCTTCCCTGCTCCACGATCTTTATCTCTGTGACCTCGAAGTAATGGCAGTCGCCGGGATGACAGCGCAGAACTGGCGAGTCTTTCCAGGCGGCGAGGGGAACTTCCACAACCCACCTCTCGGCATCTTCGGCGTGCGTCAACAAATAGAAGCCGCCAGGGTTCTCGAGGCGAGCCGCAGTTTGCAAACGTTCCAGTTGTTATGGTCCAACCAGCACACCACGTCAGTGACTCAGGTCACCCATTAACGTGACCGGAACGTGCCTTTCGAATGTGCCGCTGGCTTGGAACGTATTGGCTTGCTTTCTCGAAGGCCCTGCTGGGTGCGAACTTGTGAACGGTCTAACCTGGCAGTGACGACCATCACAGTTGGGAGTGCGCTGCGACCGAAAAAAAGTGGTGGGTGAATCAGGGAGAGGGAATCTTAGGATTGTAAGAACTAGTGGACATCGCCACAAGGATGCTGATCGCGAGACGCGGATTTTTCAGCGCGGCGTTTGCAGTTCAGTGGTGCGACCAAGGCAGTTTCTGGTAATCACTAAGTTTCTGGTAATCACTAAGATGAGTGATAGTTGTCACTGACTTTGTGTGACTTGGCGTGCATAAGTGTGGGCTGCTTGAGTAGAAGCCATCTCACAATGAACGGAAGGAGTAACCGCCGGATCCCGCAGGGGCTAAAGCCCGTGTTTTTATTGCTCTGGGCGGCACGGCTGAAGCCGTGCCCTTCCCAATAGGATTTATGAGATAGCTTCTAGTTCGAGCGGCCGAGGTTCTTCGGGATCGATCGCCTCCGCAAAGGGGGGTGAGACGTATGGTCTTCATCATCACGGGAGCCGCAGAATCAGACAGGAATACCGTGGGCCGGCTCCTCGCGGAAGCCTTGGGATGGGAATTTGTCGATGCGGAGAATCTTCATCCTCCTGCCGATCTTGATGCGCGGAGATGCAGCACATCGCTGGCTAATGCCGATCCAACCTTGCGCGTAGAAACGCTAGCGGCCGCCATTCACTTCTGGATCTATGGATGGCGGGATGTAGTGGTTTCGTGCCCGGTGCTGACGGAGAGAGCGCGAAGGCAACTCTCTAAAGTGTCTTCGCTGGTCAGGATCGTGTGTCTGGAGGGATCCCATGCGACCGGTCGCACTCCCGTTCTTGACCAGTCAATCCGCGTTGTAACCTCCGAGTTCCCTGCCGGATGGTATGCAGCACGCGAGCCAGGACAGGACGTGCTCACGGTAGATTCATCCCGGCAAGTGGAAGAGATTATCGCGGAAATAACGGAAGTGCTGATTATGCGAAAGCCGTCATGGTTTGCCCGCAATTAGGATTTCACCTTCCTCGAGGATGGCCAAACGGAACGGCGGGTTCACGGGTTTGAGCGCGCAGGCACAGACGAAGTTAGAGCAAGATCCATTTTGCGGACATGTGTTCGTGTTTCGGGGTCGTCGCGGGGATCTGATCAAGTTGCTATGGTGGGATGGAGACGGGCTCTGTTTGTTTGCAAAATTGGACAACCGTGTTTCGCCGTTCATCGGTTTCGCAGCCATGGTTCAAGTGCTGACAAAAGTCAAGTCGCGTTCGCCGCGACGGCGGCCGCTCTTGACGACCAGGGCTGGTTCCATACCGGAGACCTCGAGCGGCGCGACGACGAAGGTTTTTTCTACATTGCAGGCCGAACGAAAGACATGCCTTAGTTCTTGAAAGTTGAGGCCCAGCAAGCCGTTCACAGTTGAGCCAGCGTCAATCAGTCGAACCATGATGTCGAATTATGTGATGCTCACTTCCGTGTACGTTCCGTATACCTGGCGCAACGCTTCGCAGATTTCGCCTACGGTGGCGTAGGCGCGCACGGCGTCGACTATGTAGGGCATGGTGTTGACGCCGGAAATATTGCCGTTGGTGCCCGCGGTGGGAGTCTTGGCGGCGGCTTGCTTCAGGGCATCGAGGCGGCGCTGGACTTCTTCGTTCGAGCGGCGGGCGCGCAGGGCTTTGAGTTTCGCTTCCTGAGCGCGGGCTACCGATTCGCCGATGTAGAGAATGTGGGGCGACCCTTCTTCGATGACGAAATCATTCACGCCGACCGTAATCTTTTCGTTGGCTTCAACGGCGCGCTGGTACTGATAACTGGCCTCAGCAATTTCTTTCTGCGGATATCCGCGCTCGATGGCTTTGACCATGCCGCCCATCTGATCGAGCTTCTCGAAGTAATCGAAGGCTCCGTTTTCCATGTCGAGGGTTTGCTTCTCGACGAAGTAGCTCCCGCCGAGCGGATCGACAGTTCGGGCAACGCCGGACTCGAAAGCAATGATCTGCTGGGTGCGCAGTGCGATGCGCGCGGCTTCTTCGGTGGGCAAGGCGAGCGCTTCGTCGTAAGCGTCGGTGTGCAGCGACTGTGTGCCTCCGAGCACGGCCGCCAGTGCCTGCAGGGCTACGCGCGCGATGTTGTTCATCGGCTGCTGCGCGGGCAGCGAGACGCCGGCCGTCTGCGTGTGGAAGCGCATCAGGCGGGTGCGATCGTTCTTGGCGCCGAAGCGGTCCTTCATTAGGCGATACCAGATCTTGCGCGCGGCGCGGTATTTGGCGATCTCTTCGAAGAAATCGTTGTGCGCGTTGAAGAAAAAGCTGAGGCGGGGGCCGAAGTCGTCGACGTCGAGGCCGCGGCGGCGCGCCCACTCGACGTATTCGACGCCGTCGTAAATGGTGAAGGCCAGTTCTTGCAGCGCGGTCGATCCGGCTTCGCGAATGTGGTAGCCGGAGATGGAGATGGTGTTGAAGTGCGGCGTAAACTTCGATCCGAACTCGAAGGTGTCAATCACCAGGCGCATCGAGGGCGCGGGCGGATAGATGTATTCCTTCTGCGCGATGTATTCCTTGAGGATGTCGTTCTGGATAGTGCCGGAAATTTTCTTCCAGTCGGCGCCTTGCTGTTCGGCTACGACCAGGTACATGGCCCAGAGCACGCTGGCCGGTGAATTGATGGTCATCGATGTGGTGATTTGTTCGAGGTTGATGCCGCCGAAGAGGATCTCCATATCTTCGAGCGAGTCGATGGCGACGCCGCACTTGCCGACTTCGCCTTCGCTGGCCGGGTGATCGGAGTCGTAGCCCATGAGCGTTGGCAGATCGAAGGCAACGGAGAGTCCGCCGCCGCCGTGTTCGAGGAGATATTTGTAGCGCTGGTTGGTTTCTTCGGGCGAGGCGAAGCCGGAGAACATGCGCATCGTCCAGAGCTTGCCGCGGTAGCCGGTCGAGTGAATGCCGCGCGTGTAGGGCGGTTGGCCGGGATACCCGAGATACTGATCGTAATTCCAGTCGGCGGGGAGATCAGCCTGCGTATAGAGGCGGCGGATCGGTGCGTTCGAGATCGTGCTGAAACGTGCGTGGCCGTGCTCGTCGAGGTTGGTGAAGGTGGGAGCGCCGATTGGTTTTTCCGGCGTCTTGTCGAGCGTGGGGGCCAGAGTTTTCTCGGCCCAATCTTTTTCGGACGCTGCGGGATGACGGCCCTCGAAGACGTCGGAAATCGGGCTTTCCGCAATGGTCTTGCGCAGATCGGCTTTCGGTTTGTTCTCAGGCATGCAGTTCCCCACTCTGGCTTTGATGATAGAGGAGCAAGCCCCATGCTGCAAAATGGCGCTACCGACCGAGTGGTTGGTGAAAGTCAAGATCAAAGTCTTAACCACGAAGGACACAAAGGATCACGAAGGAAATCCTCGGGAATTCAGACCCTCGTGTGACTTCGTGTCCTTGGTGGTTGACTCCGCTTGACGCTTGTTTTCCTCGGCACCTATTCTGGTGTTCTTTCGGCGGAGGAGATTCTGAAAGCGTTCCGGCGGTTATTACAGCGCACTCCGGTGTACGGCGCGTACAAGGCGCTTGGCCATTATCCCGACTACTGGTACTGGATACTGCGCGGGCGGCCGTCGCGATCTCCGCATTTGCTGAAGCAGAAAGTCGTGCGCGAATATGGTGAGAAATTTGGGCTGAACACCCTGGTCGAGACCGGAACTTACTACGGCGAGATGGTCGCCGCGATGAAAAGCCGCTTCGACCGCGTCTATTCCATCGAATGCGTTCCGGCGCTGGCGGAGCGGGCCACGCGCAAATTCGCGCGCGACGAGCACGTGCGAATTTTCTGCGGAGACAGCCGCGTGGTCATGCCCGAAGTGCTCGCATTATTGAAAGGCCCGGCCCTGTTCTGGCTCGACGCCGGTTACTACGGCTGGGTTGGCAAGCAGGGCGATCAGCAGCGGTTATCGGCGGAACTGGCGATGATTCTGAGCCATTCGTACCCGCACATGATCCTGCTCGACGACGCGCGCGGACTGACCGGACGGGACGGGGTTCCTTCGGTCGGTGATGTAAAGGCTTATGTGGAGTCGAAGTTTCCGCAGCGGTCGGTGGAAGTGAAGTTTGACATCATGCGCATCACGCTGCGGGAATAGCGGCTGAAAAGCTCTGATTCGCACAGGTTGTTGGGAAGGGCACGACTTCAGTCGTGCCGTATGCGCTGCTAAATGAAGTCGGCTTCAGCCGGTGAGGGTCGGCTGCGGCTCGTACCACGAGTCTGTCAGCAATCCGAGACGCGGCGAGCCGCGTCTCTACGATGATTCTTTCTTGCGCGCGAGTTCCCATGCCTTCGCGTATTTCCATGACACGTAAACGGCGTGGTAGAGGTGCAGGAGCAAGCCTTCGCGGCCATCGAGAAATCCTAAACGAAAAAAATAGTTGTAGATGAAAGTTGCGAGTGGGCGCACGACGACGTTGAAGAGGCTGAAGCCGCGTCGGCCTTTGGCGACTGCCATCTCGGCGCCGAGGGACGAGTAGCGGTTCATGTGGTCGATGTAGTCGGCAAGTGTGGGGTAGGTGTGGTGGAGGATGGCGTGTTTGAGTTCCCCTGAAATCCCTTCGACAAGCTTTGCATCTTCGTGAACCAAACGCTTTTCGAAGCGCGCGGCACCTCTGCGAAACAGACGCAGCTTGGGATCAGGCCAGAAGCCGCCGTGTTTGATCCAGCGGTCGAGAAAGAAGTTCTTACGCGAGAGCAAAAATCCAACCGGGGAAACTGTTCCACCGCGTGCTTGAGCTTCCTCGATAGCCATCACCATCTCTATGACTTCAAGTGAATCTCCTTCGATCGGATCAACGCCGAGACGCCCGTGCATTGCTGCATAGACCTCGCCTACGAGTCCCGGCCCTAGTTCTTCATCCGCATCCAAACTCAAAATCCAGTCGCCCGACGCCTTGTCGATGGCTGAATTCTTTTGGGCGGCGTAGCCCTTCCACTCTTCGACAAAGACTTTCACGCCGAGGGATTTCGCGATCTCGACGGTGCGGTCGGTCGAGCCGGAGTCGACGACGATAACCTCGCCTTTGCCGTCGCCAATTAGCGGCTGCACGCTGGCCAGCGTTCGCCCGATGTTGGCCTCTTCGTTGTGGGTGATGATGACGACGGAGAGGATCACGCGGGGCTCCTGCCGCTGCCCGCTAAGAGCCTGCCGAACTGCGCTCGGCTGGGACGGCCGAGAGCCTGCCCTGAGCTCGCCGAAGGGGCGGCCGTCCCCACACAAGCCTTCTCCACATTAGCCTTGCCGGTGGCCGAGAGCGTCACGGAGAGAGGATACGCGAGAGGCGGCCTTGCGCAAAAGGGAAACGCCGGGCGGGGACGCCCGGCGCTCCATCGTAGGATTCTCTTGCTCAGGTTGCGACGCTACTGTTGCGGTTGGGCCGGAGGGTTCGCCGGCGTTAGCTGGTCAGCTGGCCGCGCCGCCACGTGCGGAATATTTGGCGTGTGCGTGACCTCGCCCCGCTCGGCCTCGGCAATCAGGATACCGGCATGATCGAGCAGGAGACCGATGGCCCGATCCAGTTCGACTTCGGCCTTTTCGTACAGGGCCTTGGCGGAGACGAGCGTGACTTCGGCCTGGGTCATGGCCGCCTGGTTCTGCAGCACCAGAGTTGAGGTGGATGCGCCGAGCGCGTACTTTTTTTGTTCGGCGTCGAGAGACTGACGCGCCAAATCCACGGCGGCCTGGGCGGAATCGACGCTGGCGCGATTCTGCTGCACACCAAACTGCGCGTTGCGCACCTCGATGCGCACCTGGTTCTCGATCTGCTGGATGCGCAACTGGGCTTGCCGGTATTCGAACTCCGAGCGCACCTGCGTGGCCTGCGCGGCACGGTTGCGAATTGGAATGTTGATCGAGATGCCCGCGCCCTTGTCGGGAGCGGTGGAATTGACTAATTGATTCAATGTAGAGCCGTAAGAAACATTCGGGGCCGACGTGAAACCCTGGCAAAACTGGCTCGTGTTGAACGGCGGTAGCAAACAGGCGTACTGGGGATTCTGGGAGCCGCCCAAGCCGCTGCCGCTGTAGTACGCGAACAGGTCCACAGTGGGCAGCAGAGCACTGCGGATCGCTTTGTTGCTGATGTCGGTATTGGAAAGGTTGATGCGCGCTTCCGCCAAGTCGGGACGATGACTGAGCGCATCATTCACCAAATCCTGCGTTGGGACAACCGCTTCTTGCGCGGACAGTTCCATGGTTGACGTAGGAATTACTTCGGCGTCGGCCAGTACCGGGTCGACGAGGGTGCGGCTTAATGCATTCTTCATGAGCAGTTGCTCCAGCTCGAGATTGGTCAGCGCGAGGGTGAGCGTTTGCTGATTGCTGGCGACCGTGCTCTGTGCCCGGACCACTTCGATCGGCGCGAGGGTCCCGATTTCCACCTGCTTCTTGTTGTCAGAGAGGGTCTTTTGAGCGAAGGCCAACTGCTCCTTCTGAACCCTGACGTTCTCATAGGCGTATACCAGGTCCCAGTACATGTTTTCGATCTGGTCGACGGTGGTGGTGATTTGCAGGCGGAAGGCTACATCTGAGATTTCACGATTGTTCTTCGCGATCTGAATGTAGCGAGTGTTTGGGGCGAATCCGAAGCCCTGCAACAGGTGCTGAGTGACCTGGGCGCGGAAGCTGGAATTGAAGTTCGGGCTCACGGGTTGATATCCATTATTTGTCGTTATGCGGTTGTTGTTAAACCCAACCGCTAGGTTTGCGCCCCACTGGAATCCTTGCGTGTAGGCGAAATTTTCCGTGGCCGTGTTCGTATCGTTGGGGATGCAAAGGAGGCTGTCGCACAGGCTGCTCTTGAAACGATCGAGTTGCAATGTGCCTGTGAGGATGGGATCGAAGCTGGTGATGAGCGGGCCGCTGCCGAGCGTCGATACGACCAGGCCTCCCGTTCCGGTGCCGGCCCCGCCAGCCGCGACCGAGGTTCCGCCCTGGCCCGAGCCGACTTGCGCGCCGAGTCCGCCTACGCCGCCGCCGGGCGTGTTCTGCACGACACCGCTGTTAACACCGAGAATGCTGGAGCCAGCTTTTGCGCGCCAGACGTCGGTGTCGGCTATGTTCAGGTTATAGCGGGCGATCGCGATATCGAGGTTGTTTTCGAGCGCCAGCGCGACCGCGTCGTTCATCGAAATGTAAAGTTTGCCATCGTGCAGGAACTGGTCGATGCGCGGCGTGTTGGCCAGGTTCGGCGGCGCGACGTGGCGCGAAGTGTAGGGACCAAGCGGGTTGGGGAAGTGCGCCTGCGGGTGCGCGTACTCCTGCACGTCAAACGGCTGCGACGCTGACGGCACCGCCCTTTGGGCCGGCATCTGCGCCGACGGCGCACTGGGCACGGACGAGGCATCTTGCGCCCACCCGGCAGGCACCATGATTACAGCAAGGAAGACGGCGGAAAGGAAAAGGGCGGCAGCCCGCTGAAACGCAGTCAACACTCTAGAACGTTGCATTCGCATCATCTCCATTGGTCACACTCAAGTGATCACCCTCAAGCGATCAGGCTCGAGAGAAACGGACGTAGTAGTTCGCACTTTTGCTAACACTCTGCTAATACGTAGAACGACCGGCAAGAGTTCCTTGCAATCTTTTCCTAACCCTTGAGAAAGGCACTCTTTTCCATTGATCGTAAGTGAAATAGTATAGCTGACGCGCTGCCGCACTTTCCGCGACGGCAGCGGCAAAACTTTGCAAATACCAACGATCATGCTCAGGCAGCTTAGGACTCGAAAAAGAACGTGCGCAATCTCAGACTGATCCTTTCTTATGACGGCGCCGAGTTCGCCGGCTGGCAGGTGCAGCCCGGCCGGACGACGGTGCAAGGCGCGCTGGCCTCAGCCATTGGACGGTTGAGCGGGGAAAATGTACTGCCCCAAGGTTCCGGCCGGACCGATGCGGGCGTGCACGCACTGGCCCAGGTGGCGAGTTTTGCGACCGCGTCGGTAATTCCAGCCGAAAACTGGATGCGGGCGCTGAACGACATTCTGCCGGCTTCGATCCGGGTGCTGGAAGTGAGCGAGGCCGCGCCCGAGTTTCACGCGCGCAAGTCGGCGCACGCCAAGACTTATCGCTATCGCATTCACCGCGGAGCGATCTGTCCACCGTTTCTGGCGCGGTATGTGTGGCATTACCCTTATCCGCTGGAGGAATCGGCGATGGTTGCAGGGGCTAGCGTGGTTGTGGGCGAGCACGATTTCACATCGTTCGCGGCAGTGGATCCGGAGCGGGTGGAACGGATGGCGGCCGGGGAAGATGTTCGGACGAGCAACATTCGGACCACTAACGTCCGGACGATTTTCTCTTCCAGTTGGTCGCGCGAAGGCGAAGAACTGATCTACACGGTTCGCGGCAGCGGATTTCTTCATCACATGGTGCGGAACCTGGTCGGCACATTCCTGCTGATGGGGAAGGGAACGGTAAGCCTGGAAGATTTGTCCCGCATCCTCGACGCGCGTGATCGCACTGCGGCCGGACCGACCGCACCCGCCAGCGGACTCTATTTGATCGAGGTGGAATACTGACGCGATGCGTTGAAACGCCGAGGATCGAAACCGACGAAGATGGAAGCGCTGGCGCGCCCGTTCTGTCCCGCGTACACTTCTTTGCAGATGGCTACCAGCGTCGAATTCGTCGTCTCCCGCATCGCCTCCGTGAACCCGGCGACGGGTGAAGTTCTGGGCGAACTGGACAGTGCCGGTCCGACCGAAGTCCGCGCTGCGGTGGCCCGCGCGCGCGCCGCACAGCCGGACTGGATCGCCTGGGGAATCCGCAATCGCGTCCGGGTATTGCGCCGCTTCCAGCAGATTCTTCTCGCGCACAAGACCGATGTCGCGCGGCGCATCACACAGGAAGCAGGCAAGCCCGCGGTCGAAGCGCTGCTCACCGAAGTTTTGGTCGTGCTCGACGCGGCGCGATTCCTGATCGACAACGCCTTCGCGATCTTGCGCGAAGAAAAGCTGCCGCACGGAAATCTTGCGGTCAAAACCAAGTCAGGGCGCATTCTGCACGAGCCGTATGGCGTGGTCGGGATTATCTCCCCATGGAATTATCCTTTCTCGATTCCGGCGACTGAGGCCATGGCGGCCCTGGTTGCGGGCAATGCCGTCGTGCTCAAGCCCTCCGAGTTGACGCCGCTGGTTGCGCTCGAACTACAGGCGCTGCTGCGCGAGGCCGGTGTTCCCGACGACATTTTCCAGGTTCTTCCCGGCGAAGGCGCGACCGGGGCGGCGCTGGTCGGAAGCGAAATCGACAAACTGGTCTTCACGGGAAGCGTCGCGACGGGGCGGCGAATCGCGCAGATCGCCGCCGAACGCCTGCTTCCGGTGGTGCTGGAACTGGGCGGCAAGGACGCCATGCTGGTGCTCGAAGATGCCGATGTCGATGTGGCCTCGAGCGGCGCCGTCTGGGGAGCTTTCGTGAACGCGGGGCAGACCTGCTTGTCGGTCGAACGCTGCTACGTGCATCAGAGTTTGTATCCGGCCTTCGTCGAGGCTTGCTGCGCGAAGGCGGGCAAGCTGCGTGTCGGCAATGGCATGGATCCGGCTACTGAAATCGGCCCCATGATCCACGAGCGGCAAGTGCGTGTGGTGGAGTCGCAGGTGGAGGATGCGAGGCAGCGCGGCGCCCGCGTGCTGGCGGGAGGCACGCGGCTGCGCGAGCTCGGCCCAACGTTCTTTGCGCCGACAGTGCTGGCCAACGTCGATCACGACATGCGGGTGATGCAGGAAGAAACCTTCGGCCCGGTGCTGCCGATTGCGCCATTCGGCGACGATGCCGAGGCCGTGCGCCTGGCCAACGATTCCGACTACGGACTGGCCGCCAGCGTTTGGACTCGCGATCGCGCCCGCGGCAAGCGACTGGCTCGCCAGATCGCTGCCGGCACGGTGATGGTGAACGACGCCGTGTCGTGTTTCAGCATCAGCGAAGCTCCGCATGGAGGCGTGAAGGGCGGATTGGGCCGCACGCATGGGCGCTGGGGATTGGAAGAAATGGTGCGCGTGAAACACGTCGACACAGACCTGCTGCCGCGCATGAAAAAAATCTGGTGGTTCGGCTATGGGGGTGCATTCACGGGCGAGATGGAAGGTTTCCTCGACCTGCTGTACGCCCAACCGCTGTGGGAAAAGCTCAAAGCCGGCGTGCGCTTCGCCGGAGCGCTGTGGCGAAGAAAACTGTAGAGCTGGCTACGAGCTACGAGCCACGAGCATGCATGAAAGTGGGGGTTGCTTGCTCGAAGCCCGCAGCTCGAAGCTCCGCCATCGAGATGACAAGAAAGCAGCGTAAACCATGACCGACTCCCGCGCGTTCTTGCGCCACATTCTCGCTACCATCGCCTATCGCGGAGCGAAAGCCATTCGCAACGCTGGGCCGGACTTTGCCGACTATGGTTCCGCCGAAACTTCGCGCACGCCGGCGAAAATTCTCGCGCACATCGGCGACCTGATGGACTGGGGCCTCGCCATGTCCGAAGGCCGCCGCGAGTGGCACGACTCGGCTCCGCTGCCGTGGGAAAAGGAATGCGAGCGCTTCTTCACCGCCTTGAAGAAGTTTGACGACTATCTGGCGTCGGAAAAACCGCTGCAAGTCTCCGCCGAAAAATTGTTTCAGGCTTCGGTCGCCGACGCGCTCACCCACATCGGCCAGATCGCAATGCTGCGGCGGATGGCCGGTGTCCCGATCAAAGGCGAAAACTATTTCGTAGCCGAAATCACAGCCGGACACGTCGGCGCGGATCAGGCGTCCCCGCGCCAGGAATTTGACTAGGAGCGATCTCGTAAATCCCTACCGCGACCCAGCAAATGCTCAAGCTGGCTTGTTCATGAGATGAGTACATAAGTTCTACACAAAATGAAGTTCCGGCGCTTGCGGAAGGGCTCCGATTTCCGCGGCCAAGCGGTAATAAAGCTTAAGGCCCTCCAGGCACGGAGGGTCGAGATAATAATGGATGTTGTGCGTCAGGTAGACGCGAACGATTTCGACCGTGAGGCCGAGGCGCGGCGCCCACTCCTGAGCGATGGCTTCAAGTTTTTTCGGCGACAATCCATGATCCCGTGACTTCTTGAAGACTTCCGCGATCGCCGCCCCATTTCGTCCGGCAAGCGCCTGCTTGCGAATGGCCCAGAAAGCGAAGACGAATGATTTTCCCGTGCGTGCCACCCACTCCTCCGCCAGGTCGAGCGTAAAGTAGCGCGTGCGGTCGACCTGCAGCGCCGGGTCTCCGATGAGCAACGCCGCATCGCAAGCGCCGAGCATCGCATCGAGATCGGGAGCCATCGCGATATAATTCCGCGCTCCGCCCAGCCATTTCGCAAACAGAATCTTGGCCAGCGCAACCGACGTCATCGAAGAAGTATCGAGCGCAACCGTGCGCGCCTGCGTCCACCTCGGATCGACGGGCACTTTGCTGACCAGCAGGATCGACCGCACCGCCCGTCGTGCCGCAATCGCCACGTCCGGAATGATGACGAGATCCGGAACCGTCGCATGAGCCGCAGCGGGAATGATGCCAATATCGACCGTTCCCGCACGCAGAGCCTCGGCGCAGGCGGAGGGGATGGTGTAGGAGATATCGAAGTCCGCGCCTGCCTCGGTATGCTCAAAATCCCACATGAGAGGCGCCGTGTTCAGGTAGGAAATGGCCGAGATCTTTAACCGGCTCATCACTTTACGAATTCTACCAAAAGTGATGTGCGCGCCATCCTTGACAGCGTTTTGGGTGGTGGGCTAATCCTGTGTTGCCGAGCAAAAAAGCTGCGAGCTACGAGTTGCGGGGCATTCGGTTCGCTCGAAGCTCGCGGCTCGAGGCTCGCAGCTCAACGTTTTCCGCCGCAGGCTAGGGTCACTCAATATGTCCAATATCGTCGTTGCCGCTCCCAACCCCGTTTCTTACCAGGCCACCTACTGGCTCGCGCTGGCCCTGACCCCGGGATTGGGCCCCACGCGCATCAGAAAACTGATCGAGCACTATGGCACTGCCGAGCGCGTCTTCCATGCCAGCCTCACCGAACTCGAAGCCACGGGGATGCGCGCCGTTTCCGCACAATCGGTGGCCACGGGAAAGTCGCTCGAACTCGCGCAGCAGGAATGCGTGGGGGCGGCCGAGGCGGGCGCCAAAATTATTTCGCTCAGCGATCCCGAATATCCGTCGCGGCTGAAGGAAATCTACGACCCACCCGTAATCCTGTTCGTGAAAGGAAGCGTCGAGGTGATGGCCCAGCCCGGCATCGCGATGGTGGGAACGCGTCATCCCACGCCCTACGGCAGCGGCATGGCCGAACGCCTCTCCACCGACCTCGCCGTTCGTGGCCTGGTGATCATCAGCGGCTTGGCTCGCGGCATCGATACCGCGTCGCATCGCGGCGCCGTCGCCGGCAAGGGAAAAACGGTCGCCGTCCTCGGCACTGGAATTGACGTCATGTACCCCAGGGAAAACACGCGGCTCGCCGAACAGATCGTTGCCCTCGGCGGCGCGCTGATCACCGAGTTCCCAGTCGGAACCTCCCCTGCCCCGCAAAACTTTCCCATCCGCAACCGGATCATCAGTGGCATGTCCGTTGGCGTACTGGTCGTCGAAGCCGCGGAATACAGCGGCACGCGCATCACTTCCCGCTGTGCCCTCGAACAAAACCGCGACGTCTACGCTGTTCCGGGCAACGTAACCAACAAGAATTCCTGGGGCCCGAACACGCTGATCAAGCAGGGCGCGAAGCTTGTCGCCACCTGGGAAGACGTGTGGGAAGAGCTTCCGATCGACGTGCAGGTCGCGCTCGGTTCCATGCAGAATGAATCTCCCGAGCCGGAAACCGCATCTCTATTCCCCGACGAGGTGACCTCGCCCCACGAAAAAAAGATCCTCAAGTTGCTCAAGGCCGATGAATCCACCCACATTGATCAACTGGTCGAATTACTGGAAAACGAAATGTCGTCCTCGGAAATCTTCGCCGCTCTTTTCGAACTGGAGCTGAATGGGAAAGTGAGGCAGTTGCCGGGGAAGAATTTTGTGAAAAGCTTTTAGCTGTCAGCTCTTGGCTGTTAGCTCTTCTCTCATCAATGCGGAGGTGCCCATGAGGAACAACAGAGACCTGGTCGTTTGGGAGAAAGCGCATCGGCTGACGCTGGCGGTGTACAAGAATAGGAGAGCGTTCCCCAACGACGAACGGTTCGGCCTGACTAGCCAAATGCGTCGTGCTTCGGCATCGATTGCCGCGAATCTTGCTGAAGGTTGTGGTCGAAGATCCGATGGGGAGATGGGCAGGTACATTCAGATTGCAATGGGTTCGGGGGCTGAGCTGTCGTATCACCTCTTGCTGGCCCGGGACCTGGGTCTCCTCGAAGTCAATTCTTATCAGTGCCTTGATGCCGACTTGGGAACAATTATGCGCGTGATGTCGTCGCTATCGAACCGGGTTAGGAGTCACCCAATCGACGAAAGAAGGCTCAACGCAATGACGAAGGAGCTGAGAGCCAAAAGCTAACAGCCAAGAGCCTCCCAGTTGTTGCATTCCGCCAATTCGTGCTAGCTTCAATTCCATTACCGTGAAACTGAGGAACCATTGTCCAAAGGTCTAGTCATTGTCGAATCGCCGGCTAAGGCGAAAACTATCCAGAAGTATCTGGGCAAGGGATTCACGGTCGATGCTTCTTACGGCCACGTGAAAGACCTGCCCAAGAGCAGTCTGGGTGTCGACGTCGAAAACAATTTCGATACCGAATACGTCGTCATCCCCGGAAAAGAAAAGGTCCTGGCCAGGCTGAAGAAGCTGGCCCTCTCGGCCGACACCATCTACCTTGCGCCTGACCCGGATCGCGAAGGTGAAGCCATCGCCGCCCATCTCGCCGACGAACTCGGCGACGACTCAGGCAAGAAAAAGAAGAAGACGAAGGCAGGGACAAAGACAACAAAGACCGACACCAAGGCAAAGACGAAAGACGCCGGGGATGGCGCGCGCATCCGCCGCGTGACCTTCAACGAAATCACGCAGCGCGCCGTCAAGGCCGCTTTCGAGCATCCCCGCGACATCGATCGCAACCTGGTCGACGCGCAGCAGACCCGCCGTGTGCTCGACCGCCTCGTGGGATATCAGGTCTCTCCTCTTTTATGGGACAAAGTCCGCCGTGGCCTTTCCGCCGGACGGGTGCAGACGGTCGCACTCCGCTTGATCGTCGATCGCGAACGCGAAATCAAAGCCTTCGAGAAAAAAGAATACTGGACGATCGATGCCCATCTCGCCGCCGCTAAGCCTCCTGCATTCGACGCCCGTTTCCTGGGCAAGGGCGAAGAGAAAATCGAAATCGCGAACGGCGAGGAAGCGGAAAAAATCCGCACGGCGCTCGAAAACGCCGATTGGGTCGTCCGCTCAGCGGAAAAGAAAGAGCGGCGGCGCAATGCCACTCCGCCGTTCACGACCAGCAAGCTGCAACAGGATTCCTCCCGCAAGCTGCGCTTCAGCGTGAAGCGTACCATGATGATCGCGCAGCGCCTCTATGAAGGTGTCGAACTCGGCGACGAGGGGCTCGTCGGTTTGATCACCTACATGCGCACCGATTCGACCCGCGTTTCGGCCGAGGCGATCACCGAGGTCCGCGAGTACATCACTAGCGATTACGGTGCCCAGTATCTGCCCGGTTCGCCCAATACATATAAGGAGAAGAAAGAAGCGCAAGCGGCTCACGAGGCCATTCGCCCGACTTCGGCGATGCGCCATCCTGACCAGGTCAAGAAATATCTGCAGGAAGACGAATTCAAGGTTTACAAACTGATCTGGCAGCGCTTCGTCGCCTCGCAGATGAACCCCGCCGTGTTCGACCAGACCTCGGTCGACATTGATGCCAAGTCTCGGAGCGACGTGTTCTGGTTCCGCGTTACCGGATCGGTCATGAAGTTCGACGGTTTCCTTAAGGTCTATGAAGAGTCCAAAGACAGCAAGGACGAGGAAGACGAGGAACTGAAGCACAAGCTCCCGCCGCTCGAAGCCGGGCAGAAGCTGACGCTGAAGTCTCTTCTCCCGGAGCAGCATTTCACCGAGCCGCCTCCGCGCTTCAACGAAGCTTCGCTGGTGAAGGAGCTCGAAGAGCGCGGCATCGGCCGGCCTTCCACCTACGCCACCATTCTCAGCACCATCCAGGAGCGGCAGTACGCGCAGAAAGTCGGCGGTAAGTTCGTGCCCACCGAAATTGGCCTGGTCGTCACCGATCTGCTGGTCGAGAATTTCAAAGACATTTTCGACTTCCAATACACCGCGCGCCTGGAAGAAGAGCTCGACGAGATTGAAGAAGGCAAGCAGACCGGGAACGACGCGCTCACCGAGTTTTACCAGAAGTTCGCCAAGGATCTCCGATATGCCGAGAAGCACATGGAAAACATCAAGCGTATGGAGAAGCCCACCGACGAAAAGTGTGATCTCTGCGGTGCGCCGCTGGTCATCAAGTGGGGCAAGCACGGTTCGTTCTACGCCTGCAGCACCTATGACAAGGAGAACCCTGACACCTGCAAGTTCACCAAAGAGAATCCCATCAATCTGCCCGACCTCGATACAGCCGAAACGCAGGAGATCGCGCAAGAGGAATACTGCGAAAACTGTGGCCGCGTCATGGTCCTGAAGCGCGGACGCTTCGGCCAGTTCATGGCCTGCACCGGCTATCCCGATTGCAAGACGACGCGGCGGCTCGATCAGGGCAAGAAGGTGCCCGACATTCCGCTCGATGAAACCTGCCCGCTGTGCAAACGCAACTTGATCCTGCGGCACGGCCGTTTCGGCGAGTTCACTTCGTGCAGCGGATATCCCGACTGCAAGTATGTGAAGCAGAATTTCATCGGCGTGAGGTGCCCCGAATGCAAGGAAGGCGAGCTCGTCGAAAAACGCGCGCGCAAGGGCAACACTTTTTACGGGTGCGGAAATTATCCGAAGTGCAAGTTCACCTCGGCGGCGAAACCAGTCCCCGAGAAGTGTCCGGATTGCGGACATGAGTACCTGGTAGAGCGAATGCGCAAGGACGGAATGGTAATCGCGTGCCCGAATAAGGAATGCGATTACGAACGCGCCCTCGAAGGCGCAACCGCAGACGTTCCGAAAGTCTGATACAGACAGGGTTCTCAGAACGAAATTTGAGAAACATAACGAATTTCAGAAACCTAACCAACGAGGCAAAAATATGGCAAAGAAAGCGACACCGCAAGATGCACAACTGGTTCTAAAACTCTACGACCTCCGCCGCGAAGCGGAGATGCGCAAGGCAAGAAGCTGGTTTGGGGCGGAATTCTGGCCGCAGAACGCCGCCGACGTCCTGAAAGTCGCCAACGCGTTCCCCAGCCAGGAAAATGCCTGGATGCGCCAGGTCGGCGGCTACTGGGATATGGCCGCATCGCTGGTATTGCACGGCGCCCTCAACGAAGAGCTCTTCCTTCAGCCCGGCATTAGCGGCGAGATGTTTTTCATTTTCGCCAAGATTCATCCATTCCTGAAGGAAATCCGGGAAAAGATGAACAACCCCGAGGCGTTTGCGAATATTGAGAAGGTTGCCACGGGGTCGAAGCTGTCTCGCAAGCGTCTGGACCGCGTCTCGAAGAATGTGGAGAATCGGCGCAAAGCGCTGGCTAAGCCGGCGAAAAAGGGCTGACCGCGCCGAGCGCTATTCTTCGTTCTGTGCACATTTTCGCTGCCGCCCATCTGCTATCCTAAATGGGTTGTGCGGATGCTCTGGTGGTTTCTCATACTGGGAGTCAGTGCTGCGGTGGTCGTGTCGGTTGCGCTTACGATCTATATGCGCGTCCGGCGGCAGATGAGGCGCTCGGCGGCCCACAGAGCGGAACTCGACAGCCTCGACCACTCGTCGCCTGAGGCCTATCTCCCACGGCGTCCGCCACGAGGAAAGGAACGCCATGTCTAAAGTAGCCACCCAAGCTTTCGGCCAGCAGACCCGGCCCCTGGATTGGAAAAGGGAATGGGCGAAGCAGGCGGCCATCGTGATCGCCGCCAGCCTCTTCGTCGCTTTGTGCGCGCGCGTGACCGTGCCGCTGCCCTTCACCCCGGTTCCGCTGACGCTGCAAAACTTCGGAGTTCTAGCCGTGGGTTTGCTTCTCGGTTCGCGTCGTGGTTTCGCCGCGCTCGCGCTCTACCTCGTAGAAGGCGCGTTCGGACTGCCCGTATTCAGCCCCTCAATTCTAGGCGGCGGAATTGCCCAGCTACTAGGCCCGACCGGTGGATTCCTCATGGCCTATCCACTGGTGGCATTCGTCGCTGGCTGGATATACGAGCACACCGCGCGCCGTTTCGCCTGGGCCGCGCTGTCAGCCCTGGCTGCGGAACTGGTGCTCTTCGCTGGTGGACTCAGTTGGCTTGCCGTGCTCACGCACTCCGTTTCTCTGGCGATCAGGTATGGCCTCTACTGGTTCGTTTTTGCGGAAGTCATCAAGGTGCTGATGGCCGCCGCTGTCGCCGCCCGCTGGCACCAACGGCGCTCTTCGCGAGGTTGAAGTGTTTTCCCCCCGCGTAGGTTTTGGGAAGGGCCCGGCTTCAGCCGTGCCGCTCAGCGCCACAAAAAATGCGGGCTTTAGCCCCTGAGGGCCACGCGTCGTACCGGGAGAATAGCTGATACGACCAACTACGGTTTATAGATTAGGATTACGGAATCTTATGAGTACAGTATCTTCTCCAGTTCGCGAAATCACCGTGGCGCACAGCCCGGACTCCGACGACGCATTCATGTTTTACGGCTTGGCCACGAACAAAGTTCGCGTGCCGGGACTGAAGTTCAGCCATACCCTTTGCGACATCGAGACGTTGAACCGCCAGGCGCAAGAAGGCGTCTACGACGTAACCGCGATTTCATTCCACGCCTTTCCCTACATTCAGGAAAACTATGCGCTGATGTCGTGCGGCGGCAGCGTGGGCGACGGTTATGGTCCCATGCTCGTTTCCACACGCCCGTTCACGCAGGACGATATCAAGCGCAAGAAAATCGCGGTGCCTGGCAAGCTCACCACCGCCTACCTGGCGCTCGAACTGTTCGCGCCCGGCATTGAAGTGGAGGTCGTTCCCTTCGATGAAATCATCCCGCAGATTCTCGAAGGGAAATACGAAGCCGGGCTCATCATCCACGAAGGCCAGCTTACCTACGACAAGTCCGGACTGCACCGCGTCGTCGATCTCGGCAAGTGGTGGCAGAAAGTCACCGGACTGCCGCTGCCGCTCGGCGGAAACGCCATCCGGCGCTCGCTTGGCCGGGAAACGATGGCCAGCGTTACCCACGCGCTTCGCGAAAGCATCCATTACGCAATCGATCATCGCGAAGAAGCGCTCGCTTACGCCATGCAGTTTGCCCGCGATCTCGATACCCAACTCGCCGATAAGTTTGTCGGCATGTACGTCAACGAGCGCTCGCTCGACTACGGCGACGACGGCCGCGAAGCCGTCCGCCGGCTGCTCGACATGGGCCACAAGGCAGGAATCATTCCGCAGACGCCGCACGTGGTGTGGGTGTAAGAAGGCTTCGAGCTACGAGCTTCGAGCGGGCAGGCACTCGCCGTCCGTGGTTCCAAGAAAAATCTTAAGGAATTGTAATCCCGAGCGAAGCGAGGGATCCGCAGTTGCCCGCTCGTAGCCCGAAGCTCGTAGCTCGCAGCCCCCTACCTCACCCTCTCCGCAAACGAAAACACCGGATCAATATCCACTGGAACATCCGACGCGAGTTTCAGCGACGCTTTCAACTCCTCCGGCATCGTACCGTACTTGGTGAACCAGTTTTCCGCACGCCAGCGGTCCCCCGTGGCCTCGATCTCCAGCAGCTCCTTGGTTAGATCAGCCAGTGCGCCCGGCATCTTCTCGTAGTCAATCGCATACTTACCGCTGGTTTTGCGGCCAATCGCACCGCGCTCCGAGAGATAGTTGAACTCCATCATCTCCGCTTGACTGTGCGCCTCAGCCGTTCCGAAGCGTACCGCGCGAAACAGTTCGCCCACATAAGACGCGTAATATTCTTCCAGCTTTTCTTTCGGAAGCGCGTCGTGATCCACCAGCCATTTCAAAGCGAACATCCCAGTCACATCGGCCTTCGCTTCTTCCAGGCCGCTATAGCCCGGACCGATCGCTTCCCGAATACTGACTTTGGCCGCCGCCGTTCGCGCAAACGCCGGACCGAGTCCGTGACAGATCTCGTGCATGATCGTGCCCAGCAGATAACCTTCGCCGCTGACTTTAGCCGCCTGCTCCGGCTCCATCAGCTCGCGTGCGACCGGCAATATGACGTAATTCACCCGCGCGTCCATAAAATTCTTGAAGAAAAGTTTCTTGCTTCCCTTTTGCTCATGCACTCGCGGATCGTTCGGCAGATTGTCGGCCACCGCCTGGTACCCGTGAGTCATGTCTCCCGCGCGAAACGGAGCGTCCATCACTTCCATCGGCGTCTCCAGGCCATGTTTCGACGGACGATCTTCCGCTTCGAGCGGCAGCGCGTCCTGAATTTGCGGTACATATTTTTGGAACAGCTCCAGATTCTTGCTCTCGCGCTCGTTGCGCACCATCACCGCCGCGCCGTACGAACCTTTGACGCCCAGCAGTCCGTCCAGATAAGTTTCATACGGCGCAAAAATGATGTCGAATTTCGGATTCTTCAACTCCAGCCATGCCAGGTCGCTGGCGAAGTAATCATCGCTGAGCAGCGCATCGGCCCGCAGCCGAAGAAACTTCGCGAAGGCAGCGTCATTACTGAGCTTGGCCGCTGCCCGCAAAGCTTTTGCCGCCGGTTCCAGAAAAGCGCGAAATGCAATCCGGTAGGGAACGGCCTCCAGTTTTTCGTTGCGCCACCGCACGATTGTGAACTGATCGTAGATCGCCGCCTTCTGATCCGGATGCTGCTTGACGTATTGCTCCAGCTGCTCGCGCGTCAGGTTCGCAGGATAAAACCCTTGCCCCGGCGGCATAATCTCCGTCCCGACAAACGGTCTATTGTCGTCAATCAGATCGAAGCGCGAAGCGTTAATCCACAAGTAGCGTCGCAGTTGCACGTCGCGCCGGTTCCGGCTCGAGGCCAGCGATTGGTACAGCGTCAGTGCTTCGGGGTCGCTCTGCCGCCAGTAGATACTTTCGAGGTACCCGCAGGCCTCCACCAGTTTGTGAACAAGTTGCTGCTCGCGAGCGCTCAGACCCGCCGTCCGGAACGGCATTTGGACACGCCGGAACCTGGCCAAGCGTTGCCCGAGATCAGACGCGACCTTCAAATTCGCCGGGCCGCCGCCCTTCGCCGCCGAACCCGTCATCACCCGGGTTTCCTTCTGCTGCGCCGCGCCGAAAGTTGACATCAGGAGTATGAAAAGCAAAACAGGCCCGTAGTGCGTTAAACAATGGCTCTTACTACGAAAGTTGTTGATACGACCGTTCTTCATACGGACACAAGTTTATCAAAGCCGCGAATCCGGCCCGGAGCCGTTATCATTAACCCATGCAGGGAGAGAATGGCGCCCAGACCCTGCTCATCGACGCCGATGACACGCTCTGGGAAAACAACATTTATTTCGAACGGGCAATAGCGAAGTTTATTTCGTTCCTTAACCATCGCGAATACTCGCCCGAGATGGTCCGGTTGGTACTGAACGATGTGGAGCGAGAATCCATCGTCAAACACGGCTACGGCCTGCACAGCTTCGCGCATTCGCTGGTTGAAACCTTTGAGAAGCTTTCCGTCGACCCGGTCACGCCCGACTTACACGAACGCATTCGCAGCTTAGCCCACCAGATCGCCGATCATCCGATCGAGGTTCTCCCCGGCGTGCCCGAGACCATTCAGTATCTTGGCGAGCGGCACCACCTCATCATGATGACCAAAGGAAACCCCGCCGAGCAGTCAGGAAAAGTCGAGCGCTCAGGATTGAAAGAATATTTTTCCGCCGTCGAAATCGTAGCCGAGAAGGACGAATCGACCTACCGCTCGGCCATCGCCAAGTACGCCCTCCCGGCGGACACCACCTGGATGGTCGGCAACAGCCCCAAGTCTGATATCAACCCCGCTCTCGCCGCAGGCCTGCACGCCGTCTTCATACCCCACGACAACACCTGGATTCTGGAGCACGAGGAAGTCGCGACAGCCCCAGCCTCACAGCGGCTGCTGGTGGTAGATCGTTTCGGCGACCTCAGAAAACATTTCTAGCCCGCGCGTTACCCCCAATAGACACAGGTCGGGAGCCCGGAATTTCTTCCGGTCCCGGCCTGCGCTTCTATCAACTTGGAGCCGACTCAGTTGGTCGGAGAGGAACTGGCGTTGGCGGTGGTTGCCGTCGTCGCTGGTGCTGTCGCTGTGGTTTGCGCTGCTGCGGTGGTAGCCGCAGGCGCGTTCGCAGCGCTGTACCGCGAAAGCCGCGGGTAGAACGGCGTCACTTCGAACGGCATCTTGTCGCGCGCCGAAGTGATCGCGACCGGCTGCGCCTTCACGATCTCCACTTTGTCATCCCACGGGTTCAGCTTGACGCGTCCACCCAGCGGCAACGCGGCGATCTGGTCCAGCTTGTTCCAATCGAGCGCCGGAGCCGAGGTGGCCAGTTGCGCCATGCGCGTCACCGCGCCGTTTTCCGTAATGTTGTTGCCGAGGTGGGCTTGCAGCAGAGCCCTCAATTGCGGAGCGCGCGCCTGCAGAGCCTTGATGAAAAGCCCAGCCGAATCGAGCTTCTGCGCGTACGGCGAGGCTTTCAGCATCTCGATGGCTTTCTTGTCAGCGGACGCTTCCTCTTCGGGAATGTGTTTGAACCCGAGGTTCTGGTAAGTCCCCTCGTCGGAGAACAGCATGCGGTCGTTGAACGCGTACTGGCTGCCCAGGTTATGTCCCAGAACAATGTGCGCCAGTTCGTGCGAGAGCACCATGGCCAGGCTGCCCTCATCGGGAAGCACGTCGATCAGCCCGCGGCTCACCACAATCGTGTTACCGACGCTGAAAGTTTCCAGCGGAGAAGTTGTCAGCACCCGCGTCCGGACTGGTCGTGGCAGTTCGATGTTGTTGGTGATCTCCAGGTTATTCACCACGGTTTGCAGAATCTTGTCCACGTCGCCTTCCGGCGCCAGCAGCCCGGAGCGTTCCAGCCGTTCGACCACGTTGTCTTCCGCCTGCTGTTGCCATTCGCGCTCGGCGGCCAGCGGAGTCGCATCCTGTGCGGCCGGCGTATCGTCCTTTACGCTGTCCACCCGGATGTTAGTAAGTTCGTCGTTCGGCGTTCCCGTCTTCAGGTTATATCCCCACATGCGAGTCTGCGCCTTGAACGCGATCTTGTTCTTGGCCCCCGCCGTGAAGTCGCCTTCCTCGCTGTAGATGTAAGCTGGCACCCAATAACCCGGGACCAAATTCAACCGCCAGCTGTCCATGTGGAAGTAAGAATTGTTACGCGAAGGACGCGCATAAGTGCCGTTCAGTCGCACAATGCTGAAGTCCTGATCCTCAACCCAGATGCGGCCGAGAAAGCGCCCGCGTCCAGCGTCTTTTTTCGGCGTCAGATCAAACACCAGGCAGCGCACGTCGCCCAGGAACTCGCGCCGCGCGTAGTGGAAATCGTAGTGCTGCCGGTCAAAGTCGTTGCGATCGGCGAATATCATCCACGAAAAGCCCAGCGGCTGGTACTGGAACTTGAACATCTTGGTGAACCCGCCCAAGAGATGTTTCTCCATGCCTTCGTCTTTGCCTTTGTCCTGAAGATAGTCGCTCCGGTCGATTGATTCGCTCAAGTCCATGCGTCCTAGAAAATAATGATCGTCCTGTGGAATCGGCCCCAGCTGTGGATCCTGCGTCAGGTTCTGCAGATAGGTTTCCACAATTGGAGTGCGCGGCGACAGAAACTTGATCAGGTCCCTCTCGCGCATGATCACGCGGTCCACAACCTGATCCATCGTGGTCGGCGGCGCCAGATTTGACTGTGGCTGACCTGACTGAGCTTGGCTAGGCTGCGTCGCCGCAACCGGCTGTGGGTTCCGCGGCGCGGACGCCGACTGCTGGGCCGCTGCCGTCATCGTCACCGCTAGCAGAGCCAAAATCATCCAGTTCATATTGCTCATAACTTTCCGCATAACTCTTATCTCCAAAGTGCTCAATACGCTAGTTGAAATACCACGTGCACAATTGCTGTCGAATCCATTGCCTGCCCGTATCGCGAGGCCGGCTTGAACCGCATCTTGTTAGCGGCGTCTACGGCGGCCTCATCGAGTCCATGGCCCAGACCCCGGACCACGCGATCCACGTGTAGCTGCCCATTCGCCGCGAACTCCACTTCGAGCAGGACTTCGCCTTCCAGTTTCAGACTTCTTGCTTCGTTTGTATAAACCGGGTTCGGCTTGTACGTGATCTCGACCAACGTGGCCGGTGGGCCGCTATCCACGCGCTGAATATGCGGCGTGTTCTGCGCGATCTCCTGCAAGCCAAAGCCTGAAGTTTGCACTCCTGTATTGCCGCGACCACTGCTGCGCCCGTCTCCTCGTCCCGCAGTTGCCACCCCACTGCCAAAATCGGCGCTCGCAACCGTTCCTTTAATCCCTTTCGCGCCGCCCGTCCCGTTGCCTTGTCCCGGTCCCACCGGCATGTCGAACGAACCCGCCGCGGATGCGATCAGCTTGCCGTTCGGCTTGCTGTTGGCGCTCGGCTTCAGCCCATTCGGATCGCCGAACCCGCCCGTCTGCACCTTCGCAATTGGAGCATTCACCGTCGGCGCCACCGAACTTCCCTGGAAGTCCCCCGTATGAATCAGCACCGGACGCGCTCCGCTCGTCTGCTTCAACACCGCCGGCGCGAAGTTATTCATCGCCACCTTGGGCGGTTCAATTTCCTGCGGCTGCGGCTTGGGCGCGCGGATTTCGTGCGGCACGATCAGTTTCGGCGCTGCGAACACTGGCACCGCTGGCAGCAACTTCGCATGCACCGGCAGCGGCTTCGCCTTGGGCGGTGGCTCCGGCCTCAGCGCCGGCCGCGGTATCAGCTCCGTGACGTGATAGTTCGCGGTGATGAGCAGCGTATCGGGCATTATGATCCCGAATGAAATCAGAAATAGAATCAGGCCCGCGACAATCCCGTAGCTCGCTGCGAAGGTCCGCCAGTCCCACTTCTTTTCAGGCAGCAGACCGAGTTGAAAACCGCGATTGTACGTTGGCATCCATGACTCCAAAAAGGGGGCCCGAAGCTGGGGAGAGCGCTCGGGGTTGGAGTCTTCACCTTATGGGAGATCGGGCAGGGGGTAAACGTGTCGCTTGCGCGTGTCCTTTGGTAACCACCTTTGGTATTCAGCCCGCCGGCCGATTACTTTGGTGTCGCCGCCCGGCGCCGCGCAAAAAAGTAGAACACCGGAACGCCCGCCAGAATCGCCAGGCATCCACCCGCCGAACTTTTCAGATTGTCGTTGAACGTGTAGTAGAGAAGTGCCGCGGAAGCCAGCACAAACAAGGCCGAAACCACGGGATATCCCCATACGCGATAAGGCCGCTCGGCGTGCGGCTCCCGTCGGCGGAAAACGAACACCGTGCTGCCCGCGATCATGTAGAACATCCACTCCGCGAAAATCGCCAGCGAAAAGAATTGCCGGAAACTGCCTCCCAGCAGCAACAGCATGGTCGCCAGTCCGCACTGCACCACAATCGCCACCGACGGCGTGTGAAAACGCGGATGAACTTCCGCAATCGCCTTGAAGAAATATCCATCGCGCGCCGTCGCAAACGGCACGCGCGCTCCGCTCATGATGGTGCCGTTCAAAGTCACCAGCATCGAAATCGCCATGCCCGCCGACACCAGGCTGGCGCCCGCATGCCCCAGCACCAGCGCCACCGCGTCCGACGCAGGACGCTCCGAGCTTGCGATCGCCGCCGCCGGCAGCACATACTGCACCGCCGCGTTCACCAGAATGTAAAGTGCGCCCACCGTCGCCACGCCCCAAATCAGCGAGAGCGGAATGTTGCGCTGCGGATTCCGTATCTCGCCCGCTACCATGTTCAGATCGTTCCAGCCGTCGTACGCCCAAAGCGCAGCCACCAGAGCTGCGAAGAATCCAGCCACGCCGCCTTTCGCACCAGTGAACTCGGTCGCGAAATTTGCCCACGTCCCGCCGCGATAGGAAAAGCCCACCGCCACAATTCCGAGGAGGATCGCAACTTTCAGCAGCGTGAACAGAAACTGAAATTCTCCCGCCCGGCGCACCCCAATGTAGTTCAACCACGAAATCAGAACCGTGGCTCCGATCGCCACCAGTTGTCCGTACGTGACGGTGAATGGATGCGAAATCGAAGAATGCGAGAACAGGGCATGCGAGAAAAAAGAGAAGACCGGAAAAGTCTCCAGGATCCGCACCAGGCCCGTAGTTACGGTCGCAATCGAAGCTGGCTTGGCGATCAGAAACCAGGTCCATGCATACAGAAATCCCGCCAGCGGCCCGTAGGCGTCGCGAACATACACATACTCGCCGCCTGCCTGCGGCTTCATCGCGCCCAGTTCGGCATAAGTAAGCGCGCCGAAAAAAGAGAGCAGCCCCCCGACTACCCAGGCGAGATATACAAGTCGAGCCGACCCTACCGCCTGCATCATCTCGGTCGGAACCAGAAAAATTCCGCTCCCGATGATCGTCCCAACCACCACCGCACCAGCATGCGACAACCCAAGGTCGCGCGCCAGTTCCGGGCGGCCTGTATTTGTTGTGCTCATTCTTGGATTCGCTAGTTGCAAGATTCTAACTGGAAAGCTCGCGGAGTCCGCCGAGGAAAGGCCGGGCATCGCACTGAGTCCCCTGTGCTCCTCTGTGCCCCCTGTGGTTCAAGGTTCTGACACGGGTGAAAACGTCAAGCTGAACACGTAACCGATTCCAAACGTCACGCAGGTTCCGATCGCGACCCACCAGGTGAAAGCCACCTGCGACCACCCCCACAAATACAGCTCCATAGCGAGTCCAAAAATCATGCCAACCATCGCGCCACGCTGATTCGCGCGCTTGGTCAGCACTCCGAGCAGGAACACACCGAGCAACGCCCCATAAGCAACCGACGCGATTTGCAACCCCACTTCCACCACTCGGCCCACCCGATGCAGCGCCAACACCGCCAGCCCGAACAGCACCAGCGCCCACCCGACGGTCGCCATTCGCGCCAGCCGCAACCGCCCCGCTTCGCTCACCGTCGGACGAAAGCGAAGATAGAAATCCATAATCGAACTCGACGCCAGCGAATTCAGCGCCGCGCTCAAGTTCGACATCGCCGCCGCCAGAATAGCCGCAATCAACAACCCCGCAATCCCATGCGGCATCCGGCTCACGATGAATGTCGGATAGATCCTGTCCGCCCGCCCAAACACCGCCGAAGGGACACGGTAGTAAGCGAACAGCATCACGCCCACAAAAAGAAATAGCGCAAACTGAAAAAAGACTGCGACTCCACTCGACAGCAACGCCAGCACCGACTGCCGTTGATTCCGCGCCGCCAGCAATCGCTGCACGATGAGCTGGTCGGTGCCATGGCTGGCCGTCGTGAAGATCGCGCCGCCGATAATTCCCGCCCACAGCGTGTACGGTTTCGCAAAATTCAAATGCGGCCAGTGCGCCGAGATCGCCGGATCGAACATGCGAAGATCGAACACCTGGAACTTGTGCAGCGCACTCGCAATCGCCTGTACCGACCCCCATCCTCCCGGCACGAGATGCAGAATCGTCACCAGCCCCACCACCGTCCCGCCCACATAAATAAAGGTCTGCACCACATCCGTCCAGATCACCGCCGCCAGACCGCCCTCAAAGGTATAAATCAACGTCAGCAGCGTGATGATCGCGATCGAAGAAATTTCGCCCGTGCCCAGTGCAATCGACACCACAATCGATACGGCATACACCCGCACTCCCTCCGCCGCCGCCCGCGTCAACAGAAACAGCCCCGCCGTCACCGTGCGCAACTCCGGACCAAACCGCCGCTCAATCAACTGATAAGCCGTATACAGCTCGCCGCGAAAATACTGTGGCAGCAGCACAAAGCTAATAATGACGCGCCCGATCACATATCCCATCACCACTTGCAGAAAAGTAAGATTCGAATCGTAGGCGAGGCCGGGAATACTGATAATGGTCAGCGTGCTGGTTTCCGCCGCCACAATCGACAGCGAAATCGCCCACCACGGAATGTCGCGGTCGGCGAGAAAGTAGTCGCGCATCGTCCGCTGCCGCTTGCGAAACCGCAATCCGAACAGCGTGATCCCCGCCAGGTACGCCGCAATAATCAGCAGGTCGATCCGATTCAATCCCAAGCGATTCCTCTAAGTAGAGACGCGGCTTGCCGCGTCTGTGGCGAAAAACAGTTGGCTGCATTGTACAAGCATGTTCGCGCCCGAACTCGCCGCCGGTCGGATTAAGCGAACCTGTGTTAGAACTAGCGCGATGGCCTACTATCTCGGAATCGACGGCGGCGGCACCAAAACCCGCTGCGTTCTCGCCGACGAAACGACTGTGCTGGCTAAGGCAATGACCGGCGGCAGTAACATCGTTCGCCTCGGCGAGACGCAGGCCAGGGAAGCTCTGCACACCGGCATCCGCCAGGTCTGCGCCACCGCTAATGTTTCTCCCCATCAGATCCGCGCCCTCTGTATCGGTGCCGCCGGCGCCGCGAGGCCCGAGATCGTCGCGAAGATTCGCAGCATCCTCGCCGAGCTAATTCTCGAAATTAGTCCCACAAACATCGAAGTTGTCGGCGACACCGTAATCGCCCTCGAAGCCGCTTTCGGCGCGGGTCCCGGCGTGATCGCGATCGCCGGCACCGGCTCCATCGTCTACGGCCGCGACGCTGCCGGTCACACCGCGCGCGCCGGAGGCTGGGGGTTCGCCGTTTCCGACGAAGGCTCCGGCCACTGGATCGGCCGCCGCGCCATCTCCTCCATCCTGAGCGCCCGCGATCAAGGCCTCGAAACCAAGCTCACCGACATGGTCCTCCAAGCCTGGAAACTCAACACCATCGACGAACTTGTGCAGCAAGCCAACTCGACTCCACCACCCGATTTCCCGCGCCTGCTTCCCATCGTCCTCCGTGCCGCCGACGGGGCCGACTCCACCGCCCGCGACCTCCTGGCCGACGCCGGAGTCAAGTTGGCTACCCTCGCGGCCATCGTCGTCCGCCGTCTCGCGCCACATGCTCCAGTGGGCATGCTCCCAGTCGCAATGACGGGCAGTGTCTTTCGTCAGTCTCCCCATGTGCGCCAGGTTTTCTACAATACGCTGCAGACAAGCTTTCCCGGCATCGACGTGCGTCAATATCTCGTCGATGCCGTCGAAGGGGCGCTAGCCAGAGCACGCGGAATACGAACGTAGAGACGGGGCTTGCCCCGTCTGATGCAGGCTGACCATAGTGATGTTGGAAGACGAAACTTTCGAAGACGAAACAGCGACGCCGTCAACGGCATCGGCAACGTCGGCCACGCTCGAGCCCGAAGCTCAAACCCCCGAAGCTCAAACCCGCGAAGCTCAAATCGGCGACGCCCAAATCCAAAGCCCCGCGCCCGCCGATCTGCTCCGTGCAGCCGCCGACCCCGCCCTTACCGAGGACTTGGCCCTAGCCCTCCTCAAGCGCGCCGACTTGCCACCTGAAGTCCTCGAGCAACTCGCCAAGAACGCGAACGCACTCAAGAGCCGCAAGGTAAGAATCGCGCTGGCCAGCCATCCGCGCACACCGCGCCATGTGTCCGTGCCGCTGGCGCGCCAGTTCTACACTTTCGATCTGATGAAAGTTTCGCTCTCGCCCATCGTCCCCGCCGACGTAAAAGTTGCCGTCGACGACGTCCTCATCTCGCGCCTCAAAACTGTCACCATCGGCGAACGTCTAACGCTGGCCCGCCGCGCCTCAGGCAGAGTAGCCGCTGCGCTCTTGCTGGATGTGGAAACCATGGATGGAAAAATCATCGATAACAAACTCATCGACGCCGAAACCGTAGCTCGCGAGACCCGAGTCATGCAGACCGCGCTCGAAAACCCGCGCCTCACCGAAGCTCTCCTCATCAACTCCGTGCTCCGTCCCGCCGCCAGCGCAGCCCTGGTGCATGCGGTCGCGCGGCACGAGAAGTGGTCCTGCCGCAGAGAAATCCGCGCCGCCCTTCTGCGAACCGAGCATCTCTCGCTGGCCCGCGCCCTGGAATTCAGCCGCGAAATTCCTGCCCCGCTGCTGCAAGAAGTACTCGCCAGTTCGCGTCTCCCCGCCCATATCAAAGACCAACTCCTCCGCGAGAGCCAGACAAGTAAGGTTGTGTAGGGACGGACGCCCTCCTTCGACTCCGCTCAGGACCCGTCCAAGCCGAGCGAAGCTCGGCAGCGCCTCATCACGGTACCCAATCCGCGATAAACACATTCGTCTCCCGCTGCGCCTTCCCGTTGCGATGCGAAATCCAAACCAGCTGCTTTCCATCCGGACTAAACATCGGGAACCCGTCAAACCCGTCGCTAAACGTGATCCGCTCCAGCCCCGTCCCGTCCACGTTGATCGCGTACAGCTCGAAGTTTCCCATCCCGCCCGTGGAGCCCAGATTCGTCGCAAAAATTATCCGTTTCCCATCCGGAAAAAACGATGGCGCAAAACTCGCCGCGTTCAAATTCGTAAGCTGCCGCTTTCCGCTCCCGTCGGCCTTCATAATCCAGATCTCAAGCGTGGTCGGACGGACCAGATTCTGCTTCAGCAGTTCCTTATATTCCGCAATCTCCTGCTCCGTCTTCGGATGGTAAGCGCGATAAACAATCCACTTCCGGTCCTTCGAAAAAAACGGACCGCCGTCATATCCCAGCTCATGCGTAAGCTGCTTCACATGCTTGCCGTTCGCGTCCATCGAGTAGATATCGAGATCGCCATTTCGCAGCGATGTGAAAACAATCTTCTTCCCATCTTCTGAAATCGTAGCCTCCGCGTCGTAGCCCGGAGTCGTCGTAAGCTGCTTCAAGTCCGACCCATCCAGCTTCGCCGTGAAAATATCAAACCCCGGATACACCGCCCACACATAGCCCTTCGAATAGTCCGGACGCGGCGGGCAAGCCGCATCCACCAGATGCGTCGAGGAATACAGAATTTTGTCCCGATGCGGAAAGATGTAGCCGCAAGTCGTTCGCCCCTTGCCGGTCGAGACCATCTTCTGCTCCGTCCCGTCCACATTCATGGTGAAGATCTGATCGCACTGCAAGTTGTCGCGTGTCGATTGAAAAATCAGCCGCTTGCCGTCTGCCGAAAAATAAGCCTCCGCGTTCGACCCGCCAAAAGTTAGCTGCCGTACATTCCGAAGATGCTTTTCGTCGGGCGTAGCGAGTTGGGAAGTTGCCGGACTAGCCGCCGCCTGAGCACAGGCCATGCGAGCCGCAAGCAGCCCCGCAAGCAATGCCAAGTTAGAGAGCAGTCTAAGAGGTTTCATTGGAGAAAAAGTGTAGCAGGCAAACCCCTCATGTGCAGCGGGCACTCCTGCCCGCGTGTCGGCAGAGCTAGCACGCGAAAAGTGGAATGAGCGATGCTCCAGCCGCGTAGCGGCAGAACAGGAAAGCCCGGCACGTAAGTGCCGGGAGAGGAAAGTCGAAAAGCCCGAGTCCCGCAAGGGACGGCACTCGGGCTGCGACACAGACTCCGGAGGGACGACCTGGTTCTCAGGCCCACGACTGGCACCCCGCCGTCCCCGCGACGCCCGAACTGCCCGCATGATAACTTTATCGCCGGCCGCACCCGTACAACACGCCGCCGCTGCGGCCCGAGAACTCCCGATGAAAAGAATCACCGTAGCACTTCTTCTTCTGCTTCTTTTCGCCACCACTTCCGTCGCCACAAAACAGAAGTCCCCCAAGGGCTCCGACCTTCTCTTCCAACTCGAAGCGAATTTCGCCGCGGATGTCGCCAAGCACGGCCACGACGCCTTTCTCACCCACTTCGCCGAAAATGGCGTCGAAGTTGTTGATGGCGGCGGATTCGACACCAAAGACGCCATGCGCAAGCAACCCCCGTGGCCCGAAGGCACGACTCTCACTTGGACGCCCCTCAAAGCCGAGATGTCCGCTTCCGGCGATCTCGGCTACACCTACGGCAATTACATCTACACCGCAAAAAATAAAGAAGGCAAGCTTGTCCCCAATTACGGCAAGTACACTTCGATCTGGAAAAAGCAGAAGGACGGCCAGTGGAAGGTGGTTGTTGATATGGGAAACTCCAGTCCCGACCCGAAATCAGGAAAGTGAGCCCGGCCGACTGCGGAAAAACTAGGATTCGTATCAGGGTATCGCTTTAGCGATACCGTAAGTTCTTCGAAATCAGGCGCCCCTTTAGGGGCTGGGTGGCAAAGTCTTCGCTTGAATTGCGGCCATCAGCTCCACCGTGGTGGGAACATCGATGCCGTAACGTTCTCCGCCGCGCACAATCGGGCCGCCAATAGCATCCAACTCAAGCTGCCGCCCGGCGGCAAGGTCTTTCTGCATGGAACTGCGCATACCCGGCGGCGCGCTGGCGAAAACCGCCTGAATCTGCCGCGCGTCAACCTGCGCGCCGCTCGCGGTCGCCACCGCGCATGTTTCGGCGAGCGCAGAGCTCAGCTTTTGTTTCCACGCCGCGTCCGCCAGGATCTCTCCATGGTTCATGCCGGATGCAGACGTCACCAGCGCCAAGGGGGCAAGGAAGCAGACCTTGCTCCACAGCAGAGTCTGCTCGTTCGGAATGAACTGGCAGGTGAATCCAAGATTGCCCAACCGTGCAACGATAGCGCCCAAAAGTGGTTCTCCGCCGCTGGCGAGGTTGAGGCGAACGAACGGAGAGCGCTGGATGAATCGTCCCGGAGCAATCCTCTCCGCTTCCACCGCGATCGTTGCCGGGACCACGCGCTCCCGTCCAAATCGCTCCCGGAGCACCGCGATGTGATCCACTCCATTCAGCAACGGAACTACGCAGTCGGGCAACACCTGCACAGTATCCAGCGCCGTTTGTAGTTGATAGGTTTTGGTTGCAATCCAAAGCACGTCAACCGGTTTCGTCAGCGCGGCGACGGCCTTCGCCGGGGCCGTGAGAGGGCCCGACGGACGTTCCAGCAACAGGTTCCCGGGAAAGCTTGGCAACGTTCCCGGTCGAACCAAGACCGTGACGTCTTCGCCAAGTGATGCCAGCGCAGTGCCGACCAAACCTCCGATTGCTCCCGCTCCCAAAATTGCATGTCTCATGCCAGCGCTCCCCAGGAAAACTATACGATACCTTAGAAGGGATCTCATATGGTTCTGGGTGGGTTTGGGAAGGGCACGACTTCAGTCGTGCCGCTCCGAGCCGCAAGAAATTCGGGCTTTAAGCCCCTCAGGGTGGACGTCACGCTTGCGTCACCGCCAGCCCTCAACCCGCCTTTACGCTGCGCCTTCGAATCTGTCACACTGGCCACTGACCACTAGCCACTGATCACTAAATCCCATGGGCAAGATTCACATTCTTCCCGAGAGAGTTGCCAACCAGATCGCTGCCGGCGAGGTGGTCGAGCGTCCCGCATCGGTGGTGAAAGAGTTGCTGGAGAACGCGCTGGATGCCGGTTCCACGCGCATTCGCATTCAGGTAGAGGCGGGCGGCAAGAAGCTGATCCAGATCACCGACAACGGCTGCGGCATGGTGCGCGACGATGCCATGCTGGCTTTCGAGCGCCACGCCACCTCGAAGATAAAAGACACTGACGATCTGCTGAGCATTTCGACGCTCGGATTTCGCGGCGAGGCGCTGCCCTCAATTGCTTCAGTTGCCCGGCTGCATCTGGAAACCCGCGCCGGAGAGGAAGCCGCCGGGACGGTCCTCGAAATTAACGGCGGCAAGATCATTCGCGTGGAAGAGGCGGGGCTGCCGCTGGGAACTTCGGTCACGATTCGCGATCTCTTCTTTAATACGCCGGCGCGCAAGAAATTTCTGCGATCGGAGTCGACCGAGCTGTCCCATATCGCGTCGCTGGTGACCCACTATGCGCTGGCGCATCCGAAGAAGCATTTTGAGTTGCACTCGGCGACGAATGCCTTGCTGGTGGCGCCGCCAGTGGCCGATCATCGCGAGCGCGTGTACCAGGTCTTTGGACGCGAGACGCTCGACCAGTTGATTCCGCTAGCAGCGGTGCAGCCACTGGAGCGTGTCGGGCTGCCGCAGCCTCCGCCCTGGCGGCGTAGCGCGGACCCGTGTGGCGCGGGCGCCCCCGCCCGCGAAGCGTCGTCCTCTCCTTCAGCGGAATCGCACGCAGCCGATTTCGGCGAAGTGCGTCTGCACGGTTTCGTTTCGAAGCCGGAAATTCAGAAGCTCAATCGCAATTCGATTTTTATTTTCGTAAATGGGCGGCTGATTCGCGACCGTCTCATTCAACATGCGATCACCGAAGCGTATCGCAACATTTTGCCGCCGACGGTGTATCCAGTGGTTCTGCTTTTTATCGAGATGCCGCTTGCCGAAGTGGATGTGAATGTGCATCCCTCAAAGACCGAAGTGCGTTTCCGCCAGCAGACGGTGATTCACGATTTCGTGCGCGAGTCCGTACGAGCGGCGCTGATGAAGGCACGCCCGGTACCGCAGTTCTTGACGGAGATCGGCGCGCAGCCATCGGCAAGTGCCGGCCTCACCAGCCCCCGCCTCACCAATCCTTCGATCAGCCAGGGCGCGAGTGGCAGCGAAGGTTTGCAGCGCGCCCCGTGGCGCGACTTGTACGAACCGGCGGCGGCAGGCGGGTTCGCGCTGCAGGCGCCGGCAGTCCCCGCGACAACGGCGCGGCTGGAATTCGAAGGAGGAATTGCGGTCGAAGCAAACGCGGCGCTATCGCTGGCGCGCGCGCCGGAGGCAATGGGCGATCAGCAGACAATCTCGCAGCAGACGATTCCCGATCACGGGTGCGCGCCGCCAATCCCGCAAGAGCCGCAACCTGCGCCGACTCTAGAGTCGCTGGGGACACTGCGCCCCCTCGGCCAGATTCGAAATTCATTCATTCTTGCGGTCAACGAAGACGGCCTCTGGATCATCGATCAACATGTAGCCCACGAGCGCGTGCTGTTCGAGCGAGTCCTGCGGCAACGTTCGGCGCAGCAGGTGGAGAGCCAGCGTTTGCTCATGCCCCTGGTCATCGAACTGACTCCGGCGCAGCAAGCGGTCTTCAGCGACATTGCCGAAGAACTTGCGCGCAATGGTTTTGAGGCGGAACCCTTCGGCGCGCGCTGCGTGGCGGTGAAGATCGCGCCCGCGGGCGTGGACGCGGCGCAGATCGAGCACATGCTGAACGAAATCTTCGAGCAGCTCACGCGCGAAGACCAAGCGATCAATCTGGAAGCGGTGCGAACGCGCATCGCGGCATCGATTGCGTGCCACGCCGCGATCAAAGTCAATATGCCACTCGAACAAAACAAGATGGAGTGGCTGCTCGCGGAGCTGGCGAAAACCGAGCATCCCATGTCTTGCCCTCATGGCAGGCCGGTGGTGCTGCGCTATTCGATGCAGGATATTCAGAAAGCATTCAAGCGCATCTAGCCGCGAGCTTCGAGCTTCGGGCTGCGAGCAATTCAACAGTCGGATGTACGAGAGAGCTTGCTCGTAGCACGTAGCCCGCAGCTCGAAGCAGAGAGGCACCAATGCGCCGTGGGCCAATCTGCGGTCACTGTGTTTTAATCGAAATCATGACCGACCCGGAACTTCTGCAGGCTCGCACGCACAAGTGGCGCCTCGACGGCCAACCCGTGCGCACTCTTGACGAAGCGCGCGCCTTCCTCGAGTCGGTGGGATTTTGTCTAATGTATCCGATGCGGCCTGCGGTTCTGCTGCCGACTTTCATCGGGGCCTGGGTCGGGGCGGATGACAAGTTGCCTACGCGCCAGCACGCCTATGCCGATCCGCGGGCGAAAGAAGCGACTGAACTGATGGTGCGCGCGCTCCGCGACCGGGCTGCCTACGAGGCTCCGCTGCTTGACGAGAACAATGCGTTCTTGCTGGCGGCCTCGGTCTTCCCTTATTTTTATTCGCTCGTGGGGGAGCGCAATCCGAAGCAGCCGCCTGCAACTGGACCGCGGTCTCCTTATTCGCCGCTGGCCTGTGACGCTTTCGAAATCATCCGGCGGCGTGGACCGATTTCGAAAACTAAACTGGGCGAGATGCTGGGCGGCTCGGTTTCGAACGCCGGCCTCGATCGCGGACTGAGTGAACTGTGGGCCAAACTGCGCATCACGCGCGTGGATTACACGGTGGAGGAAGGCTCGGTGTGGGACGAGTTGTCGCGCTGGGCGCCGGATGTAGTGCGCGAGGGTGTCGGAATCTCGGTGCCCGAAGCACTCTCGGCGCTGGTCTCGAAATATCTGGACTGCGTGGTGGCGGTGGAGGAGGGAGAGGTCGAGAACTTCCTGGCCAACTTCGTTCCGCGGACGCGGGTGAAAGAAGCCATCCATGCCTTGCTGTCGGCGCGCGAATTGAGCTTTGTGCATGTCGGGAGCAAGTCCCTGTTGCAGGTAACTCCGCCAAAGCAGGCGTACGTTCCCAAGCCGCGCCCAGAGCGGGTGAGCTAGCAGTACGGACGAGGGCCTCCTATAATTTCAGGGCTTGGCCACTTCCTAGAACGAGGGGTCACCGCCAGCGAAGAGCGCCGCGGAGCTTTGCTCGGCTTGGACGGGCGAGACGCGCGTCCCCACACAATCAAAATCCAAACATGCCGCATGCCGGTAGTTTTCCAACCGCGAGCCGTGTAGAATCGCACGTTCGCCCCGATGCCCTTCGCCCAATGACCGATTCTTCCCAACGCAAACTCATCATCGCCATTGACGGCCCAGCCGGAGCGGGCAAGAGCACGATTGCTTACCGCCTGGCACGCAAACTCGACTATGTGAACCTGGAGAGCGGGGCGATGTACCGCGCGCTGGCGCTGCGGGCGATCGAGTGGGACGCTTCGTTTGACGACGAAGCTGCGCTGCTGAAGATGGCGCAGGATTCGCGGATTAGTCTCGATCGCTCCATCGGCGGCAATCGCGTCCTGCTCAACGGAAAAGACGTTTCAGCGCGCATCCGCGAACGCGACGTGACCGAAGCGGCGTCGCGCGTCTCGGTGCATCCCAAGGTGCGCGAGTGGATGGTGGCGCGGCAGCGCGAAATGGGCGTTGGCGGCGGCGTCGTGATGGAGGGCCGCGACATTGGGACAAAAGTTTTTCCCGATGCCGACTTAAAGATTTTTCTCGACGCCGATCCCGTGATTCGCGAGCAGCGGCGGCTGGATCAGCAGCAGGTGAAGGGCCCATCGGCGCAGACGATGGCTGCGGAACTTCGTGATCGCGACCGGCGCGACCGCACGCGCGCGGCGTCTCCGCTAGTGGCCGCCGAAGATGCGGTGGTGCTCGACTCGACGAATATGAGCGAGGACGAGGTCCTCAATCGAATCGAGGAGTTGGTGGAGCAGCGACTGGCGGCGGGGCGCTAAGGGCGCGAGTTTACAGGTCGCGGAAAAACTAGTTCCCGAGCAGAAAGTGTGGCATCTCGCTGACACAACTAGCGCGGGGGGTGCCCCATCCTTCGCTTGGCGATGAGGGGGATTTAGTGCCGGCCCTACTTCTTCACCACCACCCCAATCCCCAACTCCCGCAACTGCCCCTCTGGCACCGGCGTGGGCGCTTCCATCATCAAGTCCTTCGCGGCGGCGGTTTTTGGGAAGGGAATTACCTCGCGCAAACTATCCGCTCCGGCCAGAATCATCACGATGCGATCGAGGCCGAGCGCGATCCCGCCGTGCGGAGGCGTGCCGTACTCGAGCGCTTCCAGGAAGAAGCCGAAGCGCGAGCGCGCTTCTTCCTCCGTCATGCCGAGCGCGTGAAAGATTCTGCTCTGCACATCCTGCCGGTGAATACGGATCGAGCCCGATCCCAACTCCGTCCCATTCAGCACCACGTCGTAGGCGAGAGCGCGCACCATGGCCGGATCGCTTTCCAGCTTGTCCATGTCTTCATCGTGCGGCGAGGTGAAGGGATGATGAGCCGCGACCCAGCGCCGGTCGGCTTCGTCGTACTCGAACATGGGAAAGTTCGTCACCCACAGAAAACGGAAATCGCCTTTCTGAAAAAGCTTGTGACGGTCGGAATATTTCTGCGCCAGCGTCACGCGCAACAGCCCAGCCGAGGCATAGATCGCCATCTCCGCGGGCGTAACTTTGCGCTTGCTGGCCGGATGCGCGTCTCCTGTTGCGCCCGACTGCGCCGAGCCCACCACCAGCGCCAGCAGATCGTCTGCCGCCGCGCCCGCCTTCGTGCGCACTCTTGCACCCGCCGCGGGATACTTGTTCTCGATGCGCTTGAAGTCTTCGAACACGCGCGCTCCGCCCTTCGCGACAAATAGCGGCTTGATGTCGTCGCGCTCCTTGCGCGAAAGCTCGCCCACGTGCGGAATGCGGATGGCAATCACCGGCAGTTCTTTGTTAATCGCTAGCGATTCCAGATCGGCCGACGCAAAACAATCGCCCACGTCGGTAAACGCAGGCACCCGCAGGTCGGGCTTGTCGATGCCGTACTGCCGGATGGCATCGTCGAAGTCCATGCGCGGGAACGGCGTTTTGATCTCGTGACCGGCGGCTTTGAACGCCGCAGTCAAAAAGCCTTCGACCACTTCCCAAACCCGCTCCGGCTGCGGGTAGCTCATTTCAAGATCGATCTGGGTGAATTCGGGCTGGCGGTCGGCGCGCAGATCTTCGTCGCGGAAGCAGCGCACGATCTGAAAATATTTGTCGAAGCCCGAGATCATCAGGATCTGCTTGAACAGTTGCGGCGATTGCGGCAGCGCGTAGAACGATCCCGGCTGCACGCGGCTGGGCACGAGATAATCGCGCGCGCCCTCTGGCGTCGAGCGCGTCATGAACGGGGTCTCAATTTCAAAGAAGCCCTGCGAGGCGAGGTTGTCGCGGATCGCGATCGCCACTTTGTGCCGCAGTTCGATGTTGAACTGCATGACGTCGCGACGCAGGTCGATGTAGCGATATTTCAACCGCATTTCTTCGTTCGCGAGCACCGTGTCCGAAGGCAGAAAGGGCAACTGCTTCGACACGTTCAGAATGCGCAGCTCTTCCACCACCAGTTCCACTTCGCCGGTTGGGATATTGGGATTGATGGTGTCGGCATCGCGGCGCTTGACCGTTCCGATCGCCGCGATCACGAACTCGTTGCGCAGCGCTTCCGCCTTCTCGTGCACGGCGGCGCTCCGTTCGTAGTTGAACACGACTTGCGTCACGCCGGTGCGGTCGCGCAGATCGACGAAGATGATCTGGCCGAGGTCGCGGCGCCGGTTGCACCATCCCATGAGCACAACTTTCTTGCCGGCATCGGAGAGCCGAAGAGCCCCGCACATATGAGTTCGTCTGAGGTCGCCTAAAAAATCGAGCACGTTTTCGCCTTGTCTTCTGAAATTCGTCTTGCTGAAATTCCGGTGGTGAGCCGAACTGAAGATTATAAATGGGCGACGCTGCATACACCCTGTCATCCTGAGCGCAGCGAGAGTTCCGGCGCGTTACATAGCTGTCGGCAGCCTTTGCAGCTTCGTCCAGCGTTACCAGGGCAACTGTGGACGGCGGCCAGAAGCGCGAAGCGGCCAAATCTCCGCCCGTTATGTATGGATGCACCGCAAGAGCGTAATGAGCCACTTGAGCGCGCAGCGTGCCAGCCATCGCCGCCAGCACCAGAATCACCATGAGCATTTTCATCGGAAAAACGGGTCGCGCACACGCACCCTCACATGCCTATCGGAAGACAATTAAAATTCTTGACGGTCGTAACCGAATTTAAGAAACGGAAGTAACCGCGGTGCCGTTCAAGAACCAACTATTTCGAGAACGAAACCGCGCCCCGATATTCGTGCGAATTTTCTCGCTTGATATTGCCCGGCCCGCCGCTTGGGTGGCGGCTGTGTGGGGTCGTGGGGTGAGGCCGGGCAATTCTGTGCTTCCTTCAATTGCAGATGTCTATCTTGTACCGCACGAGGCCTTACCCTGCCTGTGACGACGATCACCATTCTGCGTGACTGAATTACCCAGCGCTGTGACGTAGGTCACAGCCAAGACGGACATCACTAGCTAAGGTAAGAGCGCAACTGCTCCACAAAACATCTCAGGAGAGGCACTCATGGCGTATGTAATCACCGACACTTGCATCAAGGACGAGCTTTGCGTGGACGTCTGCCCGACCGACTGCATCCATCCCAAAAAAGACGAGCCGCAGTTTGAGACGGCGACACAGGTTTATGTCGACCCCGATGGTTGTATCGATTGCGGCGCCTGCATTCCGGTGTGCACCTCGGATTCGATCTTCGTGGCAGAGGAACTGCCGGAGGACAAGAAAGAGTTTCTGGAAAAAAACGCTGCCTATTACGCGAAAGCGTAACGTTCCCGTTGCGACTATCTGGCGATCGCCGTTCACTAACTCGACTGCAGACTTCGGAGTAACTTTCCCTCATTCCTCGGGCACTGAAGCGTTTCCACGAATCTCGTCTAATCGCTTGCTTCCATATCTGGTGATCTATATCCTTTGCACGAACGGACAAATCGTGCATACTTCAAACGCTCTTCCGTACAGGAGGCTCTTGCCGGCCGTGGCTCCCCGTATCTTGTTTGCCGCGACCATTCTGCTTGCCTTGTTTCTTCCTCTTTATGCTGCCGATAATCCGGCCGCTGCCCTTAACTCCGACCCTACTTACCAGCAACTTCGCAACCTGACGCTGGGTGGCGAGGCAGTGAGCGTCACGAATTTTGATTTGAAGCGCGACGCTGGCACTTTCCACCTGCACTCGGGAACGGTTTGCTTTGTGACGCCGGTGCAGGGCAAGGTCACGGGAGCGGTTTTTGTGGGTGAAGGCAATTTTGTCCTCGACCCGCCGGCGGAATCCGAGCGCAAGAGTTTGAAGCTGCTCACCAAAGAGGACGAGTTCAGCGAGAAGTTTAGTCAGGCGGTCCTCCGCTTTACGGACTCGACGTATGACGACATCAAGAAAGGCAACAGCTCAGCGTCCGGTGGCTGCGAGGCGGGCTTGCTGAAAGACAGCCAGAACACGACGCGGCACAAGCTCAAATTCAATCTCGAAGCGCGCATCCTGCGGGAAGTATTGAGCCCCGAACCGCGAGGGCTCTTCGTCGCCTTCATCCATGGCAAGCGTTACAACGGCAAGGAACTTTACCAGATTGATCCCGACTCGGGTTCGGAGCAGGTCAGCCTCATGACCTATGACGAAAACAAGATGGGCGAGTGGGCGTCCTTCAAGATTTCCGGCGGCCATTCACAAAGCGCCTTGGGCAAGCCCTTCCACATTGAGCACCAGCAACTGGACGCGACCTTTGAAAAGAGCGGCAGGTTACTGGGCAAATCCACGACAGATATTGTCGCGCGGCGCGAAGGCTTGCGGGTCGTGGGCTTCGACCTGTTCCGGCCCCTGCGCGTACAGAGTGTGACCGCAAGCGGCCAGGCCCTATCCTTTATTCAGGAGGACAAGAACGACGACGGCGACTTCGCCGTCATCCTGCCCAAGGCTCTCGCTGCGGGAGAGAAGATCTCGGTCACGACAGCTTACGAAGGGAAAGACGCGGTCGTCAACACAGGCGGCGGTAACTATTTCCCGGTGGCCCGCGAGAATTGGTATCCCAATGATCCGGATGCGGCTATGGGAGAGTTTGCGCTGTTTGACATGACTCTCCGTATTCCTAAAGGAATGAAGATGGCCGCAACCGGCGTGCTCGTCTCCGAGAGCAATGAGGGCAACCAGAATGTGACCGTGTGGAAAAGCGAAAACCCGCAAACGGTGGCGGGGTTCAGCTTCGGCCGCTTCAAGGAGGAGCAAGCTAAGCTCACCAAGCCCGATTACTTCATCCAGTCCTATGCCAATGAAGAGTCTCCAGACTGGGTAAATTCACTGCAGCTTGCCGTCCCCCACATGGGAGCGGGGGTGGCGCTGGGAACGATGAGCACCGTTTTGCTGAATAAGAAAGCGCTGGCAGAAGGCGAATTGGCGGTGCAACTCTACACCGATTATTTCGGCCCTTCGCGGTTCAAACATCTGCAACTGACGCAGCAGACGGCGTGCGATTTTGGCCAGTCGTGGCCGGAACTGGTGTGGATTCCGATTTGCTACTACTTTGACACAACCGTTCGGCATTCGCTCGGCATGGACTGGGGTGACCGCGGATATTGGAAAGTGGTTACGCCGCACGAAGTAGCGCATCAATGGTGGGGCCACACGGTCGGGTTCGCCTCCGGTCGCGACCAGTGGATGAGCGAGGGCTTTGCCGATATGTCCGCGTCCCTCTACATCAGCATGATCGAGAAGAATCCGAAGAAGTTTATCGAGTTCTGGAACGACGAGCGCGGTTTGTTGCTGGAACGGAACGCCCAAGGCTTTCGCGCCATCGACGTCGGCCCCTTGACCATGGGATACCGGGCCAGTAATTCTCGAACGGGATTCGACGTGACTCGGCGCCTCATCTATCCCAAGGGCGCATACATTCTCCACATGGTCCGCATGATGATGTGGGACAGCAACACGGGCGACCAAAATTTCAAAGCTGCCATGCAGGATTTCGTGAAGACCTATTCCGGCAAGGCGGCTACCACCGAAGATTTCAAGGCGATGATGGAGAAACACATGACCCGGGACATGGATCTCGAAGGCAATCATCGCCTGGACTGGTTCTTTAACGAGTACGTCTACGGCACCGCGCTGCCCACCTACAAAATCGCCTACACGTTCGACAAGGACGCAAACGGCGACGTAGTGTTTGGCTTCAAGGTCACCCAGTCCGACGTGGATGATAAGTTCCGGATGATCGTGCCCATCTACCTGGAGCTTGCGGATGGCCGCACGGCATTCGTGGGGCGCGCGCGCCTGGTCGGGAACACTTCGGTGGATCAGAAAGTCCCGCTAAAAGGGTTAAAAGACGCACCCAAACGGGCGCTCCTGAATTACAACGACGATGTGCTGGCTTCCAACTAGAACTGGTCTCATAAATGGTTCTGGGAAGGGCACGGCTTCATGAGCCTGCCTGAGCGAAGCCGAAGGGTGCCGCTATCGGTCAATAAGAATACGGGCTTTAGCCCCTGAGGTGAACGGCTCATGCTCCGCAACACGGCGCTGGAGTCCCTTACTGAATTCCCCGCCGACAACCAATCAAGTAAGTAATTGGTGCCTCGCCAGGCGCTCTTGCATGCTCGCCGATCTCCCACCGATATTCGCTTGCGGTCAGTCTTTCGACGATCTCTCGCAGTTCTTGTGGCCGATATGTCCGAAGGCAGGACACCACTCCATCGAACAGCAAGACCAAAGGAATGATCGGAACCAAATACGTCCAGAGCAACCGTGACCAGCGGAACGGACGGATCCACGGAGTGCAGACGAACAGCATCAGAGCCCAAGCCAACGTGAGGCCGATCGTTGACGGAGCCCGCCTCGTTATTTCAAATATGCCGATGCCTTCGCCGGCATCGACCGCGTTTTGCAGTATGGCGCGGGCCTCTTCCGGCGAAAAATGATGAAACGATGTAAACATCGTTCGAAACCCCTTCAATGCAGCAGGAACCTTCATCGCCTCAACCGAGCCCGGATAAAAGCTAATGTGATTCTCAGAAGCCGCTCTGACATTTTCGACTGCGCTGAGGTTTGGGTATTTATCGGTGAGCCAAATCTGCAGCGCCGTCGGGTCCCCCTGGAGCTCTCGAGACAGGTCGAACCAGGGTCCACCGCCTCCTGAACACAAGTCAACAATCGATCGACTGCGGGTACAGTCAAGCGCGCTTTGCAGCAGCGGGGCGATCGGCTCGTAGGCCTTCAAGAGATTGAACCCAAACTGAAGCGCATCCGTAATTTCATCTCGAACAGACGACGGGAACCCCGGTTGTTCATGGATTTCGATAAACTGTACGCGACGCATGGCAACCTGGCTTGATGAGTACTGCATGAACATTCTCGTCGATATCCGCAAAAATATCGATTCGACGTTAAACTAATCAAGTCCCGCAGTGACGCGAGGATGACAAGCTTCACGCCGAGGGCTTGGCGAACAACGAACGACGACCAGCGGACGACGAACGACCAGCGACCAACGACCGATGATCAAATCCCCCCGAGGAACCCGCGACCTTCTCCCGCCCGACACGGCGCTCTGGAACTTCGTCGAAGCCGCCGTCCGCGACGTCTTCCGCGCTTACAACTTCCACGAAATCCGCACCCCCATCTTCGAGTCCACCGAACTATTCGCCCGAGGTGTGGGCGAAGAAACCGACATCGTCGCCAAAGAAATGTTCACCTGGGAAGATCGCGGGCGCGCCGAAAGCGATAAAGGCCAGTCGCTAACCCTCCGCCCCGAAAACACTGCCGGCGTGGTCCGCGCCTATATCGAGCACAAACTCTGGGACCGCGGCCTCAACAAGCTCTTCTATATCGGACCGCAATTCCGCCGCGAGCGTCCGCAGAAAGGCCGCTACCGCCAGTTTTATCAGATCGGAGCCGAGGTCATCGGCCCCGCCGCCGCCGGCAGCCAGTCTCCCGCGAGGGACGCGGAAATTCTGGAACTCCTGGCCACGCTGCTCGACCGCGTCGGCATCACCAACTGGACGCTCGAACTGAACTCGGTAGGCTGCCCTGCCGACCGCGCAAAATTCAACGAAGCTCTTCGCCAAGCGCTCGCACCCGTAGTGGGAAAAATGTGTGCCGACTGCCAGCGTCGCGTCGTAACCAATCCGCTGCGCGTCTTCGACTGCAAAGTTCCCGAAGACCAACCCATCATCGAAACTCTCCCCACCGTCAGCCAGTTCCTCGACGAAGATTGCCGCGCCCATTACGACCAGGTCAAGAACATCCTAACCTCCGTCCAGGTCCCCTACATCGAAAACCCCCGTCTGGTGCGGGGTCTGGATTACTATCAAAAGACTGCGTTTGAATTTACGCACGGGGCGCTGGGGGCGCAGAATGCGATTCTTGGCGGCGGAAGATACGACGGTTTATCGGAAGCGCTCGGCGGCCCGGCGGCTCCGGGGATTGGATTTGCTATCGGAGAAGATCGGCTGGTGCTTTCGCTGACCGCGCCGGCGGAGTCGGTTGTCCGCAAGCCCGACGTCTACATTGCTCCGCTCGGCGCCGGGATGGATCGCGAAGCTGCGCGCGTGGCTCGCGAACTGCGCCGGCACGATCTGGTTGTCGATCTTGGCGACGAGTCGTTTCGCTTGAAAAAGTCGTTCGAAGCGGCCGACAAGATGGGGGCGCCATACATCCTCATCGTCGGCGAGAACGAAGTGGCGGCCGATGCATTCGCGCTCAAGCATCTCGCCTCCGGCGAACAGGTCACAGTTCCACGCGGGGAACTGGCGCAACGGATTTTGCAGAAGTAGCTCTTGGCTATTGGCTCTTAGCTCTTGGCTCTTGACTTCCTCTGTGTTCCCCTGTGATCTCTGTGGTCAACGTTTTTTCTTACCACAGAGGTCACGGGGAAACACAGGGTAAATCCATTTCTCTTGGAGCCGATCATGCCAGGCGTTCTTTTGGTGTTGGGTACGGTTCTGGTTCACAGGACCCTGGCTCTTTCTCAAGTAGCCGTTGCGTCATAACTCCGGCGCGGACGTCCCGCGGTCCACGTTTCGAGCTAAGAGCTAAGAGCTACGAGCTAAGAGCTCTTTCTCTCCATCAAGTACGACTCCTTGTAGCCCAGGTAATTATCGACGTAGCGGAGGATTGTCTCCTGGTCTTTTTTATCCAGGTGGCGGCGGAATTTTCCTGGGGAGCCCATCCAGAGGGAGTTCGGTTCTACGATCGTTTTCTCCGGGATCAGGGTGCCGGCGGCGATGATGGAGCCAGATCCGATGACGGCGCCGTTGAGGATGATGGAGCCCATGCCGATGAGGCAGCGGGCTTCGATTTTGCAGCCGTGGAGGATGACGTTGTGGCCCACGGTGACGTAGTCGCCAACGTAGACGCCATATTGTTCTTTCATGCCGTGGAGAATGGAGTGGTCCTGAATGTTGGAGTAATGGCCGACGCGGATCTGGTGGACGTCGCCGCGGAGGACGGCGTTCATCCAGACGCTGGAGTGCTCGCCGAGAATGACGTCGCCGATGAGCTGGGCGGAGTCGTCGACATAGGAGGTGTCGGGGAACTGGGGGGTGACGCCGTTGTAGGAGCGGATCATGGATTTATCAGATGCTGGGAGCGCTATTTCGGACCCACCGTTTCGCAAAATGCGCGCGCGGTCGGCTTGCCGGACGAAGTCAACATACCATGCTACCCACAGCGTTAGAAAGCGGCCACGCCATCGTGGGGCATCTTACGGCAAGTGTTCAATTTTGAACAGACGGGCGTGCTTTGGCTGCTTATTTTGTGATCGTGGCCGGGCCCTAGGAGAGGGTGGTTGCAAACCAGGATGGAAGGCAAACGAGCGTTCGGAAGCCATCCAGCAGGGAAGTGTCAGCGGGCGAGGCAGACCAGGACGGGCGAAACCAGCACAGCGGCTCCGGAGAATGGCCAAGACGAGCCGCCCTACCCCCCAACCGGGGCCAGCGCGACCTGCGGTTGACACGACGGGGCGGGAAGGGCAGGGTTACGGGCGACGGGGAAGCTCAAAACCAAAGATGCAGCCTAAACCGTGTCTTGCGCATCTTTACTAATTAAAGGCCTCAAGCAATGAAGGTGCAGAGGAGGTTCAAGAACATGAACATTTTCGGACGTGCCGCAGGGTTCTCAAGGCCTCGATTGGGCAAGCAGAGTTTGGTTTCCCTGTTGTCGTTGGCTTTTTTGTTGTTCGCGATTTGGCCTCAGAACCTATTGGCCTCTCAAGACGCGCAAGCCCCGGACGCGCAGGCCGCGCAGGCGCCGCCATACGCGCAAGAGACTCCCGAGCAGTTGCAGCGGTTGGTAGCGCCGATTGCGCTGTATCCGGATTCGCTGGTGGCGCAGATCCTGGCGGCGTCCACGTTTCCCGAGCAAGTCGTCGAAGCCGACAGATGGGTGCAAGCGAATCCCGATTTGAAGGGCGACGCTTTGGGTAAAGCTGTGGACCAGCAACCCTGGGACCCGAGCGTCAAGGCGCTTGCTGCATTTCCATCCGTCCTTGGAAATATGGACAAGAACCTCTCCTGGACGTCATCTCTAGGCGACGCCTACTACAACCAGCAACCGGATGTGATGGATGCCGTGCAGGTGATGCGCCGGCGGGCGCAAGCAGCCGGCGATCTTAAGACCACGCCGCAGCAAACCGTAGCGACGCAAGACTCGAACATCAGCATTGAGCCTGCCGACCCTGATGTCGTTTACGTCCCCGCGTACGATCCGTGGTTGGTTTACGGAGCTCCCATCATGGCGTGGCCGGGGTGGTACCCGTATCCCGGAATCTGGTTTGGCGGACCGTACCTCAATTTCGGAATGGGCTTCGGAATCGGTTGGTTCGGAGGTTTTGGATGGGGCTGGGGTCATTGGGGATTCAATTGGGGTGGCCGATACGCAATGTACAACCATGGCAGGTACTACTCCGGGAGCAGAACGTTTTATAACCGGAGCAATGCCTACCGAGCAGGAGGCGCGCGCGGCGGAGCTAATGGCGGACGCGGCGGAGTTAACAACCGTGCCGGCGCAACGGCCAGGCCTTTCGAGGGAAACAAGCAGGCGGCTCGAGGCTATGCTGCACCCCGCGCTCAGAGTGGCGTCCGCTCGGGTGCCTTCAGCGGCTACGGCCATGGCGGACAGACCAAGAGCTATTCGTCACGCGGAAAGGCCAGCGTCGGTGGCGGAGCAGCGCGCAGCAGCGGTGGCGGGGCGCGTGGTGGCGGTGGCGGGCGTCATTAACCGAAGTTTCGTTATGTTCCTGGTAGCTTGAAAATTTGGAAATGGAGAGCAGCCATATGAGGCGAACGAAGCTGAACTTCAATAAATTTCATTGGGCCAATCTTCCAAAATTAGCCGTGGTCGCGATCATTTTGGCGATGTGCTTTCCCACGGGTTCGATGGCGCAGCAAGCGGGCCAGAAAACATTTTCATCGGCGGAAGAGGCGAGCAGCGCACTGGTCACGGCAGCGCAGAACAATGACGAAAAAGCGATGCTCGAAATCCTCGGACCCGACGGAAAGCAAGTCGTCTCGTCGGGAGACGATGCTGAGGACGCCGAGAGCCGCGCTAATTTCGTACAGAGATATCAGGAAATGCACCGTCTGGTGAAAGAACCGGATGGAACCACTATCTTGTATATCGGCGCGCACAATTGGCCCACGCCCATACCGCTCGTGCACAAAGGTAATTTGTGGTATTTCGACACCGAGGCGGGCAAGAAAGAAATTTTATACCGACGCATTGGCCGGAATGAACTATCGGCCATCCGCGTTTGCCAGGAGCTCGTGGCGGCGCAAAAGGAATTCTACGCCACGCAGCACAACGAGTACGCCCAGAAAATCTTCAGTGATGAAGGGCAGCACAATGGCCTTTATTGGAAAGCCGCCGATGGCGAACCCCAGAGCCCCATCGGGCCGCTGGTGGCATCGGCCGTCGCTAAGGGCTATGGCAAAAGCCTAGAGGGCGCTCCGACTCCTTACCGCGGTTACTATTACCTCGTCCTGACGCGTCAGGGAAAAAATGGCCCAGGCGGCGCGAAGAGTTACATCGCAAACGGCAAAATGACCGAGGGCTTCGCTTTCGTGGCCTATCCGGCGGAATACAGGTCGTCCGGCGTGATGACCTTCCTCGTTAACGAGGATGGAGTAGTCTACGAGAAGGATCTCGGCAAGAAGACCGATGTTCTCGCCAAAGCCATGAAGGAATATAACCCCAATTCCAGTTGGCAAAAGTCTGAAGAGCAGCAGGAGGAGACTGCTGGCGAGCAGAAACCCAAGTAAAAGGCATTCTGGCGCTGCACGAAGCTCCAGCGGACTCATGCCCCCTTCACGACGGGGCGGACGGACTGCGATCCCGACCGCTTTCAGGTAAGTGCCTGCTATTTCTCGATGAACCCCGGTCGCTTGCTGGATGCGACGTAGCGATCACCCCAGCCGTCCCCTGGGAAGCCCATTCATGAGACAAGTTGTCGTGTCCAACCTTTTGCGGAGTGCACTCCTGTACAATTTTTCCGAATGAAGCGGCTGGCGAGAGTTTCGGCGATCCTCTGGATTGTGCTGGGGGCGGCGGTGTGGGTTGCTGCCGAGCCTATTGCTTCTCTGCGCGCCACGAATTACGTCAATGATTTTGCCGGGGTTCTCGATGCGGCTACGCTGGCGCGGTTGAACGATCTTTGCCAGCAGGTGGATCAAAAGGCGCAGGCGCAGATTGCCGTGGTTACGGTGAAGTCGGTGGATGGGCAGGACGTGGTGAGTTACGCGGTGGCGCTGTATCAGAAGTGGGGGATTGGGGCGAAAGGGAAGGATCGGGGGGTGCTGATCCTGCTGGCGACGCAGGATCACAAGTATTGGACGACGGTGGGATACGGGCTGGAGGCGATTCTTCCGGACGGGAAGGTGGGCGGGTTCGGACGGGAAGCGGTGCCTTTGCTGCGCAGCGGGGATTATGCGGGAGCGGTCACGTTGATGACGGCGCGCGTGGCCGCGGTGATTGCGCAGGATGCGGGCGTGACGTTGGACAATCAGCCTCCTCTTGCCCCAACTCGCCAGCGATCTGCGCCTGGCGTTGGAGCGGGGACGGTGGTGGTTGTAATCTTCGTTCTCCTCTTTATTGTGCTGCCCATTGTGCGAGCGCTATTTCGGGGAGGCGGTGGTGGTCGGGGTGGCGGCGGGGGCGGTCTGGGATTCTTGCTCGGGCTGCTGATGGGATTTAGCGGCGGAGGAGGGCTCGGCGGCGGCCGGGGTGGTGGATTTGGTGGAGGCGGA
>JBEKAF010000015.1:0-59918 GCA_050018355.1 Terriglobales bacterium | reverse complement strand
CACCCGTCTCAACTCTTTCCTGCTCAATCCCGTTCTCCCCAATCTCGGTTCCTCCTCGCCGAAGGAACTCTAAAAGGGGACACTTCTATTGTGGTTTCAGGGGGACACTTTTAATGTGGTTCAACATGATTGGGGCGGGTTTCGGCGCGGAATTTTCCCGAATTGAGGCAATATTGGGGCTGGAAGTTGATGCTTGACAATCGGGGCGGAGGGTCTACCATGTAGATATCACCTCCGATCCCAGTCCGGATCGAATGGGCCGATAGCCAAGGAAGAGTCACCGCTTCTTGGCTGGCGGCCCATTTTAAGTTTCTGGAACTTCCTCTCGGACAAAAATCAGCGGTAGAGACGAGGCTTGCGTCGTCTCAGCGTGCCCATGAGACGCGGCAAGCCGCGTCTCTACGACGCCGCGCAAATCATGGTCGATTGGCGGTTAGCGGACGGGCGCGGGCTGAAGCAGGGCGGCAATCCGCTCGAGGATCCGGTGCATGCTCAGGTTGGAGTCCACGGCGGCGTCGACTTCGTGATGGTGGGTGCCGGCGTGCATGACCAGAACCTTCGTTCCTGCGTGGGCCTTCTTGACCATGTAGGGCAGGTGATGGCGATCGTCCTTGGACAAGGTGGGGCCGAGGATGACCAGGTCAAAGGCATCGCGGCGCAGGGCTTCCTGAACGCCATGACGGTTCAGGGCAGTGGTCACGTGATGTCCGGCTTTTTTCATTTCGGCGGCTTGGGCGGAAAGAGTGTGTTCGTCCGACTCGCCATAGAGAATCTTGATCGTAGCTTGGTGAGCGGGTTGGTGAGCGGTCGCGGGCAAGGGGCCTCCTGGAACTCACTCGGAGCTTAGCAATTGGCGAGGATGCTTCCGAGGTCACGGAAGATCAGGGACTGCTGGGGCGGAATTGGGCGCGGGAGTTGGCCGCGTGCTATTAGGCCGCCAACTGGGCTGCTCGCTGCTGGGCCTAGTCGATGTTGCTCCCGGGAATTTCTCAAGTTAGCATGACGCAGCCCTTGAGATCGTTAGGAACTGTCCACACTTCTCTGGACTCAAGAAGTTCGCCAGCGAAATAAGTTGAGATCACATGCCGTTTGTGGAATTGCCAAACTCGCCGCATGCACCTGGCGCTCGACCCGTTAGGATTCACTACCGGGATGTAGGTAGCGGACGGCCAGTGGTATTTTTGCATGGGGGGTGGGGTTATGGGGTGTATCCGATCGACCGGCAGATCGAGGCATTGGGACAGCAAGTCTGCTTTGTGGTTCCGGATCGGTCCGGCTACGGGCGCTCAACGCGATTGCCGGGGCAGATGCCGACGGACTTTCATCGCCGGGCAGCGGAGGAGACCCTTCTTGTGCTGGATGCACTGGGGATCGAGCGAGCGGCTTTTTGGGGACACAGCGATGGAGCGGTGATTGCCGCGATGATCGGGCTGTCGGCGCCACAGCGGTGCGCGCGGCTGATTCTAGAAGCATTTCATTTCTATCGGAACAAGCCGAACTCACGTAGTTTCTTCAAGCGATTTGCGGCGCAACCGGAGGACGTAAGTGAAGAGGCACAAAGGTTGCTGGTGGTGGATCATGGCGAGGAGCAATGGAGGAATGTGTTACAGCGGAATTGCCGTGCCTGGTTGAGACTCGCGGCTTCCAGCACGCGAGCGGACGAAGATTTGTACGACGGGCGACTGGGCGAACTGAAAGTGCCGGTGACATTTGTGCACGGGAGACGCGATCCTCGAACGGAGCCGGGAGAGATCGAACGAGCCCACGACGCGCTGGCAGGCGCGGAGTTGCGTTTTATCGAGGATGGGCGGCACAGTCCACACAGCGAAACTGTATGTTGGCGGGAATGCAATGGGATTCTCCGTAAACTCATGGCAAGGAAATAGTTCTTTGCCGCTCACGCAGACAGGGCACCAGCATGTTGGCTAAAGCGAGTGCTAGTAAGCTGTCCCGGTGATTTCGTTAATACGGATTCGCTTCTGAGGGTTGGTGTAAGTCCAACGGAATGGTCTTGCCGAGCGAAAAGCCGTCGCGCGGGGTGACTGACGAAAAACCCCGCCCAAGCGGAGCTTGGACGGGGAAACCCTTCAGAGTCAGGATAGACGCGAGGCCCGGGCCATCCGCCACCCGGGCCACCCGCCGGTGACCGAGTCTGCCGGCACCACAAGGCGCCAGGCTCTAACGCGTCGTGGCCAAAGCCGGCGTGCGTTTTTCAGCCGGCACAAACTCCCGTACTTCGTGTCCGGTGTAGACCTGCCGCGGACGCGCGATCTTCTGCTCGGGGTCGGTGAGCATCTCCTGCCATTGGGCCAGCCAGCCTGCGGTGCGCGGGATGGCAAACAGCACGGTAAACATTTCCGGCTTGAAGCCCATGGCCTGATAGATGATTCCCGAGTAAAAGTCCACGTTGGGATACAGTTTGCGCGAGACGAAGTATTCATCCTCAAGAGCGATCCGCTCCAGTTCGAGCGCGATCTCAAGTTTGGGATTTCCGCCCGTGACTGCGAATACTTTCTCCGCCGTCCATTTGATGATCTTGGCACGCGGATCGTAGTTCTTATAGACGCGGTGGCCAAAGCCCATGAGCTTGCCGTGCCCTTCTTTAACCTTCTTGATGTAGGCAGGAATATTCTGCTTGGAGCCGATTTCGTCGAGCATCACCAGAACGGCTTCATTGGCTCCGCCGTGCAGCGGTCCGGCTAAGGCAGCCGCCGCGGCCGCGGTTGCCAGGTAGGGATCGGCCTGGGAGCTACCTACGGCCCGCATGGCGTTGGTGCTGCAGTTCTGCTCGTGGTCGGCATGCAGAATGAAGAGAATGTCCAACGCGCGGGCTAACACGGGGTTGGCCATGTACTTCGGCTCCACCATCCTCCACAACATGTTCATGAAATTTTCCGGATAGCTGAGATCGTTGTCCGGGTAAACGTAAGGAAAGCCGAGACTGTGTCGATACGACATGGCCGCGATGGACGGCATCTTGCCAATCAGCCGTTTGATCTGCAGCAGCCGGTTGGCGGGATCTTGAATCTTTCTAGACTCGGGATAGACGCTGGAGAGGGCGGCCACCGTACTCACCAGCATGGCCATTGGATGGGCATCGTGGCGAAAGCCCTCCATGAACTGCTTCGTCGATTCGTGCAACATCGTGTGATGGGTGATCTGGTTGATCCAGTTTTTCAGATCCTCTGGAGCGGGCAGATCGCCGAACAGCAGCAGGTAGGCAACCTCGAGGAAGGTGCAGTGTTCGGCCAGCACTTCGATGGGGTAGCCTCGGTAGCGAAGGATGCCGCGTTCGCCGTCAATAAAGGTGATGCTGCTGCGGCAGGACGCAGTATTCATGAACGCGGGATCGTAGGTCATGAGCCCAAAGTCGTCAGGGCCGGTCTTGATCTTCCGCAAGTCCATGGCCCGGATCGTACCATTCTCAATCGGCAGGTTGTAGCTTGTGGCGTTGCGATTATCGGTGATGGTGAGAGTATTTGATGCCATGGTGAATCCTCCTTATTGCCTGTGCCCTTGGGGCCAATCGCGCGGAGCTGAGCTGCGGGCAAAACTCAAGCGATCCCGATTGCCTGGGACTGCAGACGTCCCTAACTTCGGTCACAGCATTTTGCTCTGTTCTGGGGAATGCTGCAAGTGCCCTTCCTCACCCAAACCTGTGATTGGGGTCACTCGCCGCTGCAGTTACCGGCCGTCGGGTTCGATTTCAGCGCTCCTATGGATTGCGTAGTGCCATGTCATCAACCCACAGCGAGGCAGTGCAGGTTCATAGGAAACTGGGACTGATTTGCAACCCTGTGACCGGCACTATGGATGCGCATCTGCCAGCTTTAGATAGCGGAGTGTTTTGTCACTGATTGCACGCACTGGACGGGAGTCCAGGATCGACGGCAAATTGACCGTGCATTCGTGACAAAGATCACTGACAGCCGAGGTCAGAAGGGTCTAGTAATAATTTGGAGGAGCCAAAAACTGAATACCGCAAATTGGGGCCCGGCCATGCCAAGAGTGAGGACACTCGCTCAGCCGCCGCTCGACGGCGAATGGCCGGGCCTCCTGCATTTCCCGCAGGGCTCCTAAGATATCGATGCCCAGCCCCTAAAGGGGCTTCTGGTTTCCGTAGAGACGGGGCTTGCCGCGTCTCCGGAGACGGGGCAAGTTCCGTCTCTACAGGCGGAAGTGGGAAGCCCGCCTCTACTTTTGCAGTTCCGCGAGTGCCGCCAACACTTCAGCACTGTGCTGATCTGGATTTACCTCGGTGAATACCTTCGCAATCTTGCCCTCTGGATTGATGATGAAGGTGTGCCTTGCAGCGACCTTGACCAGCCCGAAGTTGGTCAACGAGTCATAGGCACTCGACACTTTGTGGTCGGTGTCGGCCAGCAGCTTGAAGTTCAGCCCTTCCTTGGCGCAGAACTGCTTGTGAGAGTCGGCGCTATCCACGCTAACCCCAAGCACCACGGCATTCTTCTGCTGATATTGCGACAGGTCGCGCTGGAAGTTGTGCGCCTCAATGGTGCAGCCGCTGGTGAAGTCCTTGGGGTAGAAGTACAAGACCACCCACTTGCCGCGATAATCCATCAGGCTGACCGGAGTGCCTTCCTGCGAGTTGAGCGTGAATTCGGGAGCCAGGCTGCCCACCGACGGAGTTGACCCCGCGAAGATGAGAAGCGGCGTGAGCGCCAAGAGAGTCACGCAAAGTGCAATCATCCTTAAACTTGTCACCATATATACCTCCTGATATATACCCCTGATTAAAACATCGCGGTTTCCATGTTCACATATTCAAGCGACAAAATCATTGCACAACCATGGATGATCTGAACCGGCTAGCCACCGATCCTCGGGTAACGCGCGGGTCGCGGGGCGTGTAGCTCAGAAATCTTTAGCTCAGAAATCAGTCGGCCGCTACTTCTCGCGCCCCCGGCTCCGGCTCCAGTTGCGCGCGCAGTTGATTTTCGTAATCCGCGAGTTGCGCCTCGATCTCCTGCACCGCCTTGCGCTTCTTGATGACCTCCTCACGATACCGACGCAGGAAGTAATCGATGGTCTCGACGCGAATCCTGATCGAGCCCGAGGGCTTGTTCTCGTCCAAATCCTTGAAGCAGAAATAGGGCGTGCCCGACTGCTCGATGATCCCCTCGATCACGCCATAGATGGGCGCGTCATGGCCGCACTTGAAACTCGAGATCTCCAGCGCCACCAGGTTCGGATGTCGCGCCGTAAACTTCGCGGCCCACACCTTATGGTTCGTGCTGCAGGAGAACGAGTTCTTCCACGCATCCGAAATATCCAGCGGGTGACTGATCACCCCGGCGCGCACTTCCTCGCCAAACAGGCGCTCCAGCATGTCTTCGTCCAGAGGCAGCGTGTTCTGCGAGAAGATCGGATAGCCCAGCTTCTGGAACTCTTCCAGGATCTCGTGATTCAACCCGGGATCGTGGTGGTACGGACGGCCTAGCATCACGATGCCGATGCGATCTTCGCGTTCCAACTGGTCCATCACCTGGCGAGCGCGCCTGCGGATGCTGCTTTCGTAGCCGGCCATCGCCTTGTAACCCACCTCAACCGCGCGATCGTTCTCCTCCTGCGACAGTCCGAGAATCGGCTGCCATGCCTGCAGCATTTGATGAGCGAACAGCTTGCGATCCGCAAAGTTCAGCATTGGATCGATGTACTTTACGTTGTGCTCGGCAAAGACGTCGTTCTCCTTGGTGAACGCGGCCTTGACCGTTTCCGGTGTTGCGGTCACGGTAGGACAAGCATTCGCCGCCACGATCTTCACCAGCGGCGAGGTCAGCACGTCGTACATCGGGAAGAAGATCACGTCCAGCGGTTTCTTCCGATGCTTCTCCTGGATCAGGTTGTAGACATGCGAAATGCCGACCTTCGCCGGAAAGCACGGATCGATGGCACCGCGGCTCGCCCCAGCGCGGTAGAGATCGGAGCTGGTGTAGTCGGAGTAAACGATGTTTTCCGGTTCGACTCCGAGGCTTTCGAAGTACGCGTTGAAGAGCGGCGCGTAGGCATAGATGTTCAGCACGCGCGGAATGCCGATGCGAAGATTGCTGCGATTCTGCATTAACGCGATGCGCTCTTTGGCCGCCTTCGTCCAGGCTCGAGTCGGGATCGGATCCGCGATGCTTTTCGCATTCGTCGGCCGGAAAACCTCGTGGGCAGCGAAGTCCACGAAGTTGGGATATTTTTCTTTGATCTCGTCGAGGCCCGCTTTAATGTCTTTCATCTCGTTGACATCTTCGACCAAACCCTTTTCGCAGGTTGCGATGATCAACCGCTGTTCCCCACGCATTAACGGAACTTTGGTGACCTTCTGAATGGGAACGATGCTCATCTCATCCTTGGGAGCAGTTCTGATGTCGATAAAGGTGCGCAGGCAGTTGTTCTTGCAGAAATTGCAGCGCGTCGCTTCGCTGCGGGTGGTACGGTACTGAATTTTTCTGACGGCCTCCAGGCCGACGAACGTCGTTTGCAGTCCTTTCCGCCACAAACGCAGCGCTTCCACAGCCGCGCCGATCGCGCCTGATTCTCCGCAGAACTCATGCACGATGATCTCGGGCTTCTTGCCCGCGGCGCGGAAGCTGTTGTGGATGAAATCGACTTCGGCCTTTACCACCGCCAGGTTGTTCTGCGTCCCACCTTGCAGTACGAAACGCGTTCCCAGCGCCGCTAGATTCGGGATGCTGGCAACGTAGAGAAACACATTCTTCGGCAGGACGACCGCCATTCCGGCAAGAATTTCCTCCGCCCTCCAACCTTGCCGCTGGAAGTTCACGATGTCCGATTGCATGAACACCGCGCAGCCGTAACCAAACACCGGCATGGCCTGCGCGGAAAAAGCGAGATCGGCATATTGTTCGACGCCCAACCCAAATCCTTCGGCGGTCGATTGCAGGAAATACCCGTTACCCGCAGAGCACTGCGTATTCAGCTTGAAATCTTTCACTCGGCCGTTGTGCAGAATGATGATTTTGATATCCTGGCCGCCCACATCGACGATCACGTGCGGGTCCTCATAGAACTTGAGCGCCGACTCGGTGTGAGCCACGGTCTCTACCAATGCGACATCCGCATGCAACACGTCTTTCAAAATATCCTTGGCGTAGCCGGTGGTGGCGACTCCCAGGACTTCTAACTTCGCATTCTGCGCTTCGACTTGTCCGCGCAGGTTCTCGAACATCTCGATCGTGTCCTGGATCGGGTTTCCGTTCGAGAGCTGGTAGGCTTTGCACAGGATGTCGCCCCGCTCGTCCAGCAGAACGGCTTTGGTGGAAGTCGAACCCCCGTCGACGCCGATAAAACCAGCGACGGTCTGACCTTTCTGGAACGTCGCGGGGGTAAACTTCTTCCGGCGGTACGCTTCCTTAAACGCGTCGAGTTCCCCTTCTTTCGCAACCAGCCCCTTCGCGCCAGAATTCGCTTTTTCCTCCTGCCGGCCGAACTCGATGTAGTACTCCAGCTGTTCGTGGCCCTGGTAACAGCCGATGCAATCGTCCTCGCTCTTGCCGAATTCAATCGCGCCCAGGGCCGCGAAGTACTGCGCGTTATTGGGAACCTTGATCAGATCTTCCGGCTTCGCGCCCTCGGGGATGGCAACTTTGCGCTCTTGCCACATGCGCGGAATGTTCGCCTGCCACGCCTCGCGCATCCCTTTGATGAAGCTGTTCGGCCCACCCAGCAGCAAAACGTGGGGCCGCAGCGTGTGGCCGCGCGTTAGAACGCTTAGGTTCTGCAGCACGATCGCTTCGAACAGCGAAGCCATCAACTCATCCGGCGGCGTTCCCACTTTCTGCAGGCCGTTAATGTCGGTCTCGGCGAACACACCGCACTTGCCGGCCACCTTGTGCAGTTTGATCCCGTAGTAGCCCTGCATCGCGAGCTCGTCCACTGGGATCTTCAGCTTGGCGTTGATCTTGTCGATAACCGCCCCGGTGCCGCCCGCGCACTTGTCGTTCATGGACGGGATTTTCTTCTTGCGCCCCGTCTCATCGTCATCCTTGAAGACGATGATCTTCGCGTCCTGTCCACCCAGCTCAATCACCGAATACACTTCGGGATGCAGTTTCTCTACGGCTAGTGACACCGCCGTCACTTCCTGCACAAACTTCGCGCCGATCTGATCCGCGATCCCAGCACCACCGGAGCCGGTCATGAACATCCGCGTGTTGTGCCGGTTGATTCCGACCTCTGCCTCCATGCGGCGCAGGAATTCCAGAGTTTTCTCGGGTTGCTTTGTTTCATGCCGCTGGTAGTCCTGCCAGAGAATCTGGTCGGTCGCGGCCTCCACCACGGTGGCCTTCACGGTTGTCGAACCAACGTCGAGCCCCACCAGGAATTGCGTATGGTGGTCGTGCGGCTTTTGGTACGGAGCCGCGGCAATCTGGCATAACTGGGGCGGCTGTCGATCATGTCCCGTCAAATGGTCGTGCATTCAATCTCTCCAATCAGGTTCAGACCGAAAAATAAGGAACCGGCAGCCGCACATACTGCACTGCCGGCCAGATCGTTAAGCAGCATCGGTAAGCGCTGTCCCCGGCACGCGAGTGCGACGCAGCAGGAACCGGGTGCCCTTTTCTTTATTAATGCGATCGTTCACGTGCAGGATGAACTGCGCCGCCGTGCCCGCGATCCCCTCACGGTGCGGCACGTGGTAGAACGGCCGCCGCAGTTCCGGATGCTCCGCCACGTACTCCCGAATTTCATCAAGGCTCTTGCCCGTGGACTTCAAGCATAGCTCAAACTCCGTCTTGGCCTTCACCTTGGCTTCGCCGAGCGCCATCTGCACGCGGCTGTGCGCGTTGCCTTCGCCCTCGCCCGAGGTCTCGATCGGCAGGAAGATCATGTCCTTAAACTTGTTCACCACTGCCGACTGCACTCCGTCGGACTGCGACGACGGCATGCACCCGAACGGCTTCAGCGCCAGCACCATGTGGCAGAGATGGTGGACCGTGTAGTACACGTTCTTCCCGATCTCGAGATGCCCTTCTCCTCCGCGCGCAAATTGGTTGTAGAAAGGATGGGCCATCTGGGCCAACTCGGTCTGCGGCGCCAGGTGATGCGTAATCCCGCCGAGATTCTTGATCGTCCGGTGATACAGGTAGTTCCACATCCGTTCGCCGGCGCCGATGCCCATCAACTTCTTGCGCAATCCCAGATCATTCGCCAGGTGCTTCTTCAATTCCCACCACTGTGGATTCCGGTGCGGACGGTTCACCGGCCACTTGGCTTTCGCGTGCGCTTTCGCCTGGTTCATCAGGTACGCCACCCAGGTCGCGATCGGTTCGACCAGCACCTGCGCGCCTTCCCGCTCGAGGAACTCGAACATGTGGAAGTTGCCGTCACCCTCGGTAGTCTGCGCCCAGAACTCGCCCGTGATCTTCACCACCGGCTTTACCCTGGTGCGGTCGACTTCGATGCTGTCCATCTTCTCGCGAGCGGCGGCCAGAGCATTGAGATAATCCTTTCCCCACAAATGCTCGTGCATCTTGCCGAACACGTTAAAAGTGTTCCGTAGAATCTTGTTACTCTTGAACTTCGGCTTGGCCCAGTTCGGCGCCCGCTCCTCGATTTCAAACGAATCCCGATTCCTGAGGTCCTCGCAGAGCGCGTCCACCGTCTCGCGGAACACGCGATCAGTCTCGCCCTGGTTCACTTCAAACGGGCGAATCTGGTAGATCAGGTCGTTGAACACGTCGCCCAGGTGCATGGCGTTCAACATGCCGAATCCGAAGTCGATGGTGAACTTCAACCCCGGTTCGCCCGACGCCGCCTTGATTCCATCGCTGTCCTTGAACAGCAGCACGCGGAAACCGTCGAAGCCGGCATTCTTCAGCGCGAACCGGTATTCGGCCTCATACATGCCGAAGCGGCACGGACCGCACGAACCCGCCGTAAAGAAGACATAGTTGTCGATGATGTCTTTGCGCGGCAGACCTTCTTTCTCGAGGAATTGGAGATACTGCACCAGATTTCCCACCGTGAAATACGTCGGGTTGCACTGCCCGTTGTTGCCGTATTCCTTGCCGATCTGGAACGCAGGCACGTCCGGCACGGGCAGCTTCTCGCAGCGATATCCGCAACCCTGGAATACGGCGCGGATGAGATCCTCGTGCTTCCAGGTGAAACCGCCGAAAAGAATCGTGACCTTGCTGCGCTCCTCAGCCGTGAACGCGCGTTCCACCGGCCGATGGAAGTGAGTGGGCCGGTCCAGGCCGGCGATTTTGCGCAAGCGCATGCGCTCTGCTTCCAGACGCTGTTGGATCTCGAGGTCATTCTCAATTTGGACGTACTTCATTGCCATAAACATATCCTACGCGAGTTCTTCGGGGTGCACTCCTGTAAGGGATTCCCCCCGATTGGGTCTACCTAAGCGTACGAACATTTGTCTTCAGCGTGCAGCGCTCGAACTCTCTTGCCGGATCAACAAGGCAAGCCGCGGAAACAGGAAGTGCCCGCCGGCGTCGTCGATCACATTTACCTGGCAGGTATAAAAACCAGGTTTGAGCGATGTCAGCGGCACGTCTAACTGAAAGACGGCAGCCTTTCGCTCGCGCGCGTTCAATTCCGTCAACTCCACCAACGAGCTTTCGTAGGCTTTAGCTTTACCCTGGAAGAAGGCGACGTTGGACAAAAGTCGGATACCAGGCTTGTTGTCTTTGTCTCTTCCAGAATCCGTGCCTCTTGCAGAATCTGCGACAGCCGGCCGCGCCGGATCGTACACCTCATAATAAAGAAGCAGGTGCTGCGTGGCCGAGAAAACATGCGTGATGTTCGGAATAATCTCGGAACCGTCGTGCACCAGCGGGTTCAGGTCCGCACTCGTCTTTACTTTTACCGTTTGAATCTGGCTGGCGAGCACCACGGAACTCATCTTCAGCGGCAATGCCTTCAACTCTGGCACCTCGATGTCGGTTTCGAATGATCCCATGCGGCCGGTCTGATTCTCGCGCACCACAAATTTCAGGTGATACTTGCCGCTCAGCAGGCTCATGCCGGTGTCATACTGCACATTCTTTTTTTGCACTTCGGCCGACGTGCTCACCGCGAGTTTCACGGTGTCGCGAATTCTGTTCAAGGGGTGGTGTTCGCTATCGAGCACCATTCCAATCACATCGAGCGTTGCCTTGTCGCGGTCGCTGCTGCGGACGAATGGAATCTGCGATCCCGGCACCACCAGCGAAATGGGAACGAAGAACTTGTTGCCCTCCAGGCGGAAGTAGGCAACGCCCAGATACAGCGGGAAATCCGTGGCCGGCAGTTCGGAAGCAAGTTCCTCCTCCAGTTGCCGCTCTTTGTCGTCCTTCGTGGAATGCTGATAATCCGCGGGCGCGTAGTAGCCGCGGCGGTAGTCGATCTTCACTCCGGGGATATTGCTCTTCACTACGATGTGACGGTAACGGCCGTCGCGCGCGGTGTTCGTGCTGTGATAGCCGAGCAGGTAGTAAGTCGAGGTGTCTTGCTGCACTCCCTTGAAAATCTTGCTGAAGTCGTTGGAGTCGAGAAACGCGCGCCCGCCGGTATCGCTGGCCAGGGTCACCAGCGTTTCCTGCGTCGTGAAATTGGAATTCAACGCATTGAGTGTCGCCTGTCCTGAATACGCCGAAACGCCGCGCAGGCTGGCGTTCTGCGCTTCCCCGCCCGCCACCAGCGCCTGCAAGCCGCGCATGTCCATGGTGTAAATCGCCAGGTTGGAACGCACCGCCGCGTTCACCGCCGCACGCAGTTCCGATTGATTCTCGATGCCGGTGCGGTCCATGCCGCTGGAAAAATAAATCAGCGACTTCTTCTGCTGAACGTGCGAAAGTTTTTCCGCCACCGATCGCAGCGCCTCCAGGCGCCGGTCGGTATTGAAGATGTTGTATTCGGTATCGTCGGCGGTAAAGGGCTGACCGGTGTCGGGCGTCCCCTCGGTCGTGCCGGTCGTTCCTTCCTCGAAACCTTGGCCGCTGCCCGAACTGAATGCGTCCAACTGTTTCTTCAGCAGCGCGTGATCCGCGGTAAAGTCCTGATTCACCAGCAGCGAACTTCCCAGCGAAACAATCGACACCAGGTCCGCGGGCGCCATTTGGGTACCGACATAGCGTTCAGCGGACGTAACCGCGCGGTCGATTTCATCCGGTTCCATGGCAGAGAGATCGAAAAACAAAACAATCAGACGCCGGTCTTTGAACTGGGCCGCGAGCTGGGCCGCGGCATCTGCAGCGGAGGCCGCCGGACTCGTCTGCCCAGACGCCGGCTCCGGCAGCGGCTTCGCCTGCGCCACATCCAACGCTGGCGCGGCATCGACGTTCTCCACATCAAAGGAAACAATCTTCTGCGGTTTGTTGTCCTCGAAAACCGTGAAATCTTCCGGTTTCAATCCCGGCACAAACTTTCCGCTCTTATCCCTCACCGTCACATTCACCAGCACGAGATCCGATTCCGCGTGAAACACATATCCCGTTTGCTGCTGCGAAGGCGAAGTAGCACACAAGAGCACAAGCAGCAGAACCGCTACAGCTCTATCGGCGAATCGATTTGGAGTGAGAGTCATGGCAATCCTCTTCGAAAGCGTTTCCCGCAGCAGCGTCCTCCTCAGAAACGAAAGCGCGACGTAATCGTAAACTGTCGCATGGCCCCAACCGCCGTAACCCGGCCAAAGGTGGGCGCGGTGAAGTTCGTATCAATCGAGGAATAATTCACTAAGTTGAAAATGTTGGTGGCCTGCGCCCGGAACTCCAGCACGCGCGCCTCCTTCAGGGGAAAGATTTTCGTGAACGCCATGTCAAACACTTTGCTGCCGGGACCGATAATGCTGTTGCGTCGCGCATCGCCGTAGGTGCCTGCAGGCGGCTTAGCGAACGCAGCGGTATTGAACCACTCCGCAATCGAGGGATTCGGCAGGCTCACCGATTGCGCAGAAACTAAGTTCGGCCGCAACGTGCCGTTCGTTCCCCCGTTCACGTCATTGATGTCGTTCAGCAATCGCGGCGTGAACGGCAGGCCCGATGCGATCGTCCAGTCGCCGCTCCATTGCCAGTCGCCAAGAATCGCACGCAACGGAGTATTTCCGGTGAGCCAACGCTTGTCGTGGCCAAAGGGTAGCTCCCACAAATAATCCGCGGTGAACTTATGGGTCTGGTTGAAGCTGGAAAGTCCGCGTTCCGCAGGCAGATCGAAAGGATTTTGCGCAACGTTGGCCGCACCTCCGCCCGACGAACCGCCGCCGCCGCCCGCGCCGGTGCCGCCCGCGCCCAGTCCAGGGGTGTTCGCCCCGGAGGTTGCTCCCGCGCCGATGGAAGATGCATCGTCCAGCGATTTGGAAAACGTGTAGATGCCGCCGATCGCGACTCCTCCCGACAACCGCTTGCGCAGCCGCACCGATGCCGCGTTGGCCTCCGAATCCGCCACTGAGCTTTCGTAGGTGAAGGCGTCAACCCCCTGAATGCGAATGCCGGTCGCGGTTCGGTTCGGCGCTTCCAGAATGTCGAGATCCGTTCCCTTGGTTCCGGTGTAGTCGATATTCAGCAGCAGGGTGGGGCGAATCTGCTGTTGAATGTCCAGATTGCGAATCTGCACGTAGCCCAGCCGGTAATTCGGATTCACCGCATAACTATTGGTGATGCCGGTGGCCGCTGGAAATCCGTTTTGCAGCGTTAGGTTGGGGGGAGACGGAAAAGGCGCCTGAACGTTGGTCGCCGTGGTAGAGAACGGCGGCTGATAGGCAAGTTGCTGCGCGATGCTCTGATACGCGCCCGTGTTGTAGTTGATGCCATAACCGCCGCGCACCACGGTTTTGGAAAACGGCTTCCACGCAAAGCCGATTCGCGGCGCAAAGTTGTTGCGATCCGGACGCACCAGGCTGGCCGGCAGGCTGCCGCTGTATGGCCCGGCTTGCCCCGGCTGAATCCTCATCACCGCCGGCGTGCCCAGCGCCGGATTCAGCACCCCGGGAGAGAGATCGAGGTTCGCAATGAGATTGTTCACTTCCGTAAGCGGCGAAACGTACTCGTAGCGCACCCCGAGATTGAGCGTCAGATTCGCGCGCACCTTCCACTCATCTTGCGCATACAAATCCCAAAAGTTGCCACGGAAGTGATTGTTCTGCCCGAACTGTTCCGAAGTCTGCTGCGGCAATCCGAGCAGAAAGTCAGCAAAGTCGTATCCCGTGCCCGTCACGGGGTTTCCGCTGCCGCCGAGCTGCGAGGTATTGAGGCCGGTGAAGACAAACGAGCCGCGCGGATTGCTGTCAGTTTCCGCATTCACCTGCACACGCCGGAAATCCCCGCCCCAGCGCCAGGTATGCTTGCCGTGATTCCAGATCACATTGTCGGAGAAGGTGTAGGTCTGGTTTCGCGTGAGGTGCGGAGTCGTGTCCTGAAGACTGGCGAAGTTTGTGAAGGACAGATTCGGCAGTCCCCAGTCGAACGCATTCTGCGAAACTCCCGTGATTCCCAGCGTACCGGTAATGTCGTTGCTGAAAGCGTACAGATTCTGCGTGCGCGTCCGGCTGCGGTTAAAGTCGGCGCGAACAATGTTGGTCAGCTTTCCGATGCTGCGCGTGTAGGACACGGGAACGTCAAAGCTGCGCACGGTTGTGCTGCCGCCTACACTCGGGAACGGATTCGTCAGAGTGGTGCTCGATTCGTGGTAGTGGAAGCCGAACGTCAGGTTGTTGCGCGGAGCGTTGCGGCCTCCGCCGCGGCGTCCGCCCGCGGGCGCTGCGCCGAAGCTGTGGTTCAAACGTATGTTCAGATCGTCGCTGTCGCTGTTGGCGGAAGTCACGTAGTGGAAGTTTTGATAGTTGCCTGCGTTCGGCAAGTTCGGCAATGGAATATAGTTCAACAATCCTTCCGCCGCCGGGTTGATCGGAATCGGGTTGGTGTAAGGGGCGTTGTTCGTGGGATTGAAAAGTTCAACCGGTTGTCCTTTTTCGGGTCCCGAAGTGTATGTGATCCCGGAAAAGTTTCCCTCCCTCTCCAGCAGCGTCGGCACGGTCGAAAACTGATCGAAAGGATTGTCCGCGCGCCTGCCGTTGTAGTTGATGAAATAAAAAGTCTTGCTCCCGCCGTGGTAGATATGAGGAATGTTCAGCGGTCCGCCCACGGACCCGCCGAAGCTATTCTGGAAATACGCCGGTTTTTCCTCCGGCTGGCCGGTGAGCGCAAACGGCGATGCATTCAGCGCTGAATCGCCGACGCCGTAATATAAAGATCCATGCGGGCGATTGATGTCAAACCCCCGCCGGCCAAAACCGATCGGGCCCCCGCCACCGAACCCTCCGCCTCCGCGACCACCCCCCGGACCACCTCCAGGACCGCCAAATCCGCCTCCACCTCCGAATCCTCCCCCCTGTTGGCGGGCATCGTTGAAGCGCTGCTGCAGTTCGTCGGCGCTCATCGCATTGAACGAATTGGAAGTGTTGCCCGAAACCGCTACAGATTCCGTCGCGCTGTTCGTAGCAACGTCCGGTGCAATTCCGGGAACTGGCATACCGGAAGGCACAACCTCGCTCATGGACCCACTGCCCGCATCCTGCCCCGCTTCACTCTGAAACACGGAAAGATTCTGAAAACCGCGTCCGGCAGCATTCGCGCGCCGCTGGTCTTTATCGGCGCCAGCCTCTCGTGCCCGCGACAGCAGCACCAGTTCAAAATTCGCCTGCACGTCCTGATGGGTTGCGTCCAATACCACTTCCTGCGCGCTCCCGGCAAACGCCGCCATCTGCACCCGCACCGTATAGTGCCCATCGCCGGGAATCCGCAACCAGTAACTGCCGTCCACATCCGTCGATGTATTGACTGGTTCCTTCGTGGCTGCATTCGCCGCGGAAACTCCGGCGCCGGGAATCGGCATATTCCCCGACTTCACCACGCCGTGAATAGTTCGCCCTGCAGCCGCTGGCGCAACCGCCTGCCCTCGCAGCAGATGCGGGTGAAACGCGACAACCTGAAATAAGAAGAGGAACTGAAAGACGAACTCAGGGCGCAGCCTGCCCTTGATCACCAGAAAGCGAAGACCGGAACTCCTCATAGCGTCGCGCAGATGTTCGGTGCTGCCTTACCCGGATGATACCGCTCTCCCCCGCCCTAAACTGTAGAGTTTTGTGACTACAGCCGGCGTTGCTCAAGTAAAAGATCGCCGGCCTCCGACCGCTATCGCGTCAGATGGAACGCTTTGACCCAGGGCACCAGGTTGGGCAGGAGGTCCCCGGCAGCGTGCACGATAACCAGCACAGCGAAATTCTTCGTTCGCATCCACAAAACGCCGAGGAAGAGACCGGCAAGCGAGGGCAGCACGATCGAGTACCCGACGGCCATGAATAGAGAAGGATGTGAGCCCAGAGCTTCCTGCGTAGCCGCCGGGCGCAAGTAGAGACCAGGCGCATGTACCAAGCCGAAGAGCACGGCGGCCACCACCAGCCCGCCCCACGGCGACCGCAACACCGCCGCAAGTCGCTCCTGCAGCAGCACGCGGAAGAAAAATTCCTCGACCACTCCAACTTCAATCATCAACCAGATAAAGCTGAGGGGTGTAGCCACAGCAAGTACCCACAGCGGCAGATGTGCTTCCCGAATGTCGTGCAGGCCGCGCCCTAGGAATGATTGCATGAGGAGAGCAGCCAACGACATCCACAGCGCCGGACGGAGTTCACGCCACCTCAGCGAAATCGGCATGAGCTCAGCGATCCTGTAGTGGCCAAATGCCAACATGATCGCTGCGGGAAAGCCGATAACTGTCACGAGCTTCACGCCCAGCAGCACGACAGAGTGCAACGGCTCAGTCCTAATGCGCGCTACGCGACCGAATCCCGATACCAGCACCCATGCGATCACCACCAGATACATCACCAGAACCGCGGTTTCGACCCCGGGCTGGCGTACAACATAGGGTAGTGCTGACACTCGACGTGTGGCCAGCATGGCGAGCGCAGGGAATATCACCCCGAGAATCACCAGTGCGGCCAGCGCCTCGCTTGCCTCGAACCCCTCAAAGGTTCGCAGCAACATGAAAACCATCGCCCAAAGCGCGAAGTAGGCGCCCACGTATGTTCTAGCACGGATGGATGAAGCGGAATTCTCCACACTTCATATACGCACACCGCTGCAAGTTGGTTCCATTGGGACCCAGACTGCAAGCCATTCCTTCCAAACGGATTGGGGCGTAGTTAACTCCAGGATCGCCCGTGACTCGGGCGCAATCTGCTAGTACCGCAGATACCCAATCCCCACCCGCATGTGGTGCAGCAGGCTGTCGGGCGTAATGATGGCAATGGTCAGTCCCAGCATCGCGTGGACGATCGCGAGGGGATAAAGGCTGCGGTAGCGGCGGAACATTTCGCAGAAGAAAAGGGCGCCGATGAGCGTAGCGGTGGTGAGAACGGGACTGGGCAGGTGGGCGGCGGCAAAGAGCGTGGACGCCATCCAAACCGCAGCCGAGCTTCCATACAGCTCTTCATAGCGGTTGAAGAAAAACGATTGCAGCATGAATTCCTGAAGCAGGGCCCAGATCACGTACCCCCATGCCAACTGCAAACCCGGCCAGGTCGTATTGGCGGGAATTTGGCCGCCCGCCCACCTCACCAGAATCACCATGAAAATAAGCGTTGCAAAACCGATCCCCAGCACCACGCTGGCGCCGAACATTTTCGGCAATCGGAGGCCGAGGCGCGCCAGCGACGGCCGGTCGATCAGCACCAGAACCAGAATCGTGATCGCCGCGATGGCGGCCCAGCGGTTCCGGGTCTCCGGCGTTGGCGCCCAAATCGCAAACTCCAGAAACAGAAACGCAATGACGATCTGGGCCCAAACAAAGTACCGGCGGCAGGCGGTCGGAACCGCGGGGAAAACTCTCGACTCAACCGCCATTTTGCCCATTGCTGCAGATCCTCCGGTCCCTCGCTAAACCCAGAACGACCAGATGGCGTCCACGCTGGCGTGGGTGATTGCCGAGGCCGGCACTCGCCGTTGCTGGCGCCATGCCCGACCGTAGAAGATCCCGGCGATGCTTGCCAGCAAGACATAGCGCCAGTTGAAGTGCGCCGATCGTTTGTTGAAATGTGAGAGCCCAAACAACACCGCCGTAATCCCGAGCGCCGCTCGCCGTCCCACCCGCCGTTCCAGCAGGTTCTGCACCCACGCGCGAAAGTAAAGTTCCTCCGGAACCGCAACGAAAACGAAGATATAGATCCACGTTGGAATCATCGAGAACCGCAGCGCGTTGCCATGCGGATGGAGAAAGCCCAGCGCCAGCCCCAGCCCCAGAACCAATGGCGTAAAGAAAGCCAGTTCCCGCAGCCCAGTTTTCCAATCGCTCCAGCGGAGATGAAAGTCAAAGCCGGTCCCGCGGAGCCGCCGGATCGCGACGAATCCATACAACGCCGCATCGACGAGGAGCAGTTTCCCCAGGCCCGTAAGTCCGCTCGGCCATGCCGGCTCGAACCAGCGCAGATCAACCGCCAGCCCCAGCGTTAGAAGAACGATCGCGTCTCGCCAATTGCCGCGTTGTTCGGGATCGGCGATTGCGGCCTGACCCAGCAGCCACGCGATCGCCACCGGCAGCGCCGCGTAGAGAGCGCACCATCTCCATGAAAACATCTGTTGCGAACAGGAAAGCAAAACGTAAGGTAGCGCGCAGAGTACCGGTAAAACGGTTCGTACGGTTGACGGCCAGCGGGCGCATGCCTGCCCAACCCGCTCCCCCGCAAATCCAAACACGGCTGCCGGTGTGAGCTCCAGCACAAGCACCGCAATGGCCGCCGGCGTTGCGTTTTGCATGGGCTTATCTTAATTCGGGAGGAGATTCGGGAGAAAGTTCGGGAGAGAGTTCGGGAGAGAGTTCCGGAAAAAGATCGGCATGATCCCGACGACCGCTCGGACGCACCAGGCAAGCGCGACTCACGTTCGCCGCCCAACGCGCGCCATGCGAGGAACGAGAATCAGAGCCAGCGCGTACAGGAAAATGGACACGGCAGTGGATCCCGGGTGCCCGTGTTGCAAGTCTTCGAACAGCAGCTTTGCTGTGACCAAAGCCAGCGTGCCGTAGGCAATCCATACGAGTTCAGTCCGCTGCCAACGGGAGCCGCTGAAAGCAAGCGCCAGCGCGACCACGCAGGTGATCAGGGTGCGGATGACGGCCACTTGGGCTGCGCCGGGAGTCATGCCGACCGCTGCCAGCCACACCAGGACAGAAACCAGGAACGTTATCACCGCGGCCACCGCCAGGATCGCCGAAAGCAGCTGCAGGAGCCGCTGGTTCCACCGCTCCGTACGGAAGCGGCCTCCGACCGCGTAGCACGAAACCGCCGAGGCGGCGACGATCCAGACAATCCATCCGGGCACGGCGGGGAAGGTCCCTGCCAAGGCACGGCCGGCATAATCCAGCAGGCCGGATGCGTACGCCGCCGCAGCCAGATACACCAGGCCGTGGAATTCGAGCGTCAGGCGAGATGCGCGCACGCCCAGGAGCGTGGCCACGATCGCCGCCACGCTCAAGCACAACGCCAGCAATAATGGCGGGAGACAGAGAGCGCTGCCCAACAGGAAAAGAGCCGCGCTCCAGGTGGCATACACGTGGTAGTTACGTTCTTCGTGGTAGCGGTCGAAATAAGCATAGGCAAGCGCGTAACACGCTGCCGCGAACAGCAAGCAGAATGCACCTAATACCGGCGCACCGGCACTTGCTCCAAAACGCAGCACGCTAAAGGCAGCCAGCAGGAACGCAATGACGCACTGCCCGATCTCGAAGAATCTGATTTTCTGGCGAAGCCGCGTCGTCCGGAAAGCGGTGCTTGCTCCATAAATCAGAAACAGAATGCACCCGAGCGCCAGCAATACCGGCGTTGCGACGTTTTTGTACTCCGAGGGGATACCTTCCGGGCGTGAGTAAATGTAGAGCAGAATCCAAATGGCAAGATCCGCCGCGGCGGCGACCAACGGCCTGAGCCTGAGCCAGTGGTTGCGACCAGCCGCCGCCTCGCTGGCCAGCGCCATGAGGAGGAGCGCCGAGATGAAAGGCACCAGATCGTGTGTCGCGATCAACAATGCGAGGGTGGTGAGGACTGCGGCGACATTGGCCACCCAGACGATCGATGTCAGACTGCGCTTCCATGCCAGAGCGTATGCAGCGACCGCGAACGCGCCGAGGACGCCGGCGGTCGCCGAGGTTGGCAAGACCTCGAATCGCAGGGTCAGTTCCCAGAGCATGGGAGCGAGGATCAAGGCGGCTGTGGTGGCATAGACAGTACTCGCAAAGTACGCCTGGGCCGGGAGTCTCGCTGCCCATACGAGCCACATCCCCGCATAGGCAAGCGCCAGAACAACAACTGCCAACTTCGGAAACGATCCCGATTCGGCCACGGCCCGGAGCAGGTAGGCGCCGGCGATTCCGAGCATGGCTTTACCCACGACCGGAAACACTCCTTCAGCTTGCGGAAGGGCGAACTCTTCAGCGGCAGGCGTTCCCATCGCAGGCGCTTCTGCCGGGGACGGGAGAGAGTTGGCGGTTTCGGAGGAGCGTTCCAGGGCGGAGACTCGGCGCTCCAGGTGCTCCAGTCGGTCGGAAAGCCTTGCTAAAGCGTCGAGAAGATCGTCCATAATCTCCACCGCTTGAGGCTGGCAACGAATACGGGTCGAACTTAGTGCACGAGTGTGGCGTTGGGAAGTGAACCCGAATTTTTCTCCGGCCAGGGTGGCAGGAGCTTCACCAATACCCACAGGATCACGAGCGGTAGAACGGTCAGCACAATGGCCATCAGCAGTCCTTCGCGTGTGATCAGGCCCATCTTGTACGTCGTGTATCCCAGGAAACTCTTGGAAAATAACTGGCCCCCGATCACGACGTTCCAGCGCATGGCAAAAATACCGATCATGGTCAGGCATCCGGCCAGGGCGTAAATGCGTTTGCGGGCCATTTCGCCGAGCCTCAACACTTGGGTCACGGCGAGAAGCGCAATGGGTGTAACTGTGCCAAGCACAATCTGGACCACGATATGCGACAGGTACAGCTTGGTATGCACCATGAAATCCAGGCTGCGGAAGCTTTCATCGGCCTCGTAGATGCGGTGGATCAGGTCAAGCATTTCCAGACTGAAATCGATGATGAAGATGTAGAACAGGTAGCGCGCCACCGTGTCCACGCAGCGCATATCGATCTTCTCTCCGCGAGACCACGTCATCAGCATGTAGAGCAGCATCACGGCGGCGATCCCCGACACCATGGCAGAGAAAATAAACACCACGGGCATGAGCGGCGACGACCACCACGGGTTCGCTTTGACGGAGCCGAAGATGAAGCCGACGTATCCGTGCAGCAGGAACGCCGAAGGGATGCCGATGAGGGTAACCAGCCAGCCCACTCGCTCATCAATCTCAAGCGCGCGCTTACTGATGTTGCTTGAGCCCAAGGTCATCAGCCGGTAGATCCAGCGCTTCCAGCCGGTGGTGGATTGGGACAGCATCACGATGTCGCGCCGGTAGTCGAGCCAGATTTCCAACACCAGAACCGCCATCAGATACCACAGGTACACAAAGCCGAACATGGCCATCGCGGAGGTGCTGTGCGGCGTCAGATACATCTCGTACGACCGTTCCGGGTGTCCAAGGTGCAGTTGCAGCGGCAGCGGCGCCACCAGCAGGAAGGCCAGGGCCGTCAACAACGCCAGCCGGTAGGTGGGCTTAACCGCCTGCACCTGGAACACGCGCTCCAGGGAAGCCAGAATGAATGCGCCGGCCACCAGCCCCGTGAGGAAGGGGTACAACACAATCAGGACGCTCCACTGGAGCTCGATTTCGTTCGGATACATGAAGCCTTCAACGCCGGGCATATCCCTTACCAGTCTCCTTGTTGCATCGAAGCATTCATCGCACCGAACCATCCAGGCCGGAGTAAAACACCTTCGCGTGAGTCGCCATGTAGGGTTTCAAGACCTGAACGCTGTGGGTCTTCAGGAATTCGTGAATCGGGTCGTTGGGATTCTTCAGGTCTGCCAACTGCCGCGCGCCCGTCGGACAAGACTCGCAGCATGCGGTGGTCAGGCCTTTCGTGATCCGGTGATAGCAGAGAGTGCATTTCTCGGCGGTCTCGGTCTTCGGGTTGAGGAAGCGGCAACCGTAGGGGCAGGCCTGGATGCAATACCGGCATCCGAGGCAGTATTTCTTGTCCACCAGAACCACGCCATCCGGGCCTATGAACGTCGCGCCCACCGGGCAAACCTGGGTGCAGGGTGAATCCGCACAATGGTTACACAGCTTGGGCACGAAGAAGTTTTTCCCGCCCTCTTCTTTCGTTGGGGGAAATCCCTTCTTGCCGCCGTCGGGCGAGTCCACATGGGGATTTTCAATGTCGTAGTCCGTCACGTGGTAGCGTTCCACCCATGTACGGAAGTATCCGTCCGGCACGTCGTTCTCGACCTGGCACGCCCGCACACAGTTCCCGCATCCGATGCATTTGGGGAGGTCGATCAGCATGCTCCACCAGTGCTCGAACAGGTTGTAATTGGGGGAGGCTTCCGGGGTCCCGGCAAGGACGTGTTTCCATGCGATAGCCGCCGCCGGCAACAGAAGCAGCATGTGGCGCCGGGTAAAGTTCATTTCGTCCCTCCGGCGATGATGGCCGGGCTGTGCGGCTGGTGGCAGGTATCGCAGGGGAGCCCGGTGGAGTGGTCGGCGGAAGCGACTTGCGGGAATCCTTTCGGCTTGGCGGCGTTCGCCTCGTGACAGCGGACGCACAGCACGGCCGTGTCGAGTTTGGCGGGCTGGACCGAGCCCGGGTCATCGGCATGTTTCGCCAGTGGTCCGTGGCACGCCTCGCAGTTGACGTGCGCATGCCTGCCGCTCTTCTTTTTTTCCAGGACGTCCGTATGGCAATCTTCGCAGGCCTGGTGGCCGGCGTAGTTCACCGGACGGGCGGCTGTCTCGGCCATGGCATTTCCGCGGTAGTGCCCATACTGTCCGAAACTCTTCGGCACCAGAAACGCACGCACTCCCACAAACGCCAGGCCGCCGACGACGAAAACAGCGGCCAGTCGAAAGAGGTGCCCTGCATCTTTGAAGGCATTCATAAGTGTGCTGCCCTCTGTAGATACAGGAATGTGTGGCCTGATCGCTGTGCGCCGGGTCACAAGACAGTAGCGTTTAGATCACAGGTACGAGTGACGCACAGCCTTTGCCTCACCACAGAAACAGCCCAGAGAAAGCTGCGCTACTTGGGCGGCGTATGTTCAAAAGGGAGCTTGGTGTATCGCGCCTTCTCGATCTCGATCACGAGCGCCACTCTTCCTTCGGGGCTGCGAAACGGGAACGGCTTGCCCGTGTACTTGAGCGAGATGGCGTCCATGTACTTGAAATCGCCATCAGGACGGCGCTCGACCACGCGGCCACGAAGCTGAGCCTCCTGATACGGGTCGTGGAAATCGACGATGGAGAGCGAGACACGCGGATCGCGTCGTGTGTTCTTGGCTTTGAGTGAGCCTTCCCCGGTACAGATCAGGATGCGGTCACCTTCACGGCCCACCCAAACCGGTACGCTCTGCGGTGAGCCGTCAGGCATGAGGGTGGCGAGATGGGCGAAGTTGGGGCCATCGAGCAAAGCTCTGATTTCGTTGGAAAGGGGAACCGCCATGACGACCGTCCTTACGCGGGAGTGTTGAACAAATCTATCGCTTCAATTCGACAGAGCCTTGGAAGGTTATTCGCTGCCCTACAACTGCTGTGACAGGTAGTTGCCGATACCCATTTCCTTGATGGAATGAAGCTGAGCTTCCAAGTAGTCCACGTGACGCTCTTCGTCCTGAATCATGCGCTCGAATAAAGCCTTGGAGCCGTCGTCCTTTGCCTCGACGCAGACCTTCACGGCTGCGTTGTACTGGCGCACCGCATCCTGCTCGTCTTTAAGATTAATCTCCATTTGCTGCTGCACTTTGCTGCCAAGTTGAGGCTTCAACCCGACATCGACAGTGGGTGTATTGTCCAAGAAGATAATGCGCTCAATCAGTCCTTCCGCGTGCTTCATCTCCTCGATGGCTCGCACCTTTGTAAGGTCGCCCAGTCGCTTGTAGCCCCAGTTGTGGCACATCTCGGACTGCGTCATGTACTGCACACTAGCCGTCAGTTCCGAGCTTAGAGCCAAGTTCAACTGCTCAATGACCTTCTCGTTGCCGTGCATAGTTTTGCCCTCCGTCGTTCGCCATTTTGCGCTCTGGAAAACAAGGAAGCTGTGACCCAGCGCACAATGACGTGTTAGGCAGAGCCCTGCGGCGCCGAGAATAAAGCGCTAACATCAGTCCGAGTCTCGGAAATCCGGCTCGGAAATCTGGTTCAAAAATCTACGCTCGGAGACCACGATGGAACCGTTCCGCTTTCATTTGTTCGTCTGCACGCAGCAAAAGCCAGAAGGCATCCCCTCCTGTCCGGCCAGCGGGTCGTTGGCTGTGCTCGACGCGCTCGATCGCGAGATACAGGCGCGCGGCCTCGACAACGATGTGCAACTCACGACCTGCGGCTGCATGGGACTGTGTGATGAAGGTCCAGTGATGGTCGTCTATCCGGCAGGGGTGTGGTACCGGCGCGTGCAACCGTCTGATGTATCCGAAATCGTCGGTGCGCATCTCGGCGACGGCAAGCCTGTCGATCGTCTCCTATGGAACGATGCCCCTGCGATGAAGGCCATGTCGGTCGAGCATCGGGAAAAGTTCCGTCAGGCGATGGCTGCCCGCGAGAAAGCAGGGGTGCTGCCCGATCGCCTCGATCAGATGATCCGCGGCTACATGCCGAGTCGTTGCATTCTTACAGCGCTTGAACTCGACATCTTTACCGCCGTCGGGGACGGAGCCAATGCCGAACAGATCGGGACGAAGATCAACGCGAATGCCCGCGCCGTAGGCATGCTGCTCAACGCGCTCGTCGCCCTCGGATTGCTCTCGAAGAGCGGCGACGATTACAAGAACACGCCCGAGTCCGCGCGCTTCTTTGTGCAGGGCTCCAAAGACAACCACCGCAATGGTCTGCTGCACACCGCCAACATCTGGCATCGCTGGAGCACAATGACCGACGCTGTGCGCAGCGGCACCCGCGTCCCCACCGATCGGGACGATACCCCCGCGTGGACGCGCAACTTCATTGCCGCCATGCAACGCCACGCCAAAGATCGCGCCCCGCTTGTTGTGAAGGCCCTGGGCACAGCCGGGGTTCGCCGCATCCTCGATCTCGGCGGCGGCTCCGGCGCATACTCCATCGCGTTCGCAAAAGCTGGTCCCGATGTGCGGTGCGAGATCCTTGACATCCCAGAGGTTGTGCCGCTCGCCGCCGAATATGTCAGCCAGGCCGGCGTCTTAGCGCAAGTCAGCCTTCGCACTGGAGACATGCTCCAAGACGACTTTGGCTCCGGCTACGACATCATCATGCTGAACGCGATCTGCCACATGTTTTCCGAGGAGCAGAACCGGGACATCTTCCGCCGTGCCCACCAGGCACTCGCGCCGAACGGCCGCCTCGTCGTGCAGGACTTCATCCTCAATGCCGACAAAACCGGGCCGCAACACGCGGCACTGTTCTCACTGAACATGCTCGTCAATACCGACGCCGGTGCCAGTTACAGCGAGTTCGAATACGCCCACTGGATGAAGGCTGCGGGTTTCATCGAGGTATGCCGGATCAACCTACCCGGGCCTAGCGGCCTGATGGTGGGACTGGTGAAATAGGGCCGCGCATACTCCCGGGTTATGTGGTTTTTGACCCCCATGATCGTCGCGTTTATGGGCAGGATAATGTGTTTGCGCAAAAGAGCGCCGGCTGGCCTCACCGGCTGTTATCGTTTGCTGGTTTTGTTTCAACGGCCTCGGCTGCGGAAAGTTTCCGATCTCGGTGTGGCTGGGTGCGCCGGGCACCCGTATGCAGTTCACAAGCTTCCCCGATCGCTGCACCACAAGTAGTACAAGGCACGGATAATATCTGTTTTGGGGTGAGTTCCTTGGTTTTCACCACCACATAATGCAACGTTCCACCGCTGGGAAAATGCTCAATATTGCTCATTTTCAACACATTCGCCAAGCGGCAGGCTTCATTTTAGGTCCCCCAGAGCTTTTTCCCCAATTGTGAGCAAAAGTGAACATCTTTCCTGGTTACAATTCTGCCAGCATACTTCGGAGTGTAGCTCCACTCCGGGAGAAGCCATTGATGGCAACACCAACCGCGTTGGCCAAGAAAAATCGCGACTTCGACCCAAGGAAATTCCTTGCCACTATCGGCGAGGGTAGGAAAGTCGTGGCCTTTCCCAAGAAACAAACAATCTTCACGCAGGGGGACGCGGCTGACTCAGTCTTCTACGTCCAGGAGGGCAAGGTCCGACTCACTGTCGTATCCAAGATTGGCAAGGAAGCAACCCTGGGCATATTGAGTAAGGGAGAGTTTTTCGGAGAAGGTGGCTTGGCTGGACAGCCTTTACGCATGGGGTCTGCAACCGCAATGACGGACTGCGAACTTCTTCGCATTGACAAGAAGGCAATGATACTTGCGCTCCACCGAGAACACACGTTCTCGGATCTGTTCGTAGCGTATCTGCTGGCACGGAACATCCGATACGAAGAGGATTTAGTTGACCAGCTCTTCAATTCCAGCGAAAAGAGACTCGCTCGGATTCTGCTGTTGCTCGCTCGGTTCGGCAAGGAAGGCGTACCCGAGACGGTAATCCCCCAGATCAGTCAGGAGACCCTCTCAGAGATGATAGGTACAACCCGGTCGCGGGTCAGTTTTTTCATGAATAGGTTCAGAAAGTTAGGCTTCGTTGACTATGGCGGGAGTGGGCTGCAAGTTCATAGTTCACTTCTGAATATCGTTCTCCACGACTAGCTTCCGCGCCGCAATCCCAAGAACAAAGCTCTCAGACAGCGCTGAGCAAATCAGGCCTCTGCTGGATTTAATCCGGAGAGCGGCGCCATTTTCGTCGCGACCAGCACCTCCAACAGGGTTGCCGTGTTACGAACGCTTCCCGAGATGGTGCTGAGTGCTTCTGAGACGAGGGGATGTTGCCCCGCCAGCAAGTCGAGACGGTCGCTCACCCTGTAGAGCTGCTGAGCTTCGTGCAGGATCGTAATCGGATCCATGGGGTGCACAGCTTTCCTAAGAACCTAAGAAAAGAAAACTTCAGGTGGGCCGACTTAGTTCAGGGCACCTGAAAGAGGGTTCGGGGGTCTATCTCTATATCCGAAACCCCCATAAACGCCACAAATAGGATCAAGCAGCTTGGCCAAGCGTTCCTGTGATCGGGCTAGCCGCACCAACGAGAGTATCCCCAGCCCCCGCCACCAAGCAAAAACACCAGCAACAGAACAATCAATACGGTTTCCGTGTTGTACCTCGCTTGTAAGTTGTACCTCACTTGTAAGAGAAAGCTGGACTGGCCTTTATAATGGTCGTTGCAATCCTTCGCTACATAACATGATAGAAGTGGCTAAGACGGATGTCTGGTCAAATTGGACCACTTTGAGCGCTCGATTTGTACGGCGCGCCCTGCAAGATTGTGAGCGGATTCGCGCTGTGATTCGTAGGAAGTTTACTCCTGCCGACATTGGCCCCAGCTCGATGGATGCGATTGCTGTTGAAGTCGCTTGGCCCGGGCGTGAGCTACCGCATTTAGCCAAATTAATTGTCAGAACTGTGCAGTTTGGACCAGCCGAACCGTTCTTTCCAAGCCTATGCTGTATCGATTGAGGAGATCGACAGTCGCAGCGAAGGGCGCTGCTCTGGCCTCTTGGAAAGAAACAATGGAATATGACCCATATCACCAATAATCCAATACCCAAACTGCACAAAGCTCCCCAACCGCCCCTGTCATACCCCGGGGCGACCCCTGACTCAGATCGTGCCAGGAAGCCATCGCTCGCCGAGCCCTCTGCCAGCGACCAGGAATTGGCTCCCGGAGATCGCGTCGAGGGGTTGGGCGACTTCGGAAAGCCGACTGGAGAATTTGGCACAGTTGAGCAAGCGAACGAAGATGACGCGGTCGTCAAATGGGATGATGACGGTCGTGTGAGGGTCCACCAACCGTGGCTCAAGAAGGTGTAGGCCGCCCCGCTCTTACGGAGCGGAGGTGGCCTTTTGATCTTTAACTTGCAGATCGTTCACTACCTGCCGCACGTTTGGAACGGTTGATGCCGCCGCGGGCATAGCCATATTTGTTATCTAGACCGGCGATCTCTGCGATTTCATGGAAAGGAGAGTCAGATTCTTACAATGCCGTTATTCCGAAGGATCCTTCTGACGCGTGGCCTTTACGCCGGACAGAATCCCAATGCCTAAGAGTACGATCGCGCCCACGACAATCCAGTGCGTGGGCATGTGCACCAGGTGCGCCGCGTAAATCAGTCCGCCGATCAAGATCGCGAACCCAATCGCGTAAAGTCCGAACGACATAGTATCTCCTTATAGTATCTTCTTATCGAGTTATCCGTGGCGGTTTGCGCCCGAGAACTCGGCTTGCCCACTTTGCGGGAGAGCAACCCGGAATGCGGCCGCCCTCCGTCCTCTGGCCTCTGGCATGCATCAACTGGCATGCATCAACTCCACAGCTCCTACTGCGATGAAGTGGCTTTCTGATTCTTAACCTGCAGATCGTTCACCACTTGCTGAACGTTGGTGCCTGTGTGGAGACAGCCTATAGATTCGCTCATTTGCTGCGGCAGTGCTGTGCAGAATCGCTCACTTTGTGAGGGAGTGCGCCCTACCGCGTCTCCAGGAATCCCTTGCAGTGAAGTCAAGCGGGCTAGGGATAGTCCCCATCTTGTGATCCGCATGGCACTGACTTACAAAACGATCAATTCTGACCAGTCTTCCGAAGCCTAAAGCTTGATACTGGCAATTCACAAGGTTCTGACGCCAGAGGGGAACTTCGTGAACAAAGTTGGTTTTGTGGACATTCTTGATGCAGGGAGGTTTCAATGAATCTAAATTTGCTGGATCCGAAGCTGATTGTGCTTGCCGCCGTGGTGATTCTGCTCATCGCAGCGCTTGCTTGGCTGTACGTGCGAAAACGCAGGAGTACGACCGCAGACCTGCGGCAAAAGTTTGGCCCCGAGTACGACCGGGCGTTGCGGGAGCATGGGTCAGAACGAAAAGCAGAAGCGAAATTAGCGGATCGCGAGAAGCGGGTTGAAAAGCTCAACATTCGTGATCTTGATCCGATGGAACGCGAACGTTTTTTGAAACGGTGGGAGTCCGTACAGTCTCGTTTTGTCGATTCCCCAAAGGGGGCGGTCACAGAAGCCGATGACCTGGTGTCCTCTTTAATGAAAACTCGCGGCTATCCCGTATCCGATTTCGATCAGCGTGCCGCGGACATTTCTGTCGATCATCCCCGAGTGGTGGAGAACTACCGGTCTGCGCATGAGATTGCGCTGCGGGTTGGGAAAGACGCAGCAACAACGGAAGATCTGAGAACGGCGATGATTCACTACCGCTCTCTATTTGAGGAACTGGTGCAGGTGCCAGCGACAGTTGAAAGAAAAGAAGTGGCGTAGTGGGCTGAACTGAAGACAAAAGAAGGGGAACACGATCAACCTGATCTAAGGAGGCGCGCCATTCGTGAGAACCACCATGAGCGCGCCCTCCTTTGCCCCGTTTCCAAGCAAGCCTGTCGAATCAATCCGTAGCACTGGGGGTTGGTCCGGCCCCATATCCAAGGATGTCATGCTGCTTTCCCTGCATCCGTAGCCGCAGCCGGTCGAACGCCAAATAGACGACCGGCGTGGTATAGAGCGTGAGCAACTGACTCAAGATCAGCCCTCCCACAATCGTGATGCCCAGGGGCCGGCGGAGCTCATATCCCGTGCCCGTCCCCAGCGCCAACGGCAGAGCGCCCAATAACGCAGCCATCGTCGTCATCAAGATGGGACGGAAGCGCAACATGCACGCTTCAAAAATCGCGTCGGTTGTGTTCTTGCCCTCCTGGCGCTCTGCCTCAAGCGCGAAATCGATCATCATGATGGCGTTCTTTTTTACGATTCCGATCAGCAGCACAATGCCAATGATGGAGATAATGTTCAGATCCTGTTTAAAGAGCATCAATGCGAGCATGGCGCCTACGCTCGCCGACGGCAGCGTGGAGATGATGGTCAATGGATGGACCAGGCTTTCATACAAAATACCGAGAACGATGTAAACCGCCAGCAGCGCCGTCAGAATCAGCACCGGCTCGGTGCCCAGAGATTGCTGGTAGGCCTCCAACGTGCCGGCAAAAAAACCTTGCAACGTGGAAGGCGCGCCCAGCCGCTTTTGCATCTGGGTGATACTCAACGTGGCATCGCTCAAAGACACGTTCGACGCGAGGTTAAAGGACACGGTGACCGACGGGAATAAGCCCGTATGGTTGATGGCCAGTGGGGTGGTGTTGGCTTGGCCCTTGGCCACCGCGAGCAGCGGAATGGTACCGCCGCCGGACGCATGCAGGTAGATGTCTTTCAATCCTTCCGGGGTTTGCCAATACTGGGGAGCGACTTCCAGCACCACGTAATACTGATTTAACTGCGTGTAGATGATGGATACTTCCGATTGTCCGAATGCGCCGTATAACGCCGAGTCCAGCGACTGTGCGGTAAGGCCGAGCTTTGCCGCCGTGACGCGATCATAGGTCATCAGCTCATCCAGACCGCCATTCTGCTGGTCTGAGCTTACGTCCTGCAGACCGGGCAGGCGCTTCATCTCACCCAGCAGGATCGGTCCCCACTTGGAAAGATCCTGCACCGTGTCGGATTGGATCGTGTACTGGTACATCGCATTACTGGACCGGCCACCAATGCGCAGATCTTGCACGGATTGGAGGAACGCGGAAGCCACCGGCAAACGGTTCAATTGAGGGCGCAGGCGGTCGATGATCTGAGCCGCACTGACCTTGCGTTCCGCCAGCGGCTTCAGCGCAATGTAGAGGGAACCGCCATTGGTGGCCCCGCCGCCGCCGGTGAACCCAATCACATTCTCGACGGCAGGATCATTCTTGATCACGCGGCCGATCTGCTGAATGGAGTCGTTCATCGCCGCGAAGGATGAATCCTGCGGCCCTCGTGCGCTACCGGAGATCGCTCCCGTGTCCACCGTCGGGAAAAAGCCCTTGGGTATCTTGACGATCAGCACCACATTGAGCGCTATGGTGATGAAGAGCACGACGAGGGTGAGGGTCGGATGGTCGAGTACCCAATGCAGGCTGCTGCGATACACGGACAGCACCCAATCAAAGAACTTTTCGCTGGCCATGTAGATGCGGCCATGCTTTTCCGCGCGCTCGTCCTTCAACAGGTAGGCGCACATCATCGGCGTCGTGGTCAGCGAGATGAGCATCGACACGAAAACGGCCGTCGAGAGAGTGACGGCAAACTCGCGGAAGAGACGGCCAACGATTCCGCCCATCAGTAGCAGAGGGATAAAGACGGCAATGAGCGAAATGCTAATGGTGAAGACGGTGAAGCCGATTTCTTGCGCGCCCTTCAGCGCCGCGGCAAAGGGCTTCATGCCGTTTTCGAGATGGCGCGCGATATTTTCCATCACCACGATGGCATCGTCGACCACAAATCCCGTTGCAATGGTCATGGCCATCAGCGAGAGGTTATCAAGGCTGTATCCGAACAGATACATCACGGCGAACGTGCCGACCAGCGAGACCGGCACCGCGACCGCGGGAATGAGCGTGGCGCGGCCGTTGCGCAGGAAGACAAACACCACGAGGATGACGAGGCCGATGGAAATAAGCAGCGTCCTCTCCACGTCACTGACCGAGGCGCGGATGGTGGTGGTGCGATCCAGAACGATGGTGGTATCGATGCCAAGCGGAATGGAGGCCTTGATAATCGGAAGTTGCGCGCGGATGCGATCGACCGTTTCAATGATGTTGGCCCCGGGCTGGCGGAAGATGATGACCGTAACCGAACGCTTGCCGTTCAAATAGCCGGCAGCACGGACGTTCTGCACGGAGTCTGTCACCTCAGCGACATCGGACAGGCGGATCGCCGCGCCGTTGCTATAGCCGACGATGAGCGGCTTGTAGTCGGCGGCGTGCGAGATCTGGTCGTTGGCAAGAATGTCCGCGGTTACCATGCCATCGGAGATTTGGCCTTTGGCCAGGTCGGAGTTCTGCAGGCTCAGCACCGACTGCAAATTCGCAACGGTCAGTCCATAGCCGGCCAATTGTGTGGGATTTGCCTCCACACGCACAGATGGCAACGCGCCACCTCCGACAGAGACCTGCCCTACGCCTTGTATCTGCGACAACTTTTGCGCGAGGACGGTGGAGGCTTCGTCATATATTTTATCGGGACCGTATTTGTCGGAGGTAAGGCCGAGGATCATGATCGGCGAATCGGCGGGATTGACCTTGCGATAGGTGGGATTGCCCGGCAGGTTGGCGGGCAGATAGCTTCGCGCCGCATTGATGGCGGCCTCCACATCGCGCGCCGCGCCGTCAATATCGCGGCTGAGGTCAAACTGAATGGTGACCGATGTGCTGCCGAGCGTGCTGGAGGAGGTCATCTCCGTCACCCCGGCAATATGACCGAACTGCCGCTCCAGGGGAGTGGCGACGGACGACGCCATAATGTCGGCGCTGGCTCCCGGCAAGCCGGCACCGACTGAAATAGTTGGGAAGTCGACCTCCGGCAGGGGCGCTACCGGCAGCACCTTAAACGCAATCGCACCGGCCAGGGCAATCGCCACCGTGAGCAGTGTGGTCGCCACCGGCCTTTGAATGAAGGGTGCGGAGATGTTCATGCGGGCCCTGCCAGTTCTGCGCCTCCGGTTTCCGGCTGGTTCGATTTGTGCGCAAAGCGCTGCGCCAGATTGTCAAAAAAGATGTAGATGACGGGCGTGGTGTAAAGCGTGAGCACCTGGCTCAGCAGCAGTCCGCCCACCATGGCGATGCCCAGCGGCCGGCGCAACTCGGAACCAAAACCAGTTCCGAGCGCCAGCGGCAGCCCCGCCAGCAGCGCGGCCATGGTGGTCATCATAATGGGGCGGAAGCGGAGCAGACAGGCATCGTAAATTGCATCCGTCGCGTTCTTCCCGTGCTTGCGCTCACCTTCCAGCGCGAAGTCGACCATCATGATGCCGTTCTTTTTCACGATACCGATTAGCAGGACAATGCCGATGATCGCGACCACGCTTAAATCCTGGCGAAAGAGAAGCAGCGCGAGAATAGCGCCAACACCCGCTGACGGCAGCGTGGACAGAATCGTAATCGGGTGGATAAAGCTCTCGTACAAAACACCAAGCACGATGTACACCGTGACCAGCGCGGCAAGAATGAGCAACGGCTCATTGCTTAGCGAAGCCGTGAATGATGCCGCAGTGCCTTGAAAACCGGCCTGCAGGCTGGGAGGCATGTGCATGTCTTTCTGCACTTTGTCGACCGCCGTAATGGCCTCGCCCAGCGCGGCATTCGGCGCGAGATTGAACGATACGGTGATGGCCGGAAATTGACCCTGGTGGTTAATGGAGAGCGCCTCGGTCGTTTTCTCAAAGTGCGAGAAAGCGCTCAGCGGCACGGCATTGCTTGTGGCCGAACTGGTGGCGCCCGCAGAGTTTGCTCCCTTGCTCGACGTCGAGGAGGCGCTCGCCGAAAGCGCGTTCAGAGGAGGAGCAAGAGTATTTGCCGCTGGAGTGTACAGCGCTGAAGCCGTCAGCGCATTGGACCCCGCGGAGGACGATCCGGACGACGCGAATGAGGAAGAGGCTCCGGTACCGGTTGCGCCTGCCGACGCATTGGACTGGATGTAGAGATGGTTCAGCTTGTTCGGGTCCTTCTGAAATTGCGGTTCACTCTCAAGCACAACATGGTACTGATTCACTTGCGTGTACATCGTGCTAATCTGCCGCTGACCGAAGGCGTCATACAGAGTGTTATCGATGGTCGTCGGCGCGATGCCAAATCGCGAGGCCGTGACCCGGTCAATCACCAGAGATACAGCCAGTCCTCCCGTTTGTTGATCGGTGGCGACATCTTCCAGTTCCGGCAACTGCTTCAGTTGGTCGACGAAACGGTTGGTCCAGTCGTTCAGTTCATTCGCATCCGGGTCTTCGAGCGTGTACTGGTATTGCGTGCGGCTCACCCGATCGTCCACGGTAATGTTCTGCACCGGTTGCATAAACAGTTGTATTCCCTGAACCTGATCGAATTTTGAGTTGAGCCGGCGGATTACGTCTGAAGCACTCATCTTGCGCTGGTCTAGTGGCTTCAGATTGATCGACATTCTGCCGCTGTTGATCGTTGTGTTCGTACCATCTGCGCCGATAAACGACGAGAGGCTTTCGACGGCCGGGTCAGCCAGAACTATCTTTGCCAACTCCTGCTGCTTCGCTGCCATGGCTTTTGAGCCAATCGTCTGCGGCGCCTGCGATATGCCCTGGATGACGCCCGTGTCCTGCACCGGGAAAAATCCTTTGGGGATGATTATGTAAAGGAAAACCGTAAGCAGCAGTGTGGACACCGCGACCAACAGCGTAATCGTCTGGTAGCGAAGCACAACTTTCAGCGTCCGGCCATAGAACGCGATCATCCCCTCGAAAGCACGCTCGGTGAATCGATAGATGCGTCCCTGCTGCTCTTTTGGGTTGTGCCGCAAAATACGCGCACTCATCATGGGCGTGAGCGTAAGCGAGACCACTGCCGAAATGACGATGGTGACGGCCAGGGTGACGGCAAACTCGCGGAACAGACGCCCCACCACGTCGCCCATAAATAACAGCGGAATCAGTACGGCGATGAGCGACACGGTCAGCGAGAGAATGGTGAAGCCAATTTGCTCCGCACCCTTGAGCGCCGCTTCCATCGGCGGATCGCCCGCTTCGATGTAGCGCGAGATGTTCTCGATCATCACGATGGCATCGTCCACCACGAAACCGGTGGAGATGGTCAGCGCCATCAGCGATAAGTTATCCAGGCTGTAACCCAGGATGTACATCGCCGCGAAGGTGCCGATCAGCGAAAGCGGAACAGCCACAGCCGGGATGATGGTGGCGTATACACTCCGCAAGAAGAGGAAGATGACCATAACCACGAGTCCGACCGTCAAATACAATTCAAACTTAACGTCGGAAACCGATGCCTCGATGGAGGTTGTGAGATCGGTGAGCGTGGTCACCTGAATGCCCGTGGGCAGATTGGCCTGAAGCTGCGGCAGTAGTTGCTTGATGCTCTTCACCACGCTGATGGTGTTGGCCCCGGGCTGGCGTTGCACATTCAGGATGACCGCGGGGGTCTGATTCATCCACGCTGCCTGATTATTGTTTTCTACGCCATTCACGACGTTGGCTACATCGGTCAGCATCACCGGCGCGCCGTTACGGTAGGCAACGACAACTTTCCGATAGTCGTCGCTGGTGACTAGCTGATCGTTGGCGTCGATCTGGTAATCCTGGCGCGGCCCATCGAAGTTCCCTTTGGCGGCGTTCACACTGGCATTGGTTAGCGCCGCGCGCAGGTCTTCCAGGTTGATGCCATAGGATGACAGAGCGGTGGGGTTGGCTTGAATGCGGACAGCGGGCTTTTGGCCACCGCTGATGGTTACAAGACCGACTCCGCTGATCTGCGAAATCTTAGGCGCAAGGCGCGTGTCCACAAGGTCCTCGACCTGAGAAAGCGGCATGGAACTTGAGGTGATGGCCAGGGTGAGCACAGGGGCATCGGCTGGATTCGTCTTACTGTAGATCGGCGGCGAGGGCAGGATGGATGGCAAAAGACTCTGCGACGCGTTGATGGCAGACTGCACCTCCTCCTCGGCTACATCAATATTCACAGCGAGATTGAACTGCAGCACAATGACGGAAGTGCCGCCGGAGCTGGTGGAGGTCATCTGGCTCAAACCCTGCAGTTGGCCGAATTGGCGCTCCAGTGGCGCCGTCACCGTCGTCGCCATCACCGTCGGGCTTGCTCCCGGATAAAACGTGAGCACCTGGATGGTCGGATAGTCGACTTGCGGCAAGGCGGAGACCGGCAGTTGGGTATAGCCAACCATACCGACCAAAAGGATTGCAGCCATCAGCAAAGAGGTCGCAACTGGCCGCAAGATAAACGGACGAGATGGACTCACGGGGCGCTGCTCCCGCTCGTGCTGGCCGCGGCAGGCTTGGTCGAAACCTTGTCCGAAATGACGACCGCGGTGTTGTCCTGCAACTTATCGAAGCTGCTGTTGGCGACAACGTCTCCAGGATTGATGCCGTCAACCTGCGTTACACCGCCGTCTGTCACTCCCGGCTTTATGCTGCGCATATGAGCGATATTGTTTTGAATCACATATACGAACGATGCTTGGCCATTTTGTTGAATGGCGGATGCAGGAATCAGCGTCACCCCCTGCAGCGTATTCACCAGCAGCCGCGTGTTAACAAACTGGTTCGGGAAGAGTGCATCATTCTTATTGTCGAAGACGGATCGTGCTTTTACTGTCCCCGTCGTAGTGTCGATCTGGTTGTCGAGCGTCAGCAGCTTCCCGCTAGCGATTTTCGTCTGCGCAGTGCGATCAAAGGCATCGACGGTGAGCTTAGCCTTTTTTTGCAGTTGAGCTGCAACCGGGCCGAGACTGTCTTCCGGGATTGTGAAAATTACGGTGATGGGCTCTAACTGCGTAATGACGGCCAGAGTTACGGTTCCAGAAGACTGCACCACGTTGCCCGGATCCACCAGCCGCAAACCCACCCGGCCGGCGATGGGAGCGGTGATATGACAGTAGTCGACCTGAACCTGGTCAAATTGCACCGTTCCCTGATCGTTTTTTACTGTGCCCTCGTCCTGCAGTACAAGCTTTTCCTGGTCATCCAAGATTTGCTTGGCAATGGCGTTGCGCGCCCATGCGTCACGGTAGCGTTCAAGGTCCATCTGTGCTTGGGCAAGCACGTTCTGGTCTCGCTCGAGCGCGCCTTGAGCCTGCAAAAGATTCGCGCGGTACGTACGCGAATCGATGTCGATCAGCGGATCGCCCTTACTTACCAGCTGACCCTCCTTATAGTGCACGGCGTCGACCAGGCCATTCACCTGGCTGGAAATCGAATCGGTATAGACCGGAGTGACCGTGCCGATGGCGTCAAGGTAAACGCCGATGTCACCTTTTCTTGCCGTCGCGCTCGTAACCGTGATCTTCGGCGGCGCGGGCGCGACTTTTTTCGCGGCAGCGAGGTGGCGCCATATCAGCACGACTGCAAGCGCAAGGACGAGCAACAACAGAATCCATATGACGACCCACATTACTTTATGTCGGTGAGATTCCGAACCGTGAGCCGGGAGTTGATGGTCACGGTCGATGAAGGGATGCTCAGTTGTGTCAACGGTCAATTAGGAATCTCCTTGTTCGGCTCCGAATCGCTCAAAATTATAGTCCACGAGCAGGGAGTCCGATTCGCAATCGTGACGACCGATTGTCCTTGCCCCAGCGAGTTTCCGAAGTAAGCTATTCTGCACAGTATTTCGAGAGGAAAAAAGCGAATCTGGTGATCTGTTTGCATCCATTTCCCCATTTCGCCGCTGTCTCCACTGCCATGCACCGTTGCAGGCGGTTCCGAAAGAGTTGATTCACCGATTCACCTTCGCTTGCTACGAAAGACCGAACAACACTACGACGAGTTCCACATTTGCAGGGAGTGTGATCGAATCTACTGGAAGGGATCGCACTATCAGCGCATGCAAGGCCTCATCGCCCGCGTTATTCCGGGAGTAAGCGTGGACTGAGAGCTCGGGTCGTCAGCTCCGCAAGGAGATAAGGATTTCATAGAGATGGCGAATGATCCGAGGAAGCTCCGCCCCATCGAGTTGTGCACTGAAGGAGGCATGTCGTGACTAGCAGGCGCGGAGGCGCTCGCCGAAAAGCTTCTCAGTGTTGTAGCACACATGGAGAAAGAGAAGTTTTGTCTTGCGCGACTTGGGCACGCGCCGGCCCCGTATGACGGGCTTGGATGTGCTCGGGTCTAGACCCGATACCAGTCTTCGCGGGTCAGCGGCAAACCACTCTGCCCGTGCAACGGCCTGGCAAGCAGGGTCTGGTATATGTTCAAACGGCCGCTCCGGAATCCATGAGCCGCGCCGGCCATGTAGAGGCGCCAGATTCGGTAGGTGGTATCGTCGGTGATCCGACGCGCCTCCTCGGCATGGGCCTCCAAGCGCCGGACCCAGTGGTGGAGTGTCAAGGCGTAGTGCTCACGCAGGCCTTCGACATCCCGAACTTCGAAGCCGCTCAGCTCCGCCGCTCGAAGGCTTGTGCTAATCGGCACCAGTTCGCCGTCGGGAAACACGTAACGATCGGTAAAGGACGGTCCCCGCCTACGGTAGTTAGCGGAGTAGGCAATCCCGTGGTTCAGAAACACACCACCCGGCCGCAACAGACTGCAAGCCCGGCGGAAATACTCCGGCAGGAGCTCTTCACCGACGTGCTCAAACATGCCGATGCTGACCATTTTTTCGTACTGCTGGTCGTGTCCCATGTCGCGGTAGTCGGAGACTTCCACGCGGCATCGATTATTCAGCTCTGATTCGTGCAAGCGTTTTCGTGCCACCTCCGCCTGCGGTACGCTGAGTGTGATCCCCACAGCTTCCACGCCGTAGTGTGCAGCCGCGTGCATGATCAATCCGCCCCAACCGCAGCCGATATCCAGGAGACGCTCGCCCGGGCGCAGCCGCAGCTTCCTGCAGATGTAATCCAGCTTGCGCACCTGGGCGGTATCCAGGTCCTCTTCCGGCGTGGCGAAGTAAGCACAGGAGTAGACCATGCCCGGATCCAGCCAAAGCGCGTAGAACTCGGCCGGGAGATCGTAGTGATACCTGACAGCCTGTCGGTCCCGATCCTTGGAGTGGACCGGTCCTGGGAATCTAGTGGGATCCAGGCCTGTTCGCCTGGAATCACTTCTGGGCAGCCTCTGCAGCCGCGCAGCGAGATCTATACTCTGCCACAGGCTACGCTCCTGACCAAGAAGATAGTCGGCCAAGTCGAAGGCAGCTTCGATATCACCCTCAATGTCGTAATCGTCGTCGATGTAGGCTTCTCCAAGCGCGAGCTCGCTGGGCGAGAGAAACATCGCACGCAGCGCTCCCGGGTGCTTGAGAACCAGTGTGAAGCGCGGCTGCCTTTCCGCCCCCCAAATGGTACCGTCCCACAACCGAACCTGAAAGTCACGCCTCGGATACTCTGCCAGGAGAGCATCCAGGAACTCAGCACTGACCACGGTAGGCGTCTCGCCGAATAGGGACTTTGCCAATGCTGCCATGCGCACCTCCAAGTGATCTTGCCGTTCTCTACCCGCCCTGAAATCCAGCGCACCTTGTATCCAGGGATCCAAGACGTCCAGAGACCGGTTTGGGCACGTCCATTTCCCAATCTATTGCAGTGTACTAGCCACGCTGGAAAACGCATTGTTGGTGTTTGTGCCGATCAGCCTCACCGTGGCAATAAGAAGCCCTGGCTTCATATTGATCCACGCTCCCCCGCAGAATTGCGGATCAACGGTTGAGAAATGCGTTCCTGGAAAAATCTCACCACACACCGCGCGGCTGCGTTGCGATGATCCATGTTCTTCGAGGAACGCTGGGTCCCGTCCACTCAAGCCGCAGGAGCAGTTTCAAACTCGTTCGTGGCAGCTGTGGGCAACTCAAATTTCAGCACTCCCGCTTGCAATTCGACGACTGCGCGCTCCGGCATCACCTCCGTTGCAAGGTCGACGACTTCCAGGATTTGGTGGGGATACAAGCCGGTCTGCTCGATTGTTCTGCCCTCGGCTTTCATCCCACTTGTCTCTTTCTTACCCAAGATCGTGATGCGGTGCGGCTCGATGCTGACTTCAAGTTCAGTCTCATCAAAGCCAACGACGTTAGCGCGAACACTAATCTCGTCTCTGGATTCCGACATGGAAACCGAAACCGGACACAGCAGCTCAGATTCAGCTCGGAACCAATCTTCCCGATCGTGCCCATGCTCCCGGCCTCGAACTTCAAACAACTCATGTGCACGGCGAGCAATAGCAAGCTGCAACTTCTGCATCTTCGGTTGGAGATCTGCAGGATTTGATGGGCTCAACCGCACGGCGGGTGGATCAGATTTGGGTTTCGATGCCCTTTGAGACTTCATAACGCCCTCCTTCAGATATTGCAGAAAGCATTGCTGCGCCTTTGGTCGTGACTCGGTACAAGCTAGGGCGAGCCATTAGAGTCTTGACGCGCTTAAACCAGCACAAACATACTTTCTCGCTTCATTCTCATCTCCCTACTTCGCCGACACGGCAAGAATCAACACAGCCAAAACTGCCAAGACGAAGCTTACGACAAGCGAAAATAGGGAGTGGTGCGGATGTGCGCGGAAAGCGCTATCGCCGGACCTGCCAAAATGTATTAGGGTCTTCATGATCAACCTCCTGCGACGATCAGGCAGCAGACCCGTTTTTCAATCTCTGACCTACAATTCCTTGATTTATATTAAGCCTTTTCGATGCGACGTTGCAATGATATCGGCTACCTCGTTCCTCGCACTGGTACACGCCTCCACCCGGACTCGCGGTGACCGCCGTAACTCTATGCTGTGATACCGCTTTCCCTTGCCGAACGCAATGCCCGAGATCAGCGTAATGCAGCCGCCGTTGTGAAGCGCCGGCGCACGAAGGGGCTGCCCTAAATAGAATGGGCACACAGAGCGCAGAGCTGAAAGTCCTTTGTTTTGGCGGAAGCGTGTGTGAGTCGAACACACCGGCAACATCGAAGATGCCGGCCGCCGGTTTTGAAGATCACACAGTGTGTTCTTTGCGAAGCGCTCGCGCTAGCATCCGGGCGCGTTTGTTCTTGGCCTTGGGATCAGGTTCGACGCCGTGCTCGATAAATCGAACCCCCTCATGCAAGATCTTCCAAACCACACGACGGAGCCGATGGGCGACGGCCCAGATGGCGGACAGAACCCCGTCAATGAGCGATATTGATTCCATGACAATGTCGGCTCCCTAGACCCGAGTAAACTTTGGTGTACCTCTGAACCAGCGTGCCCAGCGGGAAGGTCTTGTCGAGCTCAGCCGCCAGCTTCTCCGCCGCTGCCGTATCGCCTGCCCGCGCCAGCGCCAGCGCCGCCATCGCCGTATGTGTTGGGTTGGGGAACTACTCCATAAGACTACTCCATAAGTAGTAGCTTAGGCTAAGCCAGGTGGGTACTTGTAAAGAACTCACTGAAGGTTAAACTTTCGACGCGCCTAAAACTGACCCTCCCCCAGCCCAGGCGCTACAAGAAACAGGAGGATACAAGAATGAAAAAGCTCGGATTGCTGCTGTTTCCACTATTGGCAATCACCCTGATGTTGGGGGGGACTGCCTTCGCTCAAGGTGACAGCAGTGTCTATTTTGTCACCTACTATTCCAATGCACATACCACTGGTGCTCCGGATGCAACCGTGCGTATCATTAACGATGGCGACCTGAGCACATCCCCAACCCGATGTGGTGTTCCAGGAACACCACCGTGCGGAGGAGATATTTACGCGGACATCTACGTGTTCGATGACAGCCAGGAGCTGCAGGAGTGCTGCAGCTGCGACGTATCGGCAGACGGTCTGCTCTCGGAATCCGTGAATCTAAACCTCACGGCTAACACCCTGACCGGCAAGGTGCTCACACGTGGCGTCATCAAGGTCATTTCGGACCCGGGCGGTTACCCGTACGACCCCACGCCGGGAGCCGGGCTGCGGGCATGGAGCACCCACATCCAGGCAACGTCGGTCGTTTTTGCGGCTGGAAAAGCCCCTTCGGAGAAGTCGCCTTTCTACGTTACCGAAACCGAGATGGCCGACTCGAACCTCGTGACGGATGAACTAGAAAGACTCGGGGCCCTGTGTTCTTTTGACGTAACACTAGGCAGCGGGCAGGGAGTTTGCAGCTGCAACAATGAAGACTATGAATTTTAGTAAACAAGAATGGCTTCCGACTTGAAGGGCGGTAAGGCAGGGCTGAAGTAGCTTCGTGAGGATAAAGTTGTTGCGGCACTTCCTCCTGAAACGGCTGGGAGTTTTTCCCAGCCGTTTGCTTTTTCACTTCCAATGGCAAAAGAAAAGCCGCAGCAAGCAGAAGGGTCACCCAACGCGCAACGCCTGCCAGCAGGGCTCCAATGATGAGAGCGGGGCATCCCTAGATAAGTAAAGCCGCAGTCTGGCGATCCTCCAACCCGCGGGTCACGCATATAATTTGACCGTTCCTAATCACTTCTGCTTTGGAGATGAAAAGGTATGGACCCACACACGGAGTACAAAGTGATTTCCGCCAACTCGACACACGACTTTCAGCGAGAACTGTTAAAAGAAACGGCTGGCGGTTGGAAGCCGATCCTATTGACCAGTGCCGCCGTCAGCGCCGTTTATTCCATTGCTGCCATTTTGGAGAAACACGGCGAGAACTGAGCCAAAGATTTCCAGAGCCTGCCCCGGTCTGCGTTGATTCACCCCACGCGCAAACGCCTGCCAGCGGGCTTCCTGTGGCGAGTTCCGGGCATCCGGAGATGCGGGCTGGCAGCAGTTTCGGATTCAGGTCGGGAAATCTGGCGACACTTGCGGAAATCGCGAGCAATTCTCAGTTAGTGAAATCGCCTGGTTTTCGTCAATTGACAGTTCCCGGCAATCGAGTCCGCGCCGAGGCGAGAAGGTGTTGCCCGTTCGTCACCAGCAGGCGATCAGTACGTTGCATCCTCTTCCAGTCATATTCATATGCAGTTCCACAACTGAGACAGATTTGATAGTGCTGGCCATTGCCACTCAGTCGTGGCCAAGTAAACCGATGGGAGCAAAGTTCTCCGAGGAGTCGCTGCAAGAATGTCATGTCTGTCCTTCGCTTCGGAACGGGCCAGACTTGGTGGCGTGATCTGTTCTGAAAAGTGGCGAGTGAATCGATTTGACTACCACGCGGGCACACTTTCAAATTACGGGAGTGCATTCCGGGTACAGGTTACCGCGTACCTGACAGACTATTGCAGCTTCGCGTACTCCGCCTTGGCTTCCTTCAGGATGGGGATGTCGGGGTCGGCGTCTTTCCAGAGGGTGAGGAAATCTTGATAGGCCGCTTTCGCTTTGGTGGTATCGCCCGTCATCGCATAGGCTCGGCCGATTTGGAGATGCGCGAGTGCGCCGATGGGCGAGTTCAACACAATCCCCCGGTGGTCGAGGATTTTCTGGAACTCGGCTGCGGCTTCGGTGCCTTGATGCGCAGCTAGATAGGCCTCGCCGCGAAAGTAGGTAAGCCGCAGAGAGACTACCCTGCGAAAGCGAACCGGGAAAACAAGCTCAGGCGCTCAGCCAAGGGCGCCTCCCGTGTGTGCGATTCAGCTCACGCTGTGTTCGATTCCGTGAGAGTGACGTCGAAAAGATGCTGGAACAACTTGGGCAAGCATCGTCACGAGACCTCTCGATGCGCAAACCAATATAAGAGCCGTCTCTCTCGGAAACAATCTGCATTCTGATGGCGCCCGAGAGTTGGGGATTAAACCGCGCGGAGTTCACCCGCACCAAGTGCTACGGCGCACGCGCTTACAGAAAAAGCTGGAAGCGATGCAAAACTTCGTGTGGTAGAGAAGCTGCTCGCCTTGCGGAAAACCCAGGTTCTAGAAGAACGATGGAATCTTCCACTCCCCATTTGGGAATACAAGCGGAAGAATTTCTCACTTCGAAAACTCATGAGAAAACTCGCTCCAGGTACCAGTCGAGCATCAACAACATCCTGAGGCACTTCGGAGAGAACATCCGGCTTTCTGATATCACCCCCGAATCAATTTTCAGATTTCAGCAAAAACGGCTGGCGGAAAGCGCTGGGAAGGCAACAGTCAATAGAGATGTGGCAACGCTTTCCGCGCTCATGTCTCAGGCAAAGAGAATGCGCCTAATCTCTCATAATCCCTGCATCGACGTTTGCAGGCTCAATGAACGACGTGATCGCCGTCAGGCAAAGCCGCTTTCGTATGACGAAGGAGCCCGAGTGAAGCGGTTTTCTCCAGAATGGCTTTCGGTGTTGATAACGCTGTTGGTCGAGACGGGGCTGCGGGTGAGAAAAGAAGCGCTGTCCATGAAGTGGTCCGATGTGTTGCTGGACTCTGAACCGGCATGCATTCACGTTCGCGAGTCCAAGAGTGCAGCTGGGCTCCGGACGGTATGGCTCACAGATTACTGCAGGGATGTGCTGATTGTTTGGCGAAGAAGGCTGGGTCCAGGGTTTTCACCCTACGTTTTCCCGAGTCCTCGAATCACCCATACCCACATCACCGATTACAAGACGGCGTGGCGAAAAGCCGCCCGAAAGGCGGACTTGGGGGAGAGACGGATTTACGACTTGAGAGCTTCCTTTGCAAGCCGCGCCAATAGCTGCAAGGCTTCGGGCCTGACGGTTGCCCACCTGCTCGGTCATGCCAGCACCCAAATCTTGCCAACCTACGTTAAGCCGCTCGACGAAAACACAAGAGCTGTGATCGAAGCACTTGCGGTGGCGCGCAACGCACATCAGCTTCATGGGAAAACCGTTCAGTAGATCCTAACCCAAAGGGCCAATGGAAGCGTATTGTTGGCGCAAAATCGCTCGCCACGGGGTCCCACCGAACTGCCGGTCGTGGGTCAGTTAGTTCGGGACGACGCGATAAAGCGTCCCATGGTGTGTCATATCGACGAACTGGATTTGGGCGGTCCTGTCCTTTAAGGCCGAGAGTATCCAGTTCTGTTGCCACTGGTCAGGAGTAACGTACAACAAGAACGGCGCGTGAGTACGGAGAAACGGGCGAGCCTCGATCACCTTGAGGGACGTCAGTTTGCTGTACGCGAGCAGATCCAAATCGAGAGTGTCTGAGCCGGTGTATTGGCTGGCAAGTTCGGGATCGGCCAGGTAGCACAGACGCGAGGAAGTTCGGGAAGACGTGTAGTGCACAAGCCGAGAAAAGAGAAGGCCCTCAGAGATCGCGATGGGTAATCCGGTGTCATGTCGCGCCGCCAAAGTGTCAAATTCCCGGCTGGCTTTGGCCGTGCCCCTGGTGGACGCGGCCTCGGACCACAGGTGCGTTCCCCATCCGCCGAGCAAGATTAGGGTAAGCAGCAGTCCGTTAGCGGCGTCGCCGCTGAAGCTTTGATAGGTGACGAAGCCGAACAGGATGCCGAATCCCATGACCAGGGGAATCGCGTAGCGCGGTGTGATCTGGTGCGTAACCAGAAGGGCCTGGAGCAGACAGACCAACGGGAACAGAAACAATCCAATCGCAGCCGCAATTTCGTGAAGAGGTATCGGCTGAGATCGCCGATGAATCGGTTCTTACCGCCAGCAGCAACCGCCATAGGGTCACTGTCACGAAAACCGCAGCCAGAGGTCTCGCCGCAGAGGATAGGAGTTGTCCATAGCAGGAGGGAACCGATTTAAGCGTGGGGCGGGACCACATCGCAACCCCGTACGCGCTAATGCTACCGCCCAGCAGCGGAAGAAAAAGAAGAAGCGGCACGAGCGCTCCACAGAAGGAGAGCCACACCGGCCAGTCCACTTTCCTGCGCGAGATCGAGCGGACGAGTTCTCCAAGTCCCAACGGGAAAAGCAGCATGACTCCACCATAGTGACTGAAAACCGCCCCCGCCAAAGCTCCGAAAAGACCCAGCAGTGCTCGCCGGCGGTGAACCCGTTCTGGAGCTGCCTGCCAGCAAACCAGCGCCAACCCGCAGAAGCCCAGCACAAGCCCATACGGCCGGGCCTCGTAGGCATACCGATATGCCCCGGTGATCCACAGAGCCATCACGCCGACTAGCCCGTAGAGAGCGCCCGTGCGACGGCGCACGTAATGAAATAAACACAAGCTGGCCATCCAAAAGCCTGCCAGTTCCGGCAGGCGGATTGCGAAATGGCTTGGACCTAACAAGTTCTGCGTGAAGCGGGTAACGAAGTAGAAAGTGGGAGGCATCGGGGCGACCCCCCTCGAAGCGAGCGCCAACCAGATTCTGTTGGCGTTGGGAAGGCCGGCAATGGAATAGGTGAAGAGTTCATCCAGCCACATGAATTTCAAACAGGCGAGGGGGACAGTGGCTGCGATATACAGCAACAAGAGTGCCGCGAGAAGCCAGGTCGTCCGCCGGTCCAGCAGGCCAGAAAAACTTTCCGTCCAGGCTTCGACATTCGAGAAAAAACTACAAGGCCCAAGCTGAGTTTCGCCGGCGATTGCTTGCTCCGGAGTGTGGTCTAGTGGCGTATCAGCATCCTCGGGGGTGAGACTTTCCAGCACCTTCATAACATGGGCTAGAGTTCGCTGGGAAAGGTCAGGCATAGTGAGCAAGCATTCTAAGCTCAAAGCAGGCAAGCCGGAATTTCCTTTTTGACCCCAAGACCGGCTGTTATTGTCCCCTCAACCGCTGTTCGCGTCAATGTGAAAAAATTTTCATCCGGATCCCCCTTACAGTACGAGATTCCGAACCAGCACAGCCGAAATTGCGCCATTTGCGGCCCACTTTTGCGACACCTCTCCTTACTCCAACTCGCTGTAGACAGACTTCTCTGCCGACCTGACCACCATCTATCTATCCCGTCGGTACCGGCAGTAGCGCGATCCAACCCAGCATCGCCCCGAACAACCGCCGCGTCAGATGTCCTTCCGCCAGCAGTAGCCAGTAGTAACGCGCATGTTTGACCATCCTGTCTTTGCCGATTGTTGGTGTAACATCCCCATAAGGCTCATTGACCGGGTCGTGGTGCTAACAACCCGGTTCTGTTGTGGAGGGGCTCAGTGGCAGGAAGAAGAACGGAAGCGGCTTGGTTCGTGAATCGACGATTGTTGGCGTGCGGATTTAGTTCGGCGGATGCTCCATCCTCGAAGGACGAATGACGGAAATTTCACGAGCGGCAGGCCGTGTGGTTCCCTTCGTACTTATCACGTTTCTATCACTGCAAGCCGGTTGCAGCACCAAGTTCTCACTCTGACACGGGAGGAAGTTCGCGTAAATCACTGAAAATAAATGGCGGAAGCGTGTGTGAGTCGAACACACCGGCAACATCGTAGATGCCGCCCGCCGGTTTTGAAGACCGGGACGATCACCGGACCGCATGCGCTTCCGTAGTTCATGGAGTAGCTCGCTTGCAACGTAACACTAACTAGTTCGGCTGCGCCACCACTTGGAATTATGGTATCGCATCGGGCCGCGGTTTACGCTTCGGCCCGTGAAATGGCCCGCGAAATAAGGACCGATAAGATCCGGCCACCGGGTCCGCCGCCGGATGCCGCTCCGCCTGGATGGTCGCGCACGCGGTTGCTGCCAGCGATGAGCAGGTCTTGATCGAGCAGGGTCTCGAAGTGCACCGTCCCAGCAGCACTTTTTGTTCGCGCCGCGAAGCAGGATAACCATGTGGTCAATGTGCGTGTCGGTGGAAATTGTGTGGAAGTTCTCCGCGGCGAAGTCACGCTCGCGATCTAGAGCATCGAAACACCGTGCCAGTCGCGACTCTCCGCTCGATGGCACGACCTTCCCTTGCACCGGAGTGCCATTGGCGAGCGCGGCACTTTACTGGCGCTCCGATTCTGTTTAGCATTCAACCTCGCTCGCGGTTCTAGGAAAAAGAAATTAGGAACAAAATTCAGAAAAAATTTGGGACGACAGTCTCCCGGTTAGGCCAATGAAGCCCAAGAAAACGATTCTTTGTGTGGACGATAACGAACAGTCACTCTCCATCCGCAAAATCCTGCTTGAAACGCGGGGCTACCGTGTGCTCGCCTGCAACAGTGGCGAATTGGCCCTCGAAGCCTTCCGCCGCGGCGGCGTTGACCTGGTGCTCACCGACCTGATCATGCCGGGTGTGGATGGTTCGCGGCTGATCGAGGAAATCAAAACTCTTTCCCCGCAGACGCCGGCCGTGCTGATCTCCGGCCGAACTAAAATCTACGAGCGCGAAACGCTTGCCGATGTCTTTCTGCCCAAGGGAATGTACGAACCCGCGGACCTGCTGGAACGCATTCGCCTGTTGCTGGTGCGCAAACGCGGCCCCAAGCGCCAGGTTGAACTCCGCGCCCGTGCGGTGAACGTGGAGCATGCGACCGTGGCGTGAGCGCTGCGCTGGATTGAGTCATTGAATCATTGAATCATTGATTCATTGAATAATTGACTCAATGATTCAATGACTCAATCACGCTTCTCCGTGTGATATGGTTTTCACTGGATGTCGGCCTTCATTGAAGCCAGGGAACTGCGCAAAACCTACCGCGTTGGCAAAGTGGATGTGCCCGCCCTGCGCGGTGTTTCCTTCAGCGTGCAAAAGGGTGAGTTCGTCACGGTTGTGGGCCCTTCGGGCAGCGGCAAGTCCACGCTTTTTTATCTGCTCGGCGGACTGACCCGCGCCGACTCGGGAAGCGTCATTATCGACGGCGTGGATTTTGCCACGCTTTCCGACGGCGAGCGCACCCGGTTGCGCAAGAGCAAGATCGGATTCGTCTTCCAGAAATTCAATCTTCTCCCGACGCTCAGCGCGCGCTCGAATATCGAGATCGCCGCTGACATCGCCGGCCGTGCCTTGCCCGATCCCGCGTTCCTAAAGAAGATCACTGAGATGCTCGGCATCGCCCAACGTCTGGCGCATCGGCCGAACGAGCTTTCCGGCGGCGAGCAGCAGAGAGTCGCGCTCGCCCGGGCTCTCATCAACCGTCCCGCCATCGTGCTGGCCGACGAGCCCACCGGCAACCTGGATTCGAAAAGCTCGAGCGTCGTCCTCAACATGCTGCGCCAGTCGAACAAAGATTTGGGGCAGACCGTGCTCATGATCACGCACAATCCCGAGGCCGCCGAGTATGGCGATCGCATCGTCCACATGCGCGACGGCCAAATCGTAACGCCCGATGAAGATCCGCAGTGGTCGCCGCATCATCCAGCCGAAGACTTGCAGTCCTGATAGTTTGTGACACGCCCCGCCAGCCCGTGTGGAATGAAATAAACCTCGCCAGCTGTTGTATTTCCTTCTCACCTCGATCTATTAGAAAATGCGATTTCCCGTTCACAACCGCATACAGCCGATAATATGGGACGTTGAACTTCGTGCTGAAACGCAGGACGATTTCGAGATCCGCATCCTGATAACGGCGGGAGTAACCAAATGCCAATGCCGACCCGATGCACCAGGCAGTTTCTTTCCAGATGCCATACCGCTAAAGTGCTGGAGTTCGAAAATTCAACCATAAGCCTGCGGCTGAGAACAACGGCTGCAATGCCAATTCCTTATCCAGTCGAATTCAATGAAGGAGGAAAGTCCGGTGAAGCGATGGATGGTGTGTGCACTTCTCGCACTCGTAACAGCCAGGTTAGTCTCCGCCCAACAACCATTTCCGAGCCCGAGCACAACTGATCCCTACCAGCCAACTTTGGATCGCCTGGAATCGCTGACCACTTTGCCACTGTCCGAGTGGCGATTTCACGCAGACCTGCCACATCCTGAAGATTCGTCTTTGCATGACTCAGGCTGGGAAACAGTGAGAGTCGGGAACAAATGGTCGACCGGGTCTCGCGTGCTGCGCCGCTGGATCAAGATTCCGGAGAAGATCAACGGTTATGCAGTGCTAGGCGCCCGCGCGAAATTGGACCTCCGGTTCGACTTCATGTGGAACAACAAAGGCCCAGTCATGATCGCAGTATTCTCGAACGGATCGCTGGTGTCGCGAGGAGATGACGACATGCAGCAGCCGATTCTGCTGACGGAGAACGCACAGCCCGGGCAGAAGTTTCTGGTCGCCGTGCGGATCGATGCTCCGGACGTGGAGACGCGGTTTCATCACGCTCAGCTGACTATTGACCCTGCCGCCAACCGGCCGGATCCGGCGATGATGCGAATGGAAATCTTGGCGGCGCGTCCGGTGATTGTGGCGTATGAGGAGGGTCGAGCGGAACGCCAGCAGCAACTCGACGCGGCGGTTAAAGCCATCGATTTTTCTCCGCTCGACAAGGACGACCAGGCTGGCTTCGACGCTTCGCTGCGCCAGGCACAAAGCCAATTGCAATCGTTGAATCCATGGTTGAAACAGTTCACCGTTCGCGCCGTCGGGAACTCACATATTGATATGGCGTGGTTGTGGCCGTGGACGGAAACGGTCGAGGTGGTGCGCAATACGTTTCAGAGCGTTCTGGATCTGATGCGCGAGTATCCGGATTTGAAGTTCACCATGTCCTCGGCACGAACTTATGAATGGATGCAGGAGAAATACCCGGATCTGTTCGAGCAGATCAAACAGCGGGTGAAGGAGGGCCGCTGGGAGGTCATCGGCGGCATGTGGGTCGAGCCCGATCTGAATATGCCGGACGGCGAGTCGCTGGTGCGTCAGATTCTTGTTGGCACGCGATACTTTCAAAAGAACTTTGGTGCTGATATCAAGATCGGCTGGAACCCGGATTCTTTTGGATACAACTGGCAGCTTCCGCAAATCTACAAGAAATCCGGCATTGATTATTTCGTGACCAGCAAGCTGTTGTGGGCCACGGACTACACAAAATTCCCTTACCGGTTGTTCTGGTGGGAAGCACCCGATGGGAGCCGTCTTCTGACCTACTTTCCCCACGAATACGCCAATGAATTCAACCCTGAGCAGATCACGCAGGATCTGTCGTTCTATGCGCCGCGAATTTACGGGACCAAAGTAACCGATTCGCCGCAGATGCTTTACTTGTACGGAATCGGCGACCATGGCGGCGGCCCGACTCGAACCATGCTTGATCAGGCGAATCGCCTTCGGGATCCGGACACAGTCTTCCCGAAAATTGAGTTCAGCACTGCCAAAGAATTCTTCGCCGACCTGACGCAGGAACTTCCAAATCTCATAGTCCCTATCTGGAAGGATGAACTGTATTTCGAATATCACCGCGGCGTGTACACTTCGCAAGCCGACACGAAACAGCGCATTCGGCGCGATGAAGAACTGATGCTCGATGCGGAGAAGTATGCATCGCTGGCTTCGATTTTCGGCCGCCCCTATGCGCAAGATCAGTTCGAGCTCGCCTGGAAGAATCTGCTATTCGATCATTTCCACGACGTCATGCCGGGCTCCGGAATCGCGGTGAACTATCTCGACGCCAAGCGAAATTTGGAAGACGTTGCCCGCTCCGCAAAGGAGATCACGGATGGTGCGCTCGACGAGATCATGGCTCACGTCAACACCCAGGGTGACGGTGTGCCGGTTGTGGTTTTCAATTCTCTTTCCTGGCCGCGAACCGAGGTGATCGAGGTCGAGGTACAACTTCCGGGCGAGGCTAAACAGGTTGAAGTGGTCGACGCCGCAGGCCAACCAGTTGAGTCCCAACTGCTTGCAATCGACTCAGCCACGAACCGAGCGCGTCTCCTTGTCCTCGCGGATACGCCGGCACTGGGCTACAGGGTCTATTTTGTGGGTTCCGCGGCGAAGACTGGCATCTCTCCAGACATGGACAATGGCCAACTGGTCAAGACTTCTGGGGAGACACTGAAGAACGCCTCCGTCCAAATCAAAGTCGATCCGCAAACCGGGTGCATCACCAGCCTTTTCGATCTGCGAAATCAGACGGAATCGCTCGCTCCCTCTGAAAGCGATACGGGCGGCTCCAGGACGTTCGCTTGCGGGAACCTCTTGCAAGCTTTCTACGACAAACCCAAGCAATGGGATGCCTGGAACATCGATTCCGATTTCGAGAAACAACATTGGGATTTGGATAAAGCTGACGAAGTGAAACTGGTTGAGAGTGGGCCACTGCGCGCCGTGATTCGCGTCAAGAAACATTTCCAGAGTTCCACGTTCGTGCAGGACATCACCATTTACGCCGGCGTGCCGCGGGTCGATGTGAAGATGCAGGCGGACTGGCACGAGAAACACATTTTGCTGAAAGTGGCATTCCCTTTGAGCGCACACTGTGACAAGGCTACTTTTGAAATTCCCTACGGTTCGATAGAACGTCCGACCACTCGGAACACACCGGCCGAACAGGCCAAATTCGAGGTTCCGGCCCAGCGTTGGGCCGATCTTTCCGACGCCAAACATGGCTTCAGCCTGCTTAACGACAGCAAGTACGGATACGATGTGAAGGGCAATGTGCTGCGTCTCTCGTTGCTACGTTCACCAGAATGGCCCGATCCGCATGCCGACGAAGGTCATCACGAATTCACCTACTCTTTGTATCCACACGGCGGAAATTGGCGCGACGCTCAGACCGTACGCCGCGGCTACGAGCTGAATTACAAGCTGATCGCCATGCGGTCGCAGAAACACGAGGGAACTTTTCCGAGCGAACATTCTTTCGTGCGAGTTGAACCGGACAACGTGGTGCTCACTGCGATCAAGAAATCTGAGGACGATGACTCTCTGGTCCTGCGTTTTTATGAATGGGCAGGGATAGAAGCTGATGTAACACTCCAGCTTCCGCCAGGAGCGCAGTCGGCGTCAGAAACCGATCTGAGGGAGAGGTCGATTGCCGATCTTGCCGTGCACGATGATGCCGTCAGGGTGCATACCAAGCCGTACGAGATCAAGACGCTGAAAGTCCGATTTCCGCCTCACGCGCTCCCGGAAGAAGTTCCATGGCCCGGGGCACAATAGTGCGGCGCACAGTCGAGTGACCTGCCCCCCAGAAATTAGTCCAGCGGAAATGTGACTTCTCCATTTACGATGGCCCGCCAGGGGTGAACATGACGATGCACTACGTGCACAACAGCCGTAAGGCAAGGGACGCCCAAGCCCAATTCATCGAGCGTTTCCTGCCGAATGGTGGTGCTGTAGCCGATGCGGCAGAGCAGCCAGACAACGAACGGGTGCCAGTGCGGATGCAGTAAATTGTCAGCAAATGCGCAAGTGCTGTAAAATGAGACAACGAGCGGGAGTAACTCAGTGGTAGAGTGCGACCTTGCCAAGGTCGAAGTCGCGGGTTCAAATCCCGTCTCCCGCTCCAAGATTTTTTCCAGCTGCCAAATCCTTGCACATCTCGTGCATCCTTTTCACTGCTCATTGAGGGTGCTCCTTTCGTAGGTGACGCTGCTTGCGCTCATAACCTACTCCAAAAGGGGCGCCCTTTTATAATGCGATTACGACAACTATCAGAAAACAGTAAGCGCCTAGGCAGGATAAAGCGGGCTGTCCATGCGGTCCCTGGGATATAGTTTAGGCGAGCGGGCCAGCACGCCTGTGGGCCGTGTCTTTCATCCCCGCCTCACGTGAGGGCGTACCGCACATTTCCAGGCGTCGCGGGTCGACATCGGTCGGATCGCAACCCTATACTTGCAACGTCATCGGAAAGGAGATGGCTCGCGTCGTGGCAAGATTCTCGTTCGAAGGCTTGGTTGCGTGGTGGGTCGGATCCCGCGACGCCGCCCGCCGGAGCGGCCGTGTCTTAGTCGTGTTGCTCCTGCTGGTATGCGCCGCCGAGGCGATCATCGGAGTCCCGCGTCTGCGGATCTTCGGCCACGATATCTTCGTGTCGCTGGACGGCGGCTGGCGCGTTCTCCACGGGCAGCGGCCTGGAGTGGACTTCTTTGGTCAGATGGGCGCGGCTTACTACCTGTTGCACGCGGCGGGGCTTTGGCTGGCGGGCAACGACGCGCGCGGTTTAGGTTACGGCAGCACCATCGCCACCGCTGTGATTAGTTTCTGGGCCTTTTTCGTGCTTGGGCCGCGTATGAAGCCCGCTCCGTTTTTCGTCGCCTGTCTCTTTTTGGCGCTGCTCGCCGCCGCTCCGTTTCCGCTGGGCTTCACTCCCAGGCAGGCTGCATTTTCGATGAAGCACAACCGTTACGGTTATGCGCTGACGGCCCTGGTAATGCTCGAATCGTTCCTGCCGCGGGACGCCGGCAGCCGCAAGCGCGAGTTCGGTGGCAACTTCTCCACCGGACTGGCATGCGCCCTGCTGCTCTTTCTGAAGATCAGCTACGGACTCGTGGCGTTGACGTTCGCGGCCATCTCGTTGCCGCTTCGCTCCTCCGCCCGCATCGGTCTGGCGGGAATGGCGGCGGGCTTCGCCGCCTTCAGTGTTCCCATGATGGCCTATCTGCGCTTCGACCTGCCCGCGCTGGTGCGCGAGTACCGCCTGCTGGCCGCGGTGAAGGGCGGCTCGCTCAACCTCCACATCGTGGCGATACGCCTTTACTATGATCGTTACGAAATTGCGCCGGTCGTTCTGCTGGTCGCGCTGGCGAGCCTGCTCCCTTGGATCCCAGTCCGGCGCAAGTTCACGTTAGTGGCGGTTGTGGCGATGGCGGTGTCCGCTGGGACCCTGCTCCTGCTCACGAACACGCAGCCCTTCGGCCTGCCTCTTCTGGGAGCGGCCGGGCTTCTGCTCTTGAACGAAGTGACCGCAGCGATCCCCGGCGGTTCAGCGCCACCGCACGTGGCCCCGCTGCTGGCTATGGGTTTACTTATTGCTGGAATTCCGATGTGCACGGACGCCGCGGGTGTTGCGATGGCGATCGAAGACAAGGCGCTGAACCGGACCCCCGGCTACCGGTTTCACGAGGCCGCACTGGCGTCGGTCGAGTTCATCGATTGCGCGTGGCCTTCGCCCAACGACAACGGCCAGAACTTTGTACGATACACCGAGGAAGGAATCGCTTTGGTTCAGGCGAACAGCCGCCCCGATGAGTCCGTGCGGGGCATGGGCATGAGTAATCCATTTTCGTTCGCGCTGCAGCGCGCTCCCTCGCGCGGAGGTGCTGTGAACCTCAGTTCCACGGACGTTCGCCGGACGGCGATGCCGCCGAAAAAAATCCTGCTTGGGGACGTAGCTCTCATTCTGGTGCCGAAATTCCGGGCGACGGAGAGAAACACCCTGGCAGCAATCCTGGATGCTTATCCGGAGCTACTCGGCACCGAATATCTCCGAGTGGCGGAATCCGCCCATTGGATCCTCTACCGGCGGGCGAATTGATCGTTGAAGATCCAATTTCAGTCTCAACTGCCTTGGCTCGCCTGGGCCGCCGCCGTGGTAATCCCTTCGATCCGAATCTCTAGAACCGCTACTTCCTTACAGCTCGAGCAACATTGAGTCTCCGATTTTGAAGGTCAACCCTCCCCGGTCCACCTCTCGAATGGTCGGCTACTCGGAGAGCGCCGGGATACACCGGCATGTTGTAGGGGATGAAAGAGCCCTACAGGAAAGGAAAGCAGCGAATCCATCCTGGCCTCGAGTCTTGCAGGCGAGATCGCGAGGTGTCGCTTGAAGCGTAGACAGGGGTATCGGTGGGCCGGGCTATTGAGCTTCGAAAAGCCGATGGAACAGGATGCCGACTCCGTTCCGAGTGGAGGAAGGCAACACGACAACCATGCTAATCGCGAGTGGATTGTCGGTCCTGCGTAGTCTAAGAACCCGCGCACGCTGAGAAACAACATGCACGGGAACCGGGAGATCTCCTGCACGTCTTGGTCACCCGATCAAGACCGGTCCGCGAAGGCCATAAACCGAACGGCGGACGTGCACGTACAGGAGAAGTCGGACTGTGCCGTAGTACCAGTGAACCAGCCGAACAAGGAAGGGCAACCTTCCGCAGAGGTCGGGGAGGGAAGGGCGCAGACTGAGGAGAACATCGTTCAATCCCACATGCCCCCGACACAGAGCGGGAAACGCATGTCCCAGGGATTGGACGGTGTGCGGCAAGGAGCCTTTGCCGCCATTCATCCTTGGTAAGAGCCGTATGCGTAAACGCGCTTGTACGGATCTGTGCGGGGGGCGATCAGCGATGGTCGTCCCTACCGCGACAGCTAACCGGTCGTTCGTGAAAAATCGCGATCACACGCAATATAAAAAGGCGCCCACTTTGCGGTAGGTTGTGAGCTTTATGGCGACCACGGGCTTGTTCGGTTGCTCGACTTAATTCCTTCTTTGTCATCCCGGCGTCGCTGAGTCTTCGCGAAAGCTGCATGCAGGAAACCTGCACGTGCAGTTTGAGCGGCGGACGGAGGCCAGCGCGTAAGCGTGCCTCCTCCGACCCGACTGCAATAGCCTCTTAAGATTCATTCGACTTTATGGATCACCCAGGCGCTGAAGTCTTGATGACTCGTGCGCCAGAATGCCCCCTTTCATTCATCCCGCTGGACGCTGGCGACCAGCGCTTTCTCGGCCCATCTCAGGCAGTGGCATTCTTCCGGGCGCATCCGGTGTCGAAGAGAATGAGGCATCATTCTATCAGCTGGCAGGCGCGCCCTTGGCCAGTCGCAGGTCGATCTCGTGGATCCGGGCTCGCGCGTCGGGGGCGGGGTTGACCTTCAGTTCGGTGAGGAACTCCTCACGCGCTTCGAGCAGCCATCCTTCCTTCATCAAGACCAATCCGAGTACGTAATGTTGCCGCGATTGACCTGGAACCAGTTGAATTGACCGACGGAGAGAGGCTTCCGCGTCGCTCAAACGATTTGCGCCTAGCTGCGCCACGCCGAGGAAGAATAAGACGGCGCCGTCATCGGGTTCAAGCTTCAGGGCATGCAGTAAGATATTGATCGCACGGTCATAGTGCCTTAGATTGTTCTCGGCAGACCCGAGCGCCACCAACGCGCGGTAATTCTCGGGATCAACGTAAAGTGCGCGTTCCAGGTAGATCACGGCGCGATCATCTTCTCCCACATCCGACAAGTGGCAGCCCAGCAGGTTCAGGGCAAGCACATTGTTCGGCGAGATTGCAACCGCCCGGTTGTAAACCGCAAGTTCGCTCGACCAGTAGACCATCTGCCTCACCGTTGCAAAACCTAACACAACGCCCAACAACGTGAGTACAGCCGCCTGTGCCGCTGGAATGCCAAACAGTTTGCGATCGCCGACGAGAATTCTCCGCAGCGCGATTGCGACCAGCATGCTGAAGCCAAACGAGGGCAAATACAAATAGCGATCGTGCACTAAGTCGTCGTGACGGAAACGGGCGATGGCCGCCAGCGGCGGCAGCAGAGGAATCAACATCCAAGCGCAAGCTGCCTTTGCCCGCTGGTCGCGTCGCATCCAAATCCACAGTCCCACACCCCCAGCAATCAGGGCGAGCAGTGGCAGCACGAAGTTCCACGCGCCCGGCCTGCTGATAGGGGTGAACGGATAGATCAAGGCCATCTGCCTGGGATAGACCAATTGTTTGATATAGAACCACATCACCTCAGGCAGCGTGAGCAGCAGAGACGCTTTCGAAGCGACTATCGTCGGCACGGTGTCTCTTAGGGCGAATTCGCGTGCCCCAAAATAGACCGCCACTAGCCCCGCGTAGGGCACGATGGTCAACAAACTCGCGCGCATGCGGGGAGACCATTCTTCTTTCGCTCTTCCCATCCATTCGCACAGGAAGATCATCCCCGGCGCGACGATCGCCGTCTCTTTCGCCAATATCGACAACACGAAGCATGCCAGCGACGCGACGAGCCACTCCTTGCCATCTCCCTCTCTCCAACGGAAGTAGCAAAGCACAGTAGTGAGGAAGAACGCCGCACACAGCGGCTCATTCGCTCCCGCAACCCAGGTCACAGACTCAACGTGGATCGGATGCAGCGCGAAGATAATCGCCGCGAATCCCGCCGCCAGTTTGTCCTGCAGCTCTCGCACTGCTACACTGTACACAAGCCACGTAACCAGGGCATGCAGCACCAATCCAGTGAAGTGCCACCCCGTGGGATCGGTGCCGAACACTTTGAAGTTCAGCAGCATCCACGCCAGGAAGAGCGGGCGGTAGTAATTGTCCGACCGCCCCCCAACTTGGGCCCACACGCCATGCGTAAAGTACTGAGGCAGGTAGAACCACTCCTGCACCCGGGGGTTGCGCAGTATTTGTGGCAGATCGTCGTAGACGAAGGGAAATTTGAGCGCACCGAGGTAAACGGCAATCGCCAGTCCCGATGCTATAAGAGCCAATATATTGGGAGTAGTCGCCCATCGCTGCGACGGCCCAACGCTCTTTTGTGCAACACTACTTTTTCGACTCGCGGCTGCCACTATTTCCCCATTATCCGTTCACGTTGCCAGTCGTGCGTGATGCGGACCAGTGCTCGATTCGTTTGGGCAACGCCAGCCGCCGCCACAAGTTGCCCAGGTTGTAGGCCAGCACACTCAGCGCGAGCCGCACCTGATTCGACCGGAAACGATGACAACTTAGTCGCGTCATCTTCACCGCTTGCTTTTCCGCGCCATTCTCGCATCATAGGGACGCCGGGCTGTGCCGGACCAGATTACTAAGGTAAGGCAGCGACATGTTGAGGATGCTTCCGCGACAAGCGCCGGATGGTAGCATCCGGGGGCATGATGAACCCTAAAGGTCGGCGGCTACCAAGTGTTTGGAGTCCATCCAGCGGAAAGTAGCGAGCAGAGCGCAATGGGCGGGATTACCTGCTGATTGCTGTCATAAAATCGCCTCTCTGACAATGTGGATCCTTGTCAAGCACTTTTTGAGCGTACTAACCCGTGCACTCCGAGGAGCGCGCCATTTCGCTCTAGTTGAAGGTTCTGCCATACCAACCAAGGCCCGCTCGTAATCAGTTTCAGGTCAGAAATCGATCCGACCCATGCATCTCTTCGGTCACACTTTCGATCATGATTATTAATTCGAACTCCCCCGTGAAGAGGAGCGGGATACCCACTCAATTGCTCGATGTTTTACTTCACACCATCGCCTGATCCGGGCTTTCCCGCATGCGAACCGAACTTTGTCAACCGCTCGTAATCCCATCCCTTGCGCATCATCCAGTACATGCGAACCGCCAGTCTCCGCGCCATGGCGACCTTGGCGATTTTCCGTCCTCGCCGCATCGTCAGGTGGACATACTTACTCCGCCATTCCGGGATGCTGCGCGCCGTGACTTGCGCCGCTTCCACTAACAGGAAACGCAGCAGCGAGTTGCCTTGCTTCGTGATATGGCCCAGGCGTCGCTGGTTCCCGCTCGACTTCTCCAATGGCACCAGTCCCAGATAACTCGCGATCTGCTTGCCACACTGAAACCGATCCGCTCTCCCGATGATCAGCACGAAGGCCAGCGCCGTCAGTGACCCAACCCCGGGATGCGTCCTCAAGCGCCGAGCCTCGGAACATTTCTCCACTTCCTGCTCAATCGCCTGCGTCAGCTTCGCGATCGTCGGGTTCAGTCGGTCCAGCAACTCCAGCAGGTCGCGCCGGCGCAGGCTCGCCCACGGGGCTAACCGGAACGCCTCCAGTTGCTCCCGTCCGGCTTCCCGCCACAACCTCTTCTTGCAGCGTAGGCCCTCGTTCAGCGCCACGGCTTGTAGTTGGTTCATGATCCGCGTGCGCGCCTGCACCATCCGGTGACGATGCCACAGCAGTTGCCGCAGATCGCGATTCTCCCAGCTCGGTACCCAGATCTGGGGAAAGCGATCTTCCAGCATCAATCGCAGAATGAGCTGCGCATCCTGGCGATCCGTCTTCTGCTTGCGTACCCGTTTCGCACGGATCTCGGCGGCGTCTCCGATCCACAGCTCAAACTGCAGCTCGGAGAGCAGTCGTTCAAACCAGCGCGCATGCCCGCTCGCTTCCATCCCCACCCGCACCTTCATCCCCTGTGCCGCGAGCTCACGGTAAAACTTCTCCGCTTCCTCACGGTGCTGCAGTCGCCGCTCTTGCAGTTCCCCAGTTTCGGTATCCACAAAAGCAATTTGTTGGAAGCTCGGGTGGTAATCGCATCCTATAATGATCATTGTTCGGCTCCTTGTCTCCCGAGCCTTTTTGGTTGGTTTGCACCGCCAAAGTTTACTCGGGTACGGGAGCCGACTTTGTCATGGAATCAATATCGCTCATTGACAGGGGTTTTGAGTGCTAACGCCTGATCTATATAAGGGGATGTCAAGGATCTATATAAGGGGATGTCAAGGAAAATACTTCCCCCTCGACCGGAAGGCGGGGAGATTTCCGCGACATCCAACCCCTGTCACCATAGAAGACGCTCGTCTGGTGTCGTACCCCTGGGATTTGGTTTGCGTTGTTCCATCTCAGCAGCTGCATCTTCTTTAGTGGCGACGACGCCGATCGGTTTCTGAAACTGAGCAAGC